>NZ_AQUO01000003.1:0-300000 GCF_000371965.1 Paracoccus sp. N5 | reverse complement strand
GATGCGGGCCACGAGGGCTCGATCTATCTGTTCATCACCCTGGGCATGTTCCTGATGGGCCTGACCTATGGCGTGATCGGTGCCGCGCTGGCCGCGCCCTTCCCGACGCGGGTGCGCTATACCGGGGCCTCGATTACCTTCAACTTCGCCGGCATCTTCGGCGCCTCGCTGGCGCCCTATGCCGCGACCTGGTTGCAGACGCATCACGGCATGGCCTCGGTCGGCTATTACCTGCTGGCGGCGGCGGTCATCACGCTGCTCTGCATCCTGGCCTCGGGCCGCGACCAGGTCTGAGCCTCTGGCCATCGCAAGCGGACGGGCGGTCCCTGGGCCGCCCGTTTGCGTTTCGGCGGCGGATGCGGTTTATGCGACAGCATGACGCCCGAGGAACTGATCCGCAGCATCCTGGCCGGGACCGAGCTGCGCTCGGCCTCGTTCATCGTCACGGTCTATGGCGATGTCGTGGTGCCGCGCGGCGGCGTCTTGTGGACCGGCACGCTGATCGAGATCTGCGACCGCGTCGGCATCAGCGAATCGCTGGTGCGCACCGCGGTCTCGCGCCTGGTGGCAGCCAAGCGGCTTTGCGGCGAAAGGGCGGGGCGGCGCAGCTATTACCGGCTGGACGCCTCGGCCGGGCAAGAGTTCCAGCGCGCTGCGACGCTGCTCTATGCGCCCGATCCGCCGGCGCGCGGCTGGCAGATCCTGCACGCCCCCGACCTGCCCGAGGACCAGGCCCGCCACCTGCGGCTGGGCCAGATGGCGCCCGGCGTCTTCATCCGCCCGGACCGCGGCCAGCCGCTGCCGCCGGGCGCGCTGGTCTTTCCGGCCGGCGATCCGCAGCCCCTGGCCGAGGTGGCGCGCTATTGGAACCTGTCTGCCCTGCAGGCGCGCTATCGCGACATGCTGGCGCGGTTCTTGCCGGTCGAATCCGCCGGCCCGCTGCCGGACGAGACCGCGCTGGTGATCCGGCTGCTGCTGGTCGAGACCTATCGCCATGTCCTCTTGCGCGATCCGCGCCTGCCGGCCCAGGCGCTGCCCGAGGATTGGCAGGGCGGTGCGGCGCGCGCGCTGTTCGACCGGCTCTATGCCCGCCTGACCCCGGGCGCCGAGCGCCACATCGCCGCCCGGTTCGAAGGCGTGGACGGTCCGCTGCCGGCCCAGACCGCGCTGACCCAGGCCCGGCTGGTGGGCATGGCCTGATTTTTCATCGCTCTTTCAATTGCTTATATCGGTACGCGACAAAACATCACAGGAAAGCGCAAGTTTTGCTTTATCTGTGATGTTTGCCGCGCTATAAGCTGACCAATCGGTCGGCGAATTGGGAGAATCGCCGGTCTTTCACGAACACGAAGGAAAGCGGGATGCAGGAAGCCTTCATCTGCGACGCGGTGCGCACCCCCATCGGGCGCTATGCCGGCGCGCTGGCCCAGGTTCGGGCCGACGATCTGGCGGCGGTGCCGCTGAAGGCGCTGATGGCGCGCAATCCGGGCGTCGACTGGGCGGCCGTCGATGACCTGATCTATGGCTGCGCCAACCAGGCCGGCGAAGATAACCGCAACGTCGGCCGCATGGCCGTGCTGCTGGCCGGCCTGCCCATCGGCGTGCCCGCGACCACGGTGAACCGGCTCTGCGGTTCGGGCATGGATGCGATCGGCATGGCGGCGCGGGCGATCAAGGCGGGCGATTGCGATTTCGTCATCGCCGGCGGGGTCGAGAGCATGACCCGCGCCCCCTTCGTCATGCCCAAGGCGGAAAGCGCGTTTTCCCGCGCGAACGCGGTCTATGACACCACCATCGGCTGGCGCTTCGTCAATCCGGCGATGAAGGCGCAGTTCGGCATCGACTCGATGCCGCAGACCGCCGACAACGTGGCCGCCGATTTCGGCATCAGCCGCACCGACCAGGACGCTTTCGCCGCCCGCAGCCAAGCCCGCTGGGAAGCGGCGCAGGCGGCCGGCGTCTTTGCCGACGAGATCGTGCCGGTGACGATCCCGCAGAAGAAGGGCGAGCCCATCGTCTTCGACACCGACGAGCACCCGCGTCCCGGCACCACGGCCGAAACGCTGGCCCGGCTCAAGGGCGTTAACGGCCCCGACCTGACGGTCACGGCCGGCAATGCCTCGGGCGTGAACGACGGGGCGGCGGCGCTGGCGATCCTCTCGGGCCCGGCGGCGCAGGCGCAGGGCTTGACCCCCAGGGCCCGCATCGTCGCCATGGCGGCGGCCGGGGTCGAGCCCCGCATCATGGGCATCGGCCCGTCGCCGGCAGCGAAAAAGGTGCTGGCGCGCGCCGGCATGACCATCCAGCAGATGGATGTGATAGAATTGAACGAGGCCTTCGCCAGTCAGGCGCTTGCGACTCTGCGCGACCTGGGCCTGCCGGATGACGCCGCGCATGTGAACCCGAACGGCGGCGCCATCGCGATGGGCCATCCCTTGGGCATGTCCGGCGCCCGGCTGGTGACGACCGCCATGTATCAGCTGCACCGCAGCGGTGGCCGCTACGCGCTTTGCACCATGTGCATCGGCGTGGGGCAGGGCATCGCCATCATCATCGAACGCGTCTGAGGAGGCCCGCCATGTATGCCCAGCTCGTGAAATCCGAAGGCAGCAATTCCCGCGACGAGTTGACGCCCGAGGAGCTTGCCTTCCAGGAGCGCATCGACCGCGGCGAGAAGATCGAGCCCAAGGAATGGATGCCCGAGGGCTATCGCAAGACGCTGATCCGCCAGATCGGCCAGCACGCGCATAGCGAGATCGTCGGCCAGCTGCCCGAGGGCAACTGGATCACCCGCGCGCCGACGCTGGAGCGCAAGGCGATCCTGCTGGCCAAGGTGCAGGACGAGGCCGGGCACGGGCTTTATCTGTACAGCGCCGCCGAGACGCTGGGCGTCAGCCGCGACGAGCTGATGGAACTCTTGCACGCCGGCAAGATGAAATATTCCTCGATCTTCAACTATCCGACGCTGACCTGGGCCGACATGGGCGCGGTCGGCTGGCTGGTCGACGGCGCGGCGATCATGAACCAGGTGCCGCTGCAAAGGACCAGCTATGGCCCCTATTCCCGCGCCATGATCCGCATCTGCAAGGAGGAGAGCTTCCACCAGCGCCAGGGCTACGCCATCATGATGAAGATGGCGCAGGGCACGCCGGCGCAGAAGCGCATGGCGCAGGATGCGCTGAACCGGCTCTGGTATCCCTCGTTGATGATGTTCGGGCCATCCGACAAGGACTCGGTGCATTCCGCGCAGTCGATGGCGTGGAAGATCAAGATGAACACCAATGACGAGCTGCGGCAGAAATTCGTCGACCAGACCGTGCCGCAGGCGGAATACCTGGGCCTGACCGTGCCCGACCCGGACCTGAAATGGAACGAGGAGAAGGGCGGCTACGATTTCAGCGAGCCGGACTGGTCCGAGTTCTACGACGTGCTGGTCGGCAACGGGCCCTGCAACAAGGACCGGCTGGGCGCCCGCGTCAAGGCCTGGGACGACGGCGCCTGGTTCCGCGAGGCGCTGGTCGTCCATGCCGAGAAGGCCGCCGCCCGCCGCGCCGTCGCCGCCGAATAACCCGCCAGGACCATGCGGCCCCGCGCCGCGACCAAGTAAGGGAGAACACCATGTCCAAGGAATGGCCGCTCTGGGAGGTCTTCATCCGGGGCCAGCACGGGCTGAACCACCGCCACGTCGGCAGCCTGCACGCGCCCGACGCCGAAATGGCGATCCTGAATGCCCGCGACGTCTATACCCGCAGGAATGAGGGCGTCTCGATCTGGGTCGTGCCCTCGGCGCAGATCACCGCGTCGAGCCCGTCCGAGAAGGGCCCGCTGTTCGAGCCCTCGAACAGCAAGGTCTATCGCCACCCGACCTTCTTCGACATCCCGGACGAAGTGGGGCATATGTGATGCCCTCGCTGCCCGACATGAACACGCCCGAAGTGGCGGAACTGGCCCGCATGCAGGGCGCGCATGCCCATCCCCCGGTGCCCGCCCCCGATGCCGGCGAACAGGCGCTGTTCGAATGCCTGCTGCGCATCGGCGACTCGACCCTGATCCTCGGTCATCGCGTCTCGGAATGGTGCGGCCATTCCCCGGCGCTGGAGGAAGACATTGCCCTGGCCAACGTCGCGCTGGACCTGATCGGCCAGACCCAGAACTGGCTGGCGCTCGCCGCCGAGGTCGAGGGGCAGGGCCGCAGCGCCGACGAGCTCGCCTATCTGCGCGACGCCTGGGATTTCCGCAACCTGCTGCTGGTGGAGCGCCCGAACGGCGACTTCGGCCATACGCTGATGCGGCAGTTCCTGTTCGACGCCTGGCACCACGAATTCCTGAAGGGCGCCGCGGCTTCGACCGACCCGCGGGTGGCGGAAATCGCCGCCAAGGCGGCGAAAGAGGTGGCCTATCACCTGGAACGGTCCTCGGACCTGATCGTGCGGCTGGGCGACGGCACGGCGGAAAGCCACCAGCGCCTGACCGCTGCCATCGAGGCGCTGTGGTCCTATACCGGCGAGATGTTCCTGGCCGATGCCAAGGACGCCGAACTCGCCGCGCGGGGCATCCTGCCCGATCCGGCCAACCTGCGCGAGCCTTGGCTGGCGACGGTCGGCGCGGTCTTCGCCGAGGCGACGCTGGCGCTTCCCGACAGTGCCTTCGCGCACAAGGGCGGCAAGCAGGGCACCCATACCGAGCATCTGGGCTATATCCTGGCCGAGATGCAGTTCCTGCAACGCGCCTATCCCGGTGCGAGCTGGTAGGATGGCCGCGCCCAGCATCGCGCAGGTCTGGGACTGGCTGGCCGAGGTGCCGGACCCCGAAATCCCGGTGCTCAGCCTGACCGACCTGGGCATCATCCGGGACGTGGCCTGGCAGGATGACACGCTGGTCGTCAAGGTGACGCCGACCTATTCCGGCTGCCCGGCGACCAGCATCATCAACCTGGACATCGAGACCGCGCTGCGCGGCCACGGCATCGACAAGCTGCGGCTGGAACGGCAGATGTCGCCGCCCTGGACCACCGACTGGATCACGCCCGAAGGCCGCGACAAGCTGCGCGGCTATGGCATCGCGCCGCCGGTGGACGGCACCGCGGCGGACGGCGTGCTGGCGGGCCGGATCGCCCGGCTGGGTGGTCACAACCTGACCATCGCCTGCCCGCGCTGCGGCAGCACCAACACGGAAAAGATCAGCCAGTTCGGCTCGACCCCCTGCAAGGCGAGCTATCGCTGCAAGAACTGCCTGGAACCATTCGACTATTTCAAATGCCTGTAAGGGCTTGGGAAGGATACCCCAAATGGCACGCTTCCACCCGCTGAAAGTGACCGACGTGCGCCGCGACACCCGCGACGCCGTGGTCGTGACCCTGGCTCCGCGCGACGAGGATCGGGCGCTGTTCGACTTTACCCAAGGGCAATACCTGACCCTGCGCCGCGACTTCGACGGCGAGGAGTTGCGCCGGTCCTATTCCATCTGCTCGGGCGTTGACGACGGCTGCCTGCGCGTCGGCATCAAGCGCGTCGACGGCGGCGCCTTCAGCACCTGGGCGAACGAGAACCTGGCGCCGGGCGTCGAAATCGACGCCATGCCGCCGATGGGCAAGTTCCACACCGAAACCGACCCTGCGGCCGAGCGGCAATATCTGGGCGTGGCGGCGGGCTCGGGCATCACGCCCTTGCTGTCGATCATCAAGACCGTGCTGGCGCGCGAGCCGAAATCGCAGTTCACGCTGGTCTATGCCAACCGCCAGATCAACTCGATCATGTTCCGCGAGGAACTCGAGGACCTGAAGAACCTCTACCTTGGCCGCTTCTCGGTGCTGCATATCCTCAAGGCCGAGGCGCAGGAGATCGACCTGTTCACCGGCCGCATCGACGAAGGCAAGATGGCGGCGCTGTTCCAGCACTGGATCGACCCGACCGCGCTTGACACCGCCTTCATCTGCGGCCCCGAGGGGCTGATGCTGGCGGTGGCCGCGTCCCTGCGCGAACACGGGCTGAAGGACGAACAGATCAAGTTCGAGCTGTTCGCCAGCAGCCAGCCCGGCCGCGCCAAGGCCCGCGCCGTGTCGCAGCAGGCGGCGGCGCAGGGCAATGGCACCGCCGCCACGGTGACGCTGGACGGCGCCACGCGCAATTTCCAGATGCCGCGCGAGGGCGAGACGATCCTGGATGCCGCCATCGCCAACCACATGGACGCGCCCTATTCCTGCAAGGCCGGGGTCTGCTCGACCTGCCGCTGCAAGGTGCTGGAGGGCGAGGTGGAAATGGCCATCAACCACGCGCTGGAGGATTACGAGGTCCGCGCTGGCTATGTCCTGTCCTGCCAGGCCTATCCGATCAGCGACCGCGTGGTCGTCACCTATGACGAATGAGGCAGCCATGACCCAGACCATGAATCTTGACGATTACCTCGCGCAGGGCGGCGTGCTGACCTCGCCCGGCAACGTGCCGCCGCGCTATCGCGGCGAACTCCTGCGGCTGATGTCCAGCTTCGTCGACAGCGAGTTGGCGGCCTCGGCCGGCTTCGCCGATGCGATCAACTTCGCCCCGGCGATCAAGGAGCGGATCGCCGCCAGCCGGATCACGCTGGAAAAGGCCGACCATGCCGAGCGCGTGCTGGCGGTCATGGCCGATTTCGGCACCGACAGCCGCCGCTATCAGCAAAGCCACGACTGGGCCGCCCGCGTCGATCGCGAGGCCGACATCGGCGCCGCCCGGCGCGAGGGCGACATGCGCCTGTCGGTGTTCCACTATCCGATTGCCGGCTGGACCGACGCGGTGGTGATGAACGTGCTCCAGGGCCTTGCGACCGGAGTGCAGATGACCGAGCTGACCCGCGTCTCCTATGCGCCGCTGGCCGAGGTCTTCCGCGAGATCGCCCCGCGCGAGGCGCGCCATGCCGAGCTGGGCCTGGAAGGCCTGGCCGCGCTGGCCGAAAGCGACCGCGACGGGGTGCAGGCAAGCCTGGCCTATTGGCGCCCGCGCGTCGCGGCGGGCTTCGGCGCCGCCCATTCCGCGCGCTATGAGACGCTGCGCCGCTTTGGCCTGCGCCACCAGCCGAACGAGGAACTGCTGGCCCGCTGGGAAACGCTGGTGGCCGAGCATCTGGCCGCATTCGGCCTTTGATTTCAGGGGCGCGGCCATCCGCGCCTCGTTGCGAACAGGATTGGAAGGAAACGCGATGACCACGCTGCGCCGTTTGGAAAGCTATGTCTGCGGCGGCTGGACGCCGGGCGCCAAGGAAGGCCAGACCCTGCTGGATGCCGCGACCGGGGCGCCGGTTGCGCTGATCGACTCGACCGGGCTCGATTTCGCGGGTGTGCTGGAGCATGGCCGGGCCGCGGGTGCCAGCCTGCGCGCCATGACCTTCCATGAACGCGCCGGGATGCTCAAGGCCCTGGGCCTGGCCCTGATGGCGCGGAAAGAGGAGTTCTACGCCGAAAGCCTCCATACCGGCGCCACCCGGGCCGACGGCTGGGTCGACATCGAGGGCGGCATCGGCACCATGCTGACCTTTGCCTCGAAGGGCCGGCGCGAACTGCCCAATGCCCGCGTGCTGACCGATGGCGAGGTCGAGGTGCTGTCGAAAGACGGCAGCTTCGTGGCCCAGCACATCCTGTCGCCCCTGGAAGGCGTGGCGGTCCATATCAACGCCTTCAACTTCCCGATCTGGGGCATGCTGGAAAAGATCGCGCCGACGCTGCTGGCCGGCGTGCCCTGCGTGGTGAAGCCGGCGAGCCAGACCGCCTATCTGACCGAGCTTTGCGTGCGGCGCATCATCGACACCGGGCTTTTGCCCGAGGGGGCGCTGCAACTGATCTGCGGCTCGGTCGGCGACCTTCTGGACCATGTCAGCGAACAGGACGCCGTGACCTTCACCGGCTCGGCCTGGACCGGCCGCAAGCTGAAGTCCCATCCGGCGGTGGTGGCCAATTCCGTGCGCTTCACCATGGAGGCCGACAGCCTCAACGCCTCGATCCTTGGCCCCGACGCGGTGCCGGGCACCGCCGAGTTCGACCTGTTCGTGCGCGAGGTCGCGCGCGAGATGACCACCAAGGCCGGGCAGAAATGCACCGCCATCCGCCGCGTCATCGCCCCCCGCGCGCAGGTGCAGGCGCTGGTCGCCGCGCTGCGCGCGCGGCTGGACAAGACTGCGCTGGGTCTGCCGGGCGACGAGGCCACGCGCATGGGGCCGCTCGCCAGTCTCGACCAGCGGGCCGAGGTGCGCGCGCGCATCCGCGACCTGCAATCCGTGGCCGAGATCGTCGCGGGCGACCCCGACGCGGTGCGCGTGGCCTCGGGCGATGCCGAGCGCGGCGCCTTCCTGAACCCGGTGCTGATGTATGCCGATGCGCCGAAGGCCGCCGCGGCGGTGCATGAGGTCGAGGCCTTCGGCCCGGTCTCGACCGTGATGCCCTATGACGACCTGGACGAGGCGGTGGCGCTGGCGCGGATGGGCCGGGGCTCGCTGGTCAGCTCGGTCTTCACCGGCGACGAAAAGGTCGCGGAAAAGCTGGTGCTGGGCGCGGCGCCCTGGCATGGAAGGGTGCTGATCGGCAGCGCCGAGGTGGCGAAAAGCTCGACCGGGCATGGCTCGCCCCTGGCGCCGCTGGTCCATGGCGGGCCGGGCCGCGCCGGCGGCGGCGAGGAGATGGGCGGCATCCGCGGCGTCAAGCATTACATGCAGCGCACGGCGGTGCAGGGCACACCGCGCCTGCTGTCCGCGGTCACCGGCCGCTGGATCGAGGGCGCGCCGACCCGCTCGGGCGAGCATCCGTTCCGCAAGTCGTTGGCCGAGTTGCGCATCGGCGACCAGCTGGTGACCGCCACCCGCACCATCACGCTGGAGGATGTCGAGCATTTCGCGCATTTCACCGGCGACACCTTCTATGCCCATATGGACCAGGCGGCGGCGCGGGCGAACCCGTTCTTCGACGACCGCGTGGCGCATGGCTATCTGATCGCCAGCTTCGCGGCGGGGTTGTTCGTCGAGCCGAACCCCGGCCCGGTACTGGCGAATTACGGCGTGGACAACCTGCGTTTCCTGACTCCGGTTTATTTCGGCGACAGCCTGCAGGTGCGCCTGACCTGCAAGGAGATCAATCCGCGCGAAAACGCCCAGCATGGCGAGGTGCGCTGGGATTGCCGGGTGACGAACCAGCGGGGCGAGGTGGTGGCGCAATACGACGTGCTGACCATGGTGGCCAAGACCTGGCCGCTGGCGGCCGAGGCCGCCGCCTGAGCCCTGCGGCCATTCCCATTTCGCGATCGAGCCCCCACATAGGGGTTCGATCGCAACGAAAGGAGGCCGCGATGAACGCGAAGACCAGGGAAGAGGCGCTGGCCAGCCTGACGCCGGAGCAATACCGGGTGACGCAGCAGAACGGCACCGAACGGCCGTTCAGCGGCGAATACGACCACCATTTCGAACCCGGCATCTATGTCGACGTGGTCTCGGGCGAGCCGCTATTCGCCTCGTCGGCGAAATACAACTCGGGCTGCGGCTGGCCGGCCTTCACCGCGCCCATCGTGGCCGGGAACGTGCGCGAATTGCGCGACGTCTCGCATGGCATGATCCGCACCGAGGTCCGCTCGGCCCAGGGCGACAGCCACCTGGGCCATGTCTTCAATGACGGGCCCAGCGACCGGGGCGGGCTGCGCTATTGCATCAACTCGGCCGCGCTGCGCTTCGTGCCGCGCGACCGGATGCAGGCCGAGGGCTATGGCGATTACCTGGACCAGGTGGAGGACGCACAATGACCGAGACGGCAATCCTGGCCGGCGGCTGCTTCTGGGGCATGCAGGAGCTGATCCGCAAGCTGCCCGGCGTGGTTTCGACCCGCGTCGGCTATACCGGCGGCGACGTGGCCAATGCCACCTATCGCAACCACGGCAATCACGCCGAGGCCATCGAGATCACCTTCGATCCGGCCCGGACCAGCTATCGCAAGATCCTGGAATTCTTCTTCCAGATCCACGACCCGACCACGCCCGACCGCCAGGGCAATGACCTTGGCCCCAGCTATCGTTCGGGGATCTATTACACTTCGGACGAGCAGCGCCGGATCGCCGAGGAAACCATCGCCGATGTCGATGCCTCGCACCTGTGGCCGGGCAAGGTGGTGACCGAGGTGAGGCCCGCCGGGGATTTCTGGCAGGCCGAGCCCGAGCATCAGGATTACCTGCAACGCCATCCGGCCGGGTATACCTGCCATTTCGCCCGGCCGAACTGGGTGCTGCCGCGCAGGCAGGCGGCCGAGTAGAGCTTGGGCCCTGCTGCCGGGGGCTTTCCGCCCCCGGACCCCCGAGGGTATTTCTGAAACGGAGAAATCAGGCGGGGTCGAACGGGCGACGCCGGGCTCGTCCTTGAGCGTCTTCAGCACGATTTCCGAGCGCACCTGGGCAACCTGCGGATGCGGCAGCAGTTGGCCGTGAATGAAATCGGCGAAGCTTTCGAGGTCGCGGACGCGCAGGTCCAGCACGTAATCCGCATCGCCCGAGACCGAGAAGGCCGAGCGGATCGCCGGCTGGCTGGTGACGAAGCGGGCGAAGTCGTCCTCCTTGCGCTGGCCATGGCTCGACAGGTTGACGCGGATGATGGCGCGCAGTCCGAAGCCCAGCTTCGCGGCGCTGAGCCGGGCCGCGTAACCCTCGATCACGCCCGCCTGTTCCAGCGCCGCCCGCCGGCGCGAGCATTGCGAGGCCGAGAGGTTGACCACCTCGGCCAGGGCGGCATTGGTCATGGCGCCGTCGCGCTGCAAGGCGACGAGAATCGCGGTGTCGAACCGATCCAGCTGCATTTCGTGCGCCATCCTGCGATCTGATGCGTATTTCGTGCAAATTCTTGCCGGATCGCCGGCGCTTTGCAAGCCCGTTGCAGCCCGGCGGTGCCATGATGGGGCCAGGAACGCATCCGAACAGGACGAAGACCATGGGCCCTTTCCCGCATGACGCCCCCAGGGCGAGCATCAGCGCTGCCAATCCGGCCGGCACCGATGGTTTCGAGTTCGTCGAATTCGCCCATCCCGAGCCGGGCCGGCTGGACCTGATCTTTCGCCAGATGGGCTTCGTGCCGGTGGCGAAGCACCGGCGCAAGGACGTTACCCTGTATCGCCAGGGCGACATCAACTACCTGCTGAACGCCGATCCCGACAGCCATGCGGCGGGCTTCGTCGCCGAACACGGCCCCTGCGCGCCGGCGATGGCCTGGCGCGTGGTCGATGCCCAGCTGGCCCTGGCCCGGGCGCTGAGCCTCGGCGCGACGGAATACACCGGCCCCGGCAAGTCGATCGAGGCGCCGGCGGTGCATGGCATCGGCGGCTCGCTTCTGTATTTCATCGACCGCTACGGCGAGACGGGCAGCGCCTATGACGGCGATTTCGACTGGCTGGGCGAGGCCGATCCGCGGCCCGAGGGCTTCGGCTTCTACTATCTCGACCACCTGACCCACAACGTGATCCGCGGCAACATGGACAGCTGGTATCGCTTCTATCACGACACGTTCAATTTCCGCGAGATCCGCTTCTTCGACATCAAGGGCAAGCAGACCGGGCTGGTCAGCCGGGCGCTGACCTCGCCCGACGGCAAGATCCGCATCCCGATCAACGAATCGACCGACGACCACAGCCAGATCGAGGAATATCTGCGGCGCTACAAGGGCGAGGGCATCCAGCACATCGCCATCGGCAGCGAGGACATCTATGCCGGCACCGACCGCATCCATGCGGCCGGGATGAAGTTCATGCCCGGGCCGCCCGAGACCTATTACGAGATGTCGCACGACCGGGTCAGAGACCACGGCGAGCCGCTGGACCGGCTGCGCAGGCACGGCATCCTGATCGACGGCGAAGGCGTGGTCGGCGGCGGCGAGACCCGCATCCTGCTGCAGATCTTTTCCCGCACGGTGATCGGGCCGATCTTCTTCGAGTTCATCCAGCGCAAGGGCGACGACGGCTTCGGCGAGGGCAATTTCCGCGCGTTGTTCGAGTCGATCGAGGCCGACCAGATCCGGCGCGGCGTGCTGTCGGCGGCCAGGTAGCCGCCCGGGGGCCGGCTTAACAAAGGCTAGCCGCCGCCGCGGGGAACCCTGCCGCCCTCCAGCCGTTTCTTCGGCAACGGCAGGAGGATGCAATGACCCATACCGACGACCAAAGCCGCGACTTCTGGGACCGGCTCGACGATATCAACTCGGGCATGCTGGGGCTGGCCCAGGATCCCCGGCTGGTGCCGATGTCGCATTACGCCGAGCCCGAGACCGGCACGTTGTGGTTCATCACCGCCAAGGGCACCGACCTTGCGCAGGCGGTCGCAAGCGGCCCAGCCCCGGCGCTGCATGTCGTCACCGAGGAATCGGCCGGCCTGTTCGCCCGGATCGAGGGGACGCTGTCGCTCTCGGACGACCGCGCCAAGCTCGACGAGCTGTGGAACGCCGTCGCCGCCAGCTGGTTCGAGGACGGCAAGCAGGATCCCGACATCCAGCTGATGCGGCTGGACCTGGCGGCGGCCGAGGTCTGGCTGACCGGCGGCAACCTGCGCTTCCTCTACGAAATAGCCAAGTCCAAGATCACCGGCAGCCAGCCCGACATGGGCCGGCATTTCGCCCTGAGCTTCTGAGCCGCCTCAGTTCAGCAGCATGACCTGCACATCGGCGACATTGGTGCCGGTGGCGCCGGCCAGCAGCAGGTCTCCGGCGGCGGCCAGCGCGGCATGGCTGTCGTTATTGGCCAGAAGCGCCTGCGCATTGGCGCCGGCCGCCGCGATCCGGGCCATGGTGCCGCCATCGACCACGCCGCCGGCGGCATCGGTGGGCCCGTCGCGGCCGTCGGTGCCGCCGCTCAGGAACACCCAGTCGCCGCGCTGGCCCTGCATGGCCTCGGCGACGCGCAGCGCCAGTTCCTGGTTGCGCCCGCCCTTGCCGCTGCCGCGCAGGGTCACCGTGGTTTCGCCGCCGAAGATCAGCGCGGTCGGGCGGTCGGGCGGAGCCTCGCGCGCGGCCTGCACGATCAGCGCCGCGGCCTCGGCCACGTCGCCCTCCAGCCGGTCCGAGACGATGCGCGCCACCCAGCCCGGCGCCACCACGTCCCGCATCGCATGCAGCGATTGCTCGTTGCTGCCGATCAGGTGATTCTCGGCCGCGGGCAGGGGTGTCGCGCTGTCGGGTGCGTCCAGGACCTGACGCACCGCATCGGGCAGGCGGTCCCAGATTCCGTTGTCCTGCAACAGCTTGCGCGCCTGCGCCCGGTCGCCCAGCGGCGCCGAGGTCGGTCCCGAGGCGACCGCGCCCAGCTCGTTGCCGATCACGTCCGACAGGACCAGCCCGGTCACCGGCGCCGGCGCGGCATGGCGCAGGAAGCCGCCGCCCTTCAGTTCGGACAGCTGCTGGCGGACCAGGTTCATCGCGGTGATGTCGAGCCCGCTGGCCAGCAGCAGCCGATTCACCGCCTGCTTGTCCGCAAGCGTCAGCGGCGCGCGCGGTGCCGGGATCAGCGCCGAGCCGCCGCCCGAGATCAGCGCCAGCACCCGGTCGCCCGGGCCGGCGCCGTCCAGCGCCGCCAGGATCTCGCGCCCCGCCCGCAGCCCGGCCTCGTTCGGGACCGGGTGGCTGGCGGTCAATACCCGCGCGCCGGGGATTTCGGTCTCGTTCCCCTCATGCGTGACGGCCAGCGCGACGCGCGCATCCGGCAGATGCGCCATCGCCTCGGCCAGCATGGCGGGCGCGGCCTTGCCGACGGCGACCAGGATGGTGCCGCCGGTGTCGGGATGGCGCTGGAAATGCCGGCGCACCGCCAGCGCCGGGTCGGCGGCGCTGACCGCAGCGGCGAAAAGCCGCTGCGCCATCGTCCGCATCTCGGTCAGGCCGACGCTCACGCTGCGATCTGCCTGGCCTTGGCGACCAGCACCTCGGCCTGGCGGATCGAGGCATAGTCGATCAGCCGCCCGTCCAGCGAGACCGCGCCCTTGCCCTCGGCCTCGGCCTTGGCCATGGCGTCGAGGATGCGCTGTGCCCGGTCCACCTCGGCGGCCGAGGGGCTCATCACGTCGTTGGCCAGCGCGATCTGGCTGGGGTGGATGGCCCATTTGCCCTCGCAGCCCAGCACCGCGGCGCGATAGGCGGCGGCCTTGTAGCCGTCGGGGTCCGAGAAATCGCCGAAGGGCCCGTCCACCGGCCGCAGCCCGTTGGCGCGCGCCGCGACCACCATGCGCGACAGCGCGTAATGCCACATATCGCCCCAATGGATCTGGCGCGCGCCGTCGGCCAGCGGGTCGGTCAGCACCGAGTAATGCTCGTTCACGCCGCCGATGACGGTGGTGCGGGCNCGGGTCGAGGCGGCGTAATCGGCGACGCCGAAATGCAGGCTCTCGTTGCGCTTCGAGGCGGCGGCGATCTCGTTGATGTTCTGCATGCCGAGCGCGGTNTCGATGATATGCTCGAAGCCGATGCGCTTTTTATAGCCCCTGGCATCCTCGATTTGCGTCACCAGCATGTCGACGGCATAGACATCGGCGGCGGTGCCGACCTTNGGGATCATGATCAGGTCCAGCCGCTCGCCGGCCTGTTCGACCACGTCCACGACGTCGCGATACATGTAATGCGTGTCGAGCCCGTTGATTCGCAGCGACATGGTCTTCTTGCCCCAGTCGAGCTCGTTCAGGGCCTTGATGATGTTCTTGCGCGCCTGCGGTTTTTCATCCGGCGCCACCGCGTCCTCGAGGTCGAGAAACACCACGTCGGCGTCGGATTTCGCAGCCTTTTCAAACATATTCGGCTGGCTGCCGGGAACCGCAAGCTCACTGCGGTTCAGGCGGGCGGGGGCGGGGTCGATCGGGAAGAAACTCATGGCGGGATGCCTCCTTGGCGGGGGTAAAACTCGCGCAAAGGGAAAGAATATTTCTATTTACTGTCAAGAAATATAATTTCTGACAAAGCGAAAAGTTCTAGATCGGCGGCTCAGCCACCCGGCCGCGCGCCCTGTTGGGAATAGAAAAACGCGATGGCCTGGGCACGGCTTTTCACCGACAGCTTGTCGTAAAGGTTCGATAGGTGGAACTTGACCGTATTGGGCGAGATGCCCAGTTCGCGCGCCATCTCGCGGTTGGTCATGCCGCGGGCCAGGGCGGCCAGCATGTCGGTCTCGCGCCGCGACAGCGAGTGCAGCGGATTGCGTTGCAATTCGCGCACGTCGAGGAACGGGAACACCATCCGCCCGGCCGCCACCGCGATGCAGGTCTCGAGCAGGGTCTCGACCGGGCCGTTGCGCGAGACGAAGCCGGCGGCGCCGGCGCCCATGGCCGAGATATGGCCTTGGCTCGATTCGCGGGCATAGACGATGACGCGGGGCGCGGCCTCTTGTTCGCGCAGCTGCTCCATCAGCCGGGCGCCGCCCATCTCGGGCAGATCCCAGTCGATGATCCCGACCCGGGCCGGCACCCGGCGGGTGGTGGCCAGGAAGCCCTCGGCCGTGGCCGAGGTGGCCAGCAGCGAAAAGCGCGCGTCGCGTTCGAACACCTCGGACATGGCGGACAGGACCAGCGGGTTGCTGTCGGCGAGAATCACCGAAATCGCCGTTTCCGCCCCGCGCACGGTGCGGATCGGCCTGTCCAAGACCGCGCTTGCGCCTTGCGGCGGCAAATGCTGGGCCAATTCCTTCCTCCCCATTCATTCGGGTAGGTTTTGCCCCACCCGAACGGATACCTCCATGCAACATAATCTTACGTTGTGGCAGGTGTCCAGAGCATGTTTCTTTCAATTCAACATTCTTGAACTGAAGGAAATTGCGCATGACTGACGCGACGATCTTTCCGCAGCTGGAAATCCCCGACACGCTGGCAGCCGGTCCGGGACCGGGCAATACCGATCCGCGGGTGCTGCAACGATTTGCCAGTGCCGGCGTGGCCGACCACATGCAGGCCGACGTGCTGCGTGGCATGATCGAGGCCAAGCTGATGCTGCGCCAGGTCATGGGGACCCGGAACATCTACACCTTCGGCGTCGCCGGCACCGGCTGGAGCGGGCTCGACACGCTGTTCAGCGCGGTGATGCCGGGCGACAAGGTGGTGGCCTTCGTTAACGGCACCTTCTCGGGCATCGACGGGCTGACGCTGCGCATGAAGGCCGCCACGGCCGAAGAGCTGGCCGCGGCGCCGCTGGACCCGAAACCGGCCTCGGTCGTGGTCGTGACCGTGCCGCATGGCCAGTCGGTCACCGGCGAGATCGTCGAAAAGGCCCTGGCCGAGCACAAGCCGAAATGGGCCGCGATGGCGCATTGGGAAACCGGCTCGGGCCGCATCAACGACATCCAGGGCTTTTCCGATGCCTGCGAGAAGCATGGCGCGATGGGGCTCGTGGACGCCGTGTCGTCGCTGGGGGTCGAGGATTTCTCGATCGACGATTATCCGGGCGTCGCCGGCTGGGCCTCGTGCCCGCAAAAGGGCATCTGCTGCCTGCCGCTGACCTATGCGCCCGTCAGCTTCACCGACCGCTATATCGACAGCCTGAAGCAATCCGGCGCGCGCACCTTCGTGCATCACCCGATCCTCGAGGCCCGGCACTGGGGCATCATCGACGGCAAGGACGTGGAAAAGGGCGCCTATCACCGCACCCACAGCGCCTATGCCGTTGCAGCCTTCCACGAGGCGCTGCGCATCCTGCTGCAGCAGAGCGTGGCCGGCCGGGCGCGCTCCTATGCCTTCCACGAGGCGGCGCTGCGCGATGCGGTGACAGCGATGGGCTGCAAGGTTACGTCGAACATGACCTCGCTGGTGGTGCTGAACCTGCCGCCGGCCCTGGCGGGCCGCGAGGCCGAGCTGGTGGCTGCCTGCCGCGCCAAGGGCTTCGGCATCTGGCCGACGCTTTCGGAACCCGTGCAGGTGCGCATCGGCATCCTGAACCTGCTGAACCAGCGCGCCATTACCGACATCGTCACCCGCTTTGCGGCGGCGCTGAACGACATGGGCGCCGGCATCGACACCGGCCCGGTGCTCGCGGGCCTGCAGCGTCACTACGATACGGCCGTCGCCGCCGAATAAGCGACACCCAGGGGAGGGGAGAAGACGATGGACATCCACGAATATCAGGCCAAGGAACTGCTCAGCAAGTTCGGGGTGGGCATTCCCACCGGCGCGCTGGCCTATAGCCCGGAACAGGCGGCTTATCGGGCGCGCGAGATGGGCGGCGACCGCTGGGTCGTCAAGGCCCAGGTCCATGCCGGCGGCCGCGGCAAGGCCGGCGGGGTCAAGGTCTGCAGCAGCGACACCGAGATCCAGGACGTGACCGAGAATATGTTCGGCCAGAAGCTGGTGACGCATCAGACCGGCCCCGAGGGCAAGGGCATCTACCGCGTCTATGTCGAGGCCGCCGTGCCGATCCTGCGCGAGATCTATCTGGGCTTCGTGCTGGACCGCGCCAGCCAGCGCGTGATGATCGTCGCCTCGGGCGAGGGCGGCATGGAGATCGAGGAGATCTCGGCCGAGAAGCCCGACAGCATCGTCCGCGCCGCTATCGAGCCGGCCGTCGGCCTGCGCGAATTCCAGGCCCGCGAGATCGCCTTCGCGCTTGGCATCAAGCCCGGGCTGGTCCAGCAGATGGTGCGCACGCTGATGGGCTGCTATCGCGCTTTCCGCGACCTCGATGCGACCATGGTGGAAATCAACCCGCTGGTGGTGACCTCGGACGACCGCATCCTGGCGCTGGACGCCAAGATGACCTTCGACAACAACGCCCTGTTCCGCCATCCGCAGATCAGCGAGCTGCGCGACAAGTCGCAAGAGGACCCGCGCGAATCCCGCGCCGCCGACCGCGGCCTGTCCTATGTCGGGCTGGACGGCAACATCGGCTGCATCGTGAACGGCGCCGGCCTGGCCATGGCGACGATGGACACCATCAAGCTGGCCGGGGGCGAGCCTGCGAACTTCCTCGACATCGGCGGCGGCGCCACGCCCGAACGGGTGGCCAAGGCGTTCCGGCTGGTGATGTCGGACAAGAACGTGCAGGCGATCCTGGTCAACATCTTCGCCGGCATCAACCGCTGCGACTGGGTGGCCGAGGGCGTCGTCAAGGCGCTGCGCGACGAGCCGGTGGATGTGCCGGTCGTGGTGCGCCTGGCCGGCACCAATGTCGAGGAAGGCCAGAAGATCCTGGCGCAAAGCGGGCTGCCGCTGATCCGCGCCACCACGCTGATGGAAGCCGCCGAACGCGCCGTCGCCGCATGGCGCGCCGACACCAAGCAAAACCCCAACCTGAGGGCCGTGTGATGAGCATTTTTCTGGATCGTGAAACCCGCGTCATCGTTCAGGGCATCACCGGCAAGATGGCCCGCTTCCATACCAGGGAGATGATCGACTACGGCACCAATGTCGTCGGCGGCGTCGTGCCCGGCAAGGGCGGCGAGACCTGCGAGGGCGTGCCGGTCTTCAACACCGTCAAGGAAGCGGTCGAGGCGACCGGCGCGCAGGCCTCGCTGGTCTTCGTGCCGCCGCCGGCCGCGGCCGACAGCATCATGGAAGCGGCCGATGCCGGCATCCAGTATTGCGTCTGCATCACCGACGGCATCCCGGCCCAGGACATGATCCGGGTCAAGCGCTATATGTACCGCTATCCGAAAGAGCGCCGGATGATCCTGACCGGCCCGAACTGCGCCGGCACCATCAGCCCCGGCAAGGCCATGCTGGGGATCATGCCGGGCCATATCTACATGCAGGGCCATGTCGGCATCATCGGCCGCTCGGGCACGCTGGGCTATGAGGCGGCGGCGCAGCTGAAAGAGCTGGGGCTGGGGGTCTCGACCTCGGTCGGCATCGGCGGCGACCCGATCAACGGCTCGTCCTTCCGCGACGTGCTGGAGCATTTCCAGAACGACGACGACACCCATGCCATCTGCCTGATCGGCGAGATCGGCGGGCCGCAGGAAGCCGAGGCCGCGGATTACATCCGCGAGCACGTGACGAAGCCGGTGGTGGCCTATATCGCCGGCCTGACCGCGCCCAAGGGCCGCACCATGGGCCATGCCGGCGCCATCATCTCGGCCTTCGGGGAAAGCGCCTCGGAAAAGGTGGAAATCCTGTCGGCGGCCGGCATCACCATGGCGGAGAACCCCGCCGTGATCGGGCAGACCATCGCCCGCGTCCTGCAGTAACGGAGGCAGACATGGCGAAACCTCGGGTTCTTGTCACGCGCCGCTGGCCCGCGGCGGTCGAGGCGCGGCTGGCGGAGGCGTTCGACGTCAGGTTGAACACCGCCGACAAGCCGCTCACGCCCGAGGATTTCCGGGCGGCGATGCGGGACTATGACGCGATCCTGCCCACCGTCACCGACAAGCTGGGCGCGCCCGCGCTGGACATCGACAAGCCGCAGGTGCGGATCCTGGCGAATTACGGCGTGGGCTACAGCCACATCGACCTCGACAGCGTCGGCCGGCACGGCATCGTCGTGACCAACACCCCGGACGTGCTCAGTGAATGCACCGCCGACCTGGCGATGACGCTGCTGCTGATGGTGGCGCGCCGCGCCGGCGAGGGCGAGCGCGAGCTGCGCGCCGGGCAATGGACCGGCTGGCGGCCGACGCATCTGGTGGGCACCAAGGTTTCCGGCAAGACGCTGGGCATCATCGGCTATGGCCGCATCGGCCAGGAAATGGCCCGGCGCGCGCATCACGGCTTCGGCATGAAGATCCTGGCCTATAATCGCAGCCCGGTCGCGCCCGAGGTGCTGGCGCAATGCCAGGCCACCCAGGTCGCCAGCATCGACGAATTGCTGCCGCAATGCGATTTCGTCTCGCTGCATTGTCCGGGCGGCGCGGCGAACCGGCACCTGATCAACTCGCGCCGGCTGGGGCTGATGCGGCCCGACGCCTTCCTCATCAACACTGCGCGCGGCGAGGTGATCGACGAGATGGCGCTGTCGCATGCGCTTTGGTTCGAATCCATTGGCGGCGCCGCGCTGGACGTGTTCGACGGCGAGCCGAACATCAACCCGGCGCTTAAGGACAGCGACCGGCTGGTGATGCTGCCGCATCTGGGCAGCGCCACCCGCGAGGCGCGCGAGGCGATGGGCTTCCGGGTGTTCGACAACCTTCAGGACTTCTTCGCAGGACGCGCACCGCGCGACAGGGTGAACTGATGCAAAGCGGGGTTCAGCGGATCGGCAGCCTGCCCCCCGACGAAACCGAGGACGCCTATGGCGGGCGGCTGCGGGCCGAGCTGCGCGCGCTCTGGACCAATGTCATCGCCCGCCGCGCGCCCGGCATCCTGCCGCTCCTGTCGGGCGAGTCGGCCGAGCTGCCGCAGGACGGCGACGTGACCGCCTGCCTTCAGGCGCTGAACATCTGGTTCCAGCTGCTGAAGATCATCGACGAGAATGTCGCGACCCGCGCCCGCCGCATGGTCGAGACCGGCGACGGCCCGGCCGCGGTCAAGGGCAGCTTTGCCCGCGTGCTGGCGCAAGGGCCGCAGATGGCGCCCGAGACCTTCTGGCGCAATGTGCAGGGGCTTTGCGTCGGCCCGACGCTGACCGCGCATCCGACCGAGGCGAAGCGCGTCACCGTGCTGGAAATCCACCGCCGCATCTATCGCGCGCTGGTCACGCTGGAGACCGACCGCTGGACCCCGCGCGAAAGGGCCGATCTTTTCGCCGATCTCGAGGCCGAGATCGACCTGTTGTGGCTGACCGGCGAATTGCGCCGGCAGCGGCCGACGCCGCTCGACGAGATCGAATGGGGCCTGCAATTCTTTCGCGACAGCCTGTTCGATGCGGCGCCGAACGTCATGCGCCGCTTCCGGCAGGCCGCGGCGCAGGACCATGGCGCCGACCCCGCCGACCGGCCGGTGCCGCTGCTGCGCTTCCATTCCTGGATCGGCGGCGACCGCGACGGCAACCCGCATGTCACGACCGAGACCACCCGCACCGCGCTCGACCGCGGCCGCGCGGCGGCCCTGGACCGCTGCCGGCAGGGGCTGGAGCTTGCCGCGCGCCAGCTCAGCATCAGCAGCGCCATCGCGCATCTGCCCGACCAGGCGCTCGGTCTGCTGCAGGCGGTGATCGACGCCGCCCCGCCGCCCGAAGGGCAGCAGCACCGCAATCCCGGCGAGCTGTTCCGCCAGGCGATCAGCGCCATCGCCCGCCGCATCGAGGCCACCGCCTCGGGCAGCGGCCCGGCCTATGCCCATCTGCGCGACTATATCGCCGAGCTGCGCCGCGTCGAAACCGCGCTGGAGCTGATCGAGGCCGGGCAGCTGGCCGAGCGGCTGGTGCGGCCCCTGCGCTGGCAGGCCGAGATCTTCGGCTTCCGCACCGTCACGCTGGACGTGCGGCAGAATTCCTCGGTCACGACGCGGGCGCTGGCCGCGCTCTGGGGCGAGGGCGCGCCGGATTACGGCACGCCGGAATGGTCGGCGCGGCTGCGGGCCGAGATCGTGCAGGACAGGCTGCCGAACCCCCGGCGCGAGACGCTGCCGGCCGAGACGGTCGAGCTTCTGGACCTGCTGGAGCTGATGCGCGTCACCCGCTTCGGCGCCGACCCGCTGGCCATCGGCCCGTTCATCCTGTCGATGACCCGCTCCTGCGACGACCTGCTGGGCGTGTTCCTGCTGGCGCGCTATGCCGGCTTCGGCCCGGAACGGCTGGACCTGCGCGTGGTGCCCTTGTTCGAGACCATCGGCGACCTGCGTGCCGCGCCGGCGATCCTGGACGATCTGCTGCGCGTGCCGCTGGCCCGCCGCAGCCTGGAAACCGAGGACCGCCGCATCGAGATCATGCTGGGCTATTCCGACAGCAACAAGGACGGCGGCTTCCTCTGCGCCAGCCGCGAGCTGGAAAAGGCGCAGCGCAGCATCGCGCGGGTGCTGGCCGGGCACGGGCTGATGCCGGTGTTCTTCCACGGCCGCGGCGGCTCGGTCAGCCGCGGCCAGGCGCCGACCGAACGCGCCATCGCCGCCCAGCCCGCCGGCACGGTGAACGGCCGGCTGCGCACCACCGAACAGGGCGAGGTGGTGTCGTCGAAATACGCCAACCGCGGCACCGCGCAATACGAGCTGGAGCTCTTGGCCTCGTCGGTCATGGCGCAGTCGCTGGCAAGTGCGGTCGAGCCGGTGCGGCCCGAGTTCAACGACACGCTCGAGGCGCTGTCGGACCTTAGCTGCACCGCCTATCGCGGGCTGCTGCACCGGCCGGGCTTCATCGACTATTTCAACCAGTCGAGCCCGGTCGAAGAACTGGCCATGCTCAAGATGGGCTCGCGCCCGGCCCGGCGCTTCGGCGCGCAAAGCCTCGACGACCTGCGGGCCATCCCCTGGGTCTTTGCCTGGTCGCAGAACCGCCACCTGATTTCCGGCTGGTATGGCTTCGGCTCGGCCATCGCCACCTTCCGGCGCTTCCACCGCGCCGAGGGCGACAAGCTGCTGTTGCGCATGGTCCGCGAATCGCGGGTGTTCCGGCTGATCGTGGACGAGACGGAAAAGTCGCTGTTCCATGCCGACATGGCGGTGGCGGCGAAATACCGGGCGCTGGTCGCCGAGGATGCGGTGGGCGAGGACATCTTCGGCCGCATCCGCCAGGAATATGACGACAGCCGCGCGGCGGTGACCTTCCTGAACGGCGGCACCGAGATCGGGGCGCGCTTCCCGAATATGTCGGCGCGCTTCGGCCGGGTGCGCGCCGATCTGGACCGGGTGCACGACCTTCAGGTCGCGCTGCTGCGCAAGAACCGCGACCAGACCGGGCCAGGCTTGCCGGTCGCGCTGATGCAGACGATGAATTGCATTTCCGCCGCTCTGGGCTGGACTGGATAAGGAGCAGACAGCATGAACGAACAGATCCCTTCGGGCTTTTTCACCGAGCCGCTTTCGACCCGCGACCCTGCGGTCTTCGGGGCGATCCGTCAGGAGCTTGGCCGCCAGCGCGACGAGATCGAGCTGATCGCGTCCGAGAACATCGTCTCGAAGGCGGTGCTCGAGGCGCAGGGCTCGGTCCTGACCAACAAATATGCCGAGGGCTATCCGGGCAAGCGCTATTACGGCGGCTGCCAATATGTCGACATCGTCGAGGAGCTGGCGATCGAGCGCGCCAAGCAGCTCTTCGGCTGCGGCTTCGCCAATGTCCAGCCGAACTCGGGGTCGCAGATGAACCAGGCCGTGTTCCTGGCGCTGCTCAGCCCGGGCGACACCTTCATGGGCCTCGACCTGAATTCGGGCGGCCACCTGACGCATGGCTCGCCGGTCAATATGTCCGGCAAATGGTTCAACGTCGTCAGCTACGGCGTGCGCCAGCAGGACCAGCTTCTGGACATGGAGGACGTGCGCAAGAAGGCGCATGAGCACAAGCCCAAGCTGATCGTCGCCGGCGGCACCGCCTATTCCCGCATCTGGGACTGGGCCGAGTTCCGCAAGATCGCCGACGAGGTCGGGGCCTATCTGATGGTCGACATGGCCCATATCGCCGGTCTCGTCGCGGGCGGCCAGCATCCCTCGCCCTTGCCGCATGCCCATGTCGTGACCACGACGACGCATAAATCCCTGCGCGGCCCGCGCGGCGGCATGGTGCTGACCAACGATGCCGAGATCGCCAAGAAGATCAACTCGGCGGTGTTCCCCGGCCTGCAGGGCGGCCCGCTGATGCATGTCATCGCCGCCAAGGCGGTGGCCTTCGGCGAGGCGCTGCGCCCGGGCTTCAAGGATTACGCGGCCCAGGTGGTGAAGAACGCCCAGGCCATGGCCGACGAGCTGATGAAGGGCGGCATCGACATCGTCTCGGGCGGCACCGACAACCACCTGTGCCTGGCGGACCTGCGCCCCAAGGGCGTGACCGGCAAGGCGACCGAGGCGGCGCTGGGTCGGGCGCATATCACCTGCAACAAGAACGGCGTGCCCTTCGACCCCGAAAAGCCCTTCGTGACCTCGGGCGTGCGCCTGGGCGCGCCGGCCGGCACCACGCGCGGCTTCGGCGAGGCGGAGTTCCGCCAGATCGCGCGCTGGATCGTCGAGGTGGTGGACGGGCTGGCCTCGAACGGCGAGGCCGGCAATGCCGAGGTCGAGGCCCGCGTCAAGGCCGAGGTCGAGGCGCTTTGCGCGAAATTCCCGCTCTACAAGGGCATGTGAGGACATCGCGCGGGGGCGGTCCCCCGCGCGGGCCAACCGGCGCGGCGGCAGGGCAAACGGCCCGGCCGCCGCGTTTGCGTTGGCGGGACCGCGTCAGCATTCTGGCGCGGGATCGGGCAGGATGACCATGGGCGCGGCAATCCGGCGATATTCTTTCCAGGATCGGAAATTTATCGCCAAGAAACTTTCCTTTGTGCCCCGCCCGCCCATCATGGACCCGTTCACCTTGCCATGATGGGTATCGCCATGAGATTGAAGAAAGCCTTGCCGGCCGGACTGGCCGCGGCCCTGCTGCCCGCCCTTGCGCAGGCGCAAGAGGCCGAACCCGTGCTCAGCGCCGGGGATACCGCCTTCGTCGCCACCTGCGCGCTGATCGTGATGCTGATGATGCTGCCCGGGCTCGGGCTGTTCTATGCCGGCATGGCGCGATCGAAGAACGTGCTTTCGGTGCTGACGCATATCTTCGCCTCGGTCGCGCTGATCGCGGTCTTGTGGATTGCCTATGGTTATTCGCTGAGCTTCGCCGAAGGGCCGCTGAACGCGCTGATCGGCGGCACCTCGAAATTCTTCCTGTCCGGCGTCACCCAGGACAGCATGGTCGGCACGATCCCCGAATATCTTTATGTGCTCTTCATGCTGATGTTCGCGGCGATCACGCCGCCGATCATCGTCGGCGCCTTTGCCGAGCGGATGAAATTCGCCGCCGTGCTGATCTTCATGGCGGTCTGGCTGACCATCAACTATGTCCCCATGGCGCATATGGCCTGGGGCGGCGGCTGGGTCTTCGGCATCGGCGTGCAGGATTTCGCCGGCGGCAATGTCGTGCATCTGAACGCGGGCATGGCGGCGCTGGTCTGCGCTTTGGTCGTCGGACCGCGCAAGGGTTACGGCAGCACGATGATGGCGCCGCACAACATGACTATGACCTATACCGGGGGCGCCATGCTCTGGGTCGGCTGGCTGGCCTTCTGCGGCGGGTGCGCGCTGGCGGCGAACGGCTTTTCGGCGCTGGTGATGCTGAACACCATGCTGGGCGGCGCCGGCGGCGCGCTTGGCTGGATGGCGGCGGAATGGCTGCATCGCGGCCGGGCCAGCACCTTCGGCCTGCTCTCCGGCGCCATCGGCGGGCTGGTGGCGATCACCCCGGCCTGCGGCTTCGTCGGTCCGGCCGGCGCGGTGGCCGTGGGCTTCCTGACCGCGCCGGTCTGCGTCTTTGCCGTCGAGGTGGTCAAGCGCCGCTTCGGCTATGACGACAGTTTCGACGTCTTCGGCGTGCACGGCGTCGGCGCCGCGGTCGGCGGCGTGCTGACGGTGATCTTCGCCGCGCCGGTGCTGGGCGGCCTCGGCTACCCCGAGGGCCGCACGCTGATGACCCAGATGGTGCCGCAACTGGCGATCATGGGCTTTTCCATCCTGGTCTCGCTGTTGACGACCTGGATCGCGCTGAAGATCGCGGGCGCCCTGGTCGGGTTGCGCGTCGACGAGGAAGCCGAGTTCGACGGGCTCGACACTGCCGAGCATGGCGAGGTCGGCTACCGGCTGGGCGATGGCACCTATGCCGGGGCAGCCATCGCCGCGCAGCCGGGCAGCCCGGCCGCCGCGCCCGCCCTGGCGCCGGCCCGCAGCTGATCCACCGGGCCGGGCACGACGCCCGGCCCTATTTGCTTTGCGGATAGGTGATGATCGACAGGTATTTCGCCGGCAGCTCGATCAGCTCGATCGGCCCATGCGGCGCATCGGCGTCGAACAGCAGCGTGTCGCCCGGCTCCAGCCGATAGACCTGCTCGCCATGGCGATAGCCGACGATGCCTTCCAGCATGTAGAGCAGCTCGATCCCTTCGTGCTGGAAGGTCGGGAAGCGGTCGCTCTCGGTGGTCAGCACGATCATGTAGGGCTCGACCACCACGCCGGAATTGTTCGAGCCGATATGGCCCAGCAGGTGATACTGGTGCCCGGACCGGGTGCCGGCGCGCTCGATCTCGACGCCCTGGCCGGATTTCACATGCATGGCGCCGCGCGGCTCGGCATAGCCCTGGAACAGCTGGATCAGCGGCACCCGCAGGGCATTCGCCAACGCCTGCAGGGTGCCCAGCGAGGACGAGATCACCCCGTTCTCGATCTTGGACAACATGCCGACCGACAGGCCGGTCTGCATCGCCAGATCGGCCCCGGTCATGCGCTGGCGCTTGCGCAGCTCGCGCACGGCGCGGCCGATGGCGACCTCGAGGTTGCGTTCGGAACTGTCGCGCAGGGCATGCGGATCCTGCGACAGTTTCATCTGGCTGACCGATTTCCTGGCCATGTCGGCTCGGCCTCCTTTCCTCAGAGGAAAGAAGTCTGCTGAGGATTGCGACGGATTACAATCCTCGGCAGAGCCTTGGCCGCTTCCTGTGCCGGATTTGTCGCTTTTCACCCCATTCGCTCGGAGGCATAGGAACCCGGGGATGGCGGGAAGACGACGGTCTTGTTGCCATTGAGGAAGACGCGGCGGTGGATATGGGCGTGGATGGCGCGGGCCAGGACCTGGCTTTCGACGTCGCGGCCCAGCGAGACATAGTCGTCGGGCGACTGGGCATGGGTGACGCGGATAATGTCCTGCTCGATGATCGGGCCCTCGTCGAGGTCGGCGGTCACGTAATGCGAGGTGGCGCCGATCAGCTTCACGCCGCGCTCGAAGGCCTGCTTGTAGGGATTGGCGCCCTTGAACGAGGGCAGGAACGAGTGGTGGATGTTGATGATCCGGCCCGACATCGCCTTGCACATCTCGTCCGACAGGACCTGCATGTAGCGCGCCAGCACGATCAGCTCGGCGCCCGAATCGCGCACGATGCGCATCTGCTCGGCCTCGGCCTGCGGCTTGTTCTCCTTGGTGACCTTGATGCAGTGGAAGGGGATGTCGTGGTTCACCACCACCTTCTGATAGTCCATGTGGTTCGAGATCACCGCCACGATCTCGATCGGCAGCGCGCCGATGCGCCAGCGATACAGAAGGTCGTTCAGGCAGTGGCCGAAGCGGCTGACCATGATCACGACCTTCATCTTCTCGGCCTCGTCATGGAAGGCGGAGACCATGCCGAAGGCCTTGGCGGTCTCGGCGAAATCGGCGCGCAGCTCCTCGAGGCCGACGCCCTCCTCGGACAGGAAGCTGACGCGCATGAAGAACTTGTCGTTCTCCATGTCGTCGAACTGGCTCGAGTCGGTGATGTTGCAGCCCTTCTCGGCAAGATAGCCCGAGATGGCGGCAACGATGCCCCGCGTCGTCGGGCAGGCTACGGTCAGGCAGTATTTGGTCATCGTGCTCTCCACTGTGCCCGGGCGGGGGCCCGGCTTCTTTCTTGTGCAAATATCCCGGGGGAACGCGCCCGTGGCCCCACCCTGGGGCCGCGGGCGCGTGGGGGCAGAGCCCCCGCGCCCCCCGGCAGTCTCAGCCGACCAGCTCGGGGTCGGGCAGCCCGTTCGCCCGGCAACAGGCGGTCAGCGTATTGGCCAAGAGGCAGGCGATGGTCATCGGCCCGACGCCGCCCGGCACCGGGGTGATGGCGCCGGCGACCCGGGCCGCGCTGTCGAAATCCACGTCGCCGACCAGCCGGGTGCGGCCATCCTCCTCGATGCGGTTGATGCCGACGTCGATCACCGTGGCGCCGGGCTTGATCCAGTCGCCGGGGATCATCCGCGGCCGGCCGACGGCGGCGACCAGGATGTCGGCGGTGCGGCAGACCTCGGCCAGGTTCCTGGTGCGGCTATGCGCGATGGTGACGGTGCAGCTGTCGCCCAAGAGCAGCTGCGCCATCGGCTTGCCGACGATGTTCGAGCGCCCGACCACGACCGCGTTCAGCCCCGAGAGATCGCCCAGCCGGTCGCGCAGCATCAGCAGGCAGCCCAGGGGCGTGCAGGGCACCATGCTCTTCTGCCCGGTGCCCAGAAGGCCGACGTTCAGGATATGGAAGCCGTCGACGTCCTTGGAGGGCTCGATGGCGTTGATCACCGCCTCGGCGTCCATATGCGCGGGCAGCGGCAGCTGCACCAGGATGCCATGCACCGCCGGGTCATGGTTCAGTTTCTCGACCAGCGCCAGCAGCTCTTCCTGCGCCGTCTCGGCCGGCAGCTTGTGCTCCCAGGAGGCCATGCCGGCCTCGCGGGTCTGGATGCCCTTGTTGCGGACATAGACCTCCGAGGCCGGGTCCTCGCCCACCAGCACCACCGCAAGACCCGGCACGATCCCCCGCGCCTTCAGACCCGCAACCCCGGAGGCAACACGCCCCCGCAAACCCAAAGCAAACGCCTTCCCGTCAATGATGCTGCTCATGCCCGGGTCTCCTGCTGTTCGGCGGCGTCGATGAGTGCGTGCCAGATGGTGCCGGCGGCCGAGCGCATGCCCAGCACCGCCAGCCGGTCCGCGGCGCGGCGGATGACGAAGATGCTCATGTGGTGAAAGCCGCAACGGGTGGCCGAGCCGGGGCCGAAGCGGGCCGGATCGACATTCACCAGCTTTTCCATCAGCGCGACCAGCACCGGCTCGGGCGCGGCGATCTCGAAAGCGGCGAAACCGTCGGTCTGCTCGGTCGCCGAGACGCCGGGGCCGGCGAGCCGGGCGGCGACATCCCGGGTGGCCTGGCCCGGGAACTCGACCATCCACTGGTCGGGTCCGGTCCAGAAGGCGGCGACGTCCTGGCCCTGGGCCCAGCCGCCGGGGCCGGGCAGCGTCAGGCCCAGTTCGGGGACCGCGCCGCCCCGGCGCAGGGCCAGCGAGGCCAGGCCCAGCTCGGCGTTTTCGGTCAGGGTCACCGCACCGATGGTGCGGCTTTGCGGCACGGCGGCGCCCAGGGCGCAGATCGGCGTCAGGTCAGTCACGGACGCGGCCTCCTTCGGGGTCAACGAAATGGGCCGAGACCACGCGCATCCGCACGGACTGGCCTTGCAGCGGGTTGGCGGCGACCACCACCTCGCCCTGGCGGCTGTCGCCATTCACCAGATAGCCCAGCCCGATGGCGCTGCCGACATGCGGCGAATAGCAGGCCGAGGTGATCCAGCCCTGGTCGTTCGCAGTATCCTGCGCCGCGCCTTCGGCAAAGAGATGCGCCCCGGCCATGACCGGATCGGCGGCATTGACGGGCTGGAACCCGACCAGCACGCGCCGGTCGGCCACCAGGCCCTCGCGGCGCGACAGCACCGCGCCGATCGAGTCCTTCTTGGTCGAGACCATCCTGCCCATGCCGAGCATCTGCGCGGTGGTCTGGCCGTTCAGCTCGTTGCCGGCGGCATGGCCCTTTTCGATGCGCAGCACGCCCAGCGTCTCGGTGCCATAGGGCGTGGCGCCCAAGTCGGCGCCGACCTCCAGCATCCGCGCCATTAGCGCATTGCCATAGCGCGCCGGCACCGCGATCTCATAGGCCAGTTCGCCCGAGAAGCTGATGCGGAAGAGCCGCGCCCGCAGACCGCCGCAGACCGTCAGGTTGGCGCAGGCCATGAAGGGGAAGCCCTCGTTCGACAGGTCGAACCCGTCCACCACCCGCTCCAGCAGCTTGCGGGCATGGGGGCCGGCGACCGACATCTGCGCCCAGGCATCGGTGGTCGAGATCAGCTGCACGTCGAGCTCGGGCCACAGGCATTGCCGGCAGAACTCCATATGCTTGTAGATCGTGCCGGCGTTGGCCGTGGTCGTGGTCACGACATACTGATCCTCGGCCAGCCGGGCGCAGGTGCCGTCGTCCCAGGCAAAGCCGTCCTCGCGCAGCATCAGGCCATAGCGGACCATGCCGACCTTCAGCGATTTCATCGCATTGGCATAGACCCGGTCCAGGAACTCGCCGGCATCGGCGCCCTGCACGTCGACCTTGCCCAGCGTGGTCACGTCGCAGATGCCGACGCCCGCGCGGGTGGCCAGGACCTCGCGGTCCACGGTCTGGCGCCAGGTGGTTTCGCCCTTGCGGGGGAAATACTGCGCCCGCATCCATTGCCCGACCTCGACGAAGACCGCGCCCTGCGATTTCGCCCATTCATGCGTCGGCGTCAGGCGGCGCGGGCGGAAATGCGCGCCGGTGTCGCCGCCGCCCAGCACCGACATGGAAACCGGCGTATAGGGCGGGCGGAAGATTGTCGTGCCGGTCTGGTTGATCGACTGGCCCGTCAGTTCGGCCATCACCGCAATCGCGGTCACGTTCGAGGTCTTGCCCTGGTCGGTCGCCATGCCAAGCGTGGTCCAGCGCTTCAGGTGCTCGACCGGGCGCAGGTTTTCCACATAGGCCAGCTTCACGTCCTTGACGGTCACGTCGTTCTGGAAATCGACCCAGGCGCGGCCCTTGCCGGGGACGTGCCACAGCGGCCTGAGGTTCAGCGCCTCGTCCTCGGCGCGGGGCAGGTCGGGCAGATGCGCGCTGATGCCGATGTCGGCCAGCGCGGCGACCGCCGCCTGCGCGCCCGAGGCCAGCGCCTGCGCGGTCGAGCCCTTGCCGGCGGCGGCGCCGGCGATGGAAAGGCCCGCGACATTGCCGTCCTCGGCCAGGAAGGCCTGCGCGGCTTCGTTCCAGACCGGCCGCCCGCGATGGTGCGAGGCGATGTGCAGGTTCGGGTTCCAGCCGCCCGAGACGCCGAGCGCGCCGCAGTCGATCCATTCCGCGCGGCCGTTCTGCGTCACCTCGACCTTGGTCAGGCCCAGCCGGCCCTTGCTGTCGGTGACCATGCCGCCGGCGATGGTGCGGTAGCTGCCGCGCGCGGTCGCATCGGGGCGCGCATCCACCACGGCGGCGATCTCGACCCCCTTGGCGGCCAGGTCGGCGGCGGTGCGGTGGCCGTCGTCGTTGTTGGTAAAGATCGCCACCCGCCTGGCCGGGCTGACCGCCCAGCGGTTGGCATAGGCCCGCATCGCGCCCGCCATCATCACCCCGGGCCGGTCGTTGTTGGCGAAGGGAATGTGACGCTCGGTCGCGCCGGCGGCCAGGATCGCGCGCTTGGCGGTGATGCGCCACAGCGTCTGGCGCACGCGCTTGCCGGGCGTCGGCAGGTGGTCCGAGACGCGCTCGACCGCGCCGTAGATGCCATGGTCGAAGGCGCCCCAGACCGTGGTGCGGCGCATGACGCGCAGGTTCGGCAGGCTGGCGAATTCGGCCTCGACCTCGGCGATCCATTCGGTCGCCGGCCGGTCCAGCGGCGCGCTTTCGGCCAAAAGCCGGCCGCCCAGGCGGAAGTCCTCGTCGGCCAGGATCACCCGCGCGCCGGTCCGCGCCGCGGTCAGTGCCGCCGCAAGCCCCGCCGCACCGCCGCCGATGACCAGGAGGTCGCAATGCAGGAAGCCCGCGTCATAGCTGTCCGGGTCGGCCTGCATCGACAGGCTGCCAAGCCCCGCCGCGCGGCGGATCATCGGCTCGTAGAGCTTTTCCCAGAACGCCTTGGGCCACATGAAGGTCTTGTAATAGAACCCCGCCGCGAAGAAGGGCGACATCAGGTCGTTCACCGCCAGCAGGTCGAAGCCCAGCGAGCCGACATGGTTCTGGCTGCGGGCGTCCAACCCCTCGAACAGCTCGGCCACGGTGGCGCGGGTGTTCGGCTCTTGCCGAGCGCCGCTGCGCAGTTCGACCAGCGCGTTCGGTTCCTCGGAGCCCGCGGTGAAGACGCCGCGCGGGCGGTGATACTTGAAGCCGCGGCCCATCAGCCGCACGTCATTGGCAAGCAGGGCCGAGGCCAGCGTGTCCCCGGCATGGCCGGTGTAGGACTTGCCGTCGAAGGTGAATTTCAGGCTGCGGTTGCGGTCGATCAGACCGCCGGAAAGACGGGTCATGCCGCACCGCCTTTCAGCATCGCCAGCTTCACGTCGCGGGCAAGCTCGGCGCCCAGGATCTCATGCGTGACGGTGTTGCGGGTGACGACCAGCCAGCTGCGGTCGCCCTGTTCGTGGAACCACAGCTCGCGGTGGACGCCGGCCGGGTTGTCGCGCAGGTGCTGGTATTCATAGAAGCGCTGCGGCGCGTCGGCGGCCATGCCGTCGGGACGCTCCAGCAGGGTGGCATCGCCAAGATACGAAAACTCTTCCGAGTCGCGCAGGCCAAGCAGGGGATGGGGGATCAGCATGTCATGGCCCTTCAGTGCAGATTGGGCGTCGCGCCCATGCCTTTTTCGTCGATGGGATAGCCGCGCTCGAACCGATCCAGCCGATAGGCCTTGGCGGTGTCATGCGGCGTGTCGGTGGCCAGAAGATGCGCGAAGGCATAGCCCGAGGCCGGGGTGGCCTTGAAGCCGCCATAGCACCAGCCGGCGTTCAGGTAGAGCCCCTCGACGGGCGTCTTGTCGATGATGGGCGAGCCGTCCATCGACATATCCATGATGCCGCCCCAGACCCGCAAGAGCCGCGCCCGGCCGATGGCCGGCATCAGCGCCATGCCGCCCTGGGCCACATCCTCGATCACCGCCATATTGCCGCGTTGGGCATAGGAGTTGTAGCCGTCGATGTCGCCGCCGAAGACCAGGCCGCCCTTGTCGGACTGGCTGACGTAGAAATGCCCGGCGCCGAAGGTGATGACGCCGTCGATGGTGGGTTTCAACCCCTCGGAGACGAAGGCTTGCAGCACGTGGCTTTCGATCGGCAGGCGCATGCCCGCCTGGGCCATGACCCGGCCCGACGAGCCCGCCACCGCGACGCCGACCTTGTTCGCGGCGATATAGCCGCGCGAGGTCTCGACGCCGCGCAGCTTGCCGCCCTCGATGCGGAAGCCGGTGACTTCGCAGTTCTGGATCAGGTCCACGCCGGCCCGGTCGGCGCCGCGGGCATAGCCCCAGGCCACGCCGTCATGGCGCGCGGTCCCGGCCCGGCGCTGCAAGAGCCCGCCCTTGATCGGGAAGCGGGCATTGTCGAAGTTCAGCCAGGGATACATGGCCCGCACGCCCTCGCGGTCCAGCAGTTCCGCATCGGCGCCGGCGAAGATCATGGCATTGCCGCGGCGGCGGAAGGCGTCGCGCTGCGCGTCGGTATGGCACAGGTTCAGGATGCCGCGCTGGCTGACCATGGCGTTGAAGTTGAACTCCTGCTCGAGGTTCTCCCAGAGCTTCATCGAGAATTCATAGAACGGCTCGTTGCCCGGCAGCATGTAGTTCGAGCGGATGATGGTGGTGTTGCGCCCGATGTTGCCCGAGCCCAGCCAGCTTTTCTCCAAGACCGCGATGCGGGCCTTCCGGAAGGTATTGGCCAGGTAATAGGCCGTGGCCAGCCCATGTCCGCCGCCGCCCACGATGATATAGTCATAGGACGGTTGCGGATCGGGATTGCGCCAGATCGGCTTCCAGCCCTTATGGCCCGTCAGGGCCTCCTTGATGACGCGAAAACCCGAATATCTCACGGTGTCAGCACTCCGATTCGCCTTTCCTCACAGGAAAGATACGCGGGATTTTCGGCGTCATTTGTCTTGAACGGACAAAAAATTGCCTTTAGGGGACAGGGGCGAAGTTTTTGTGACGCGAGGGCGGCATGGCCGAGGAAATGCTGCGAATCGGCTTCATCCTGACGCCGGAATATTCCCTGATGTCGCTGACCGCCGCGGTCGAGCCGCTGCGCGCAGCGAACCAGCTGGCGGGCCGCGCCCTCTATCGCCCCAGCTATCATTCCGTCGCCGGCGGCTTTGCCGCGTCCACCTCGGGCGGCGGTTTCGCGACCGAGACCCTGCCCGATCCGGCGGCGCTGGACCTGGCGCTGGTCGTCGCCGGCGGCAACCCGCTGCGCTATGAGGATGCGGCGCTGGCGCGGGGGTTGCGGGCGTTGCAGAACCGCAAGGTCCGGCTGGGCGGGATTTCCGGCGGCGCGGCGATCCTGGCCCGGCTGGGGCTGATGGAGGGGCGGCGCTTCACCCTGCACTGGGCGCATATCGACGCCCTGGCCGAGCACCAGCCCGACCTGCTGATCGAGCGCGCGCTTTATGTCATCGACCGCGACCGCTTCACCTGCGCCGGCGGGGTCGCCGCGCTGGACATGATGTGTGCGCTGATCGCCCGCGACCACGGCGCGGGTTTCGCCCGGCAGGTGGCCGAGTGGTTCATCCACCCCCGCGCCCGCAATGCCGACGAGCCGCAGCAATCCCCGGTCGCCGAGCGCTTCGACCTGCGCCACCCCATGCTGGCGCAGGCGGTGGACCTGATGTTCAGCCACCTGTCCGACCCGCTGACGCCCGAGCAGATCGCCGCCCAGGTCGGATGCAGCCCGCGCCAGTTGCAGAGGTTGTTCAGCGATCAACTCGGTTCCTCGATGATGGAGTTCTATCGTGAGATGCGGCTGCGCAAGGCCGACGAGCTGGTGCAGCAGACGGCGTTGAGCATGCTGGACGTGGCGCTGGTCACGGGGTTCACCAGCGCCGCGCATTTCTCGCGGCTTTACGCGGCACGGTTCGGCATGCCGCCGGCACGGCGCCGGCAGGCGATGCGCAAGCGGCCCTAGTCCGGGTAGATGCCGGGCGAGGTGGGCGCGCCGTCGTCGAATTGCGACAGGTATTCGACGATCAGCGGCTTGTTGACCAGGAAGCCCTTGTAGGTCGCCAGGTCGTCCGGCACGTCGCGGATCACCCGATGCAGCCGGCGGCCCCATTTCGGCACCTTCACGATGTCCTCGAGCGCGCAGAGATAGCAGCGGATCGGGAACACGATGGCGTTCGAGCGCGGCAGCCGGAAGAAGGTCTGCAACTCGACGCGCAGATATTGCTTCTGGCCGACGTTTTCCGGGGTCAGCGTGCGCTTTTCCGGACCCCATTCGGGATAGGTCTCGGGGCTGGTGTCCAGCCGCGGGTTCACGGTCATGGTCCAGTTCAGCCGCCGGGCCGGCGTGTCCTGCTGCACGTTCAGCAGGAACTTCAGCGCCCGCTGGAAGATGCCCATTTCCGCCGCGCGCGGCACCGGCGCGTGCCATTCGAAGAAGTTCATGCCGATGTCGAAATCCAGGCTCCAGTCGGCCTGCGAGGTCACCATGCCCGCATCCATCCACAGGTTGTTCTCGCGCTGGTCCAGCAGCGCGAAATCGCCCTGGGTCTGGCGGGTGATGTATTCCATCGGCCCGTAGGGCAGGCTGAGATCGTCCATGAAGGTGAAGCTGTCGTCGATGCCCAAGGGCTTGTTCACCCAGCGCCAGCGGTCGCCGTCGCGGTGCAACTCGAACAGGTCCGGATAGTCCTCGGACTTGGCGGTCATGATCAGCTCCAGCAGATCCCAGCCCGCCAGCCGCATATGCGGCAGCGACTGGCAGCGGCCCGGGTCGCGCTGCAGCGTGATGGCGCGGTCCGCCATCTCGGCTACGTAATGCTCGTCCACGTCGAAGCGGCGCTGGAACACGCTGTGGTCGGGACCGGCGGCGCGATGCGGCTCCATGTTCACCGAATACATGTATTCGTCGCGGTCGAAGGGGAAGGGAAAGCGGCGGATCGCGGCGGGCGAGTTGTGATAGCTGTAGTCGCCGCGAAAGCTTTCCTTGTTGAAGGTGATGGTCATCGGAGCCTCCTATCGGTCGATGGTCAGCAGCCGGCCGCGGAAGCGCGACACGCAAGGCATGATCTTGCGGGCGCGTTCCTCGGGTTCCAGCCAGTGGTCGTGGTGTTCGATGGTGCCGTCGCATGCCAGCACATCGGTTTCGCATTGCCCGCAGGCGCCGCCCCGGCACAGCCAGGGCGCGTCGATGCCGGCGTTTTCCAGCGCCTCCAGCAGGCTTTCATGGGCGCCGACGGTCAGGGTCTTGTGGCTGCGCGCGCAATGCACCTCGAAGGGCTCGCCGGGGGCGGGGGCCAGGAATTCCTCGGAATGCAGCGCGTCGCGGGGCCAGCCGAGCGCCAGCGCAGAATCCAGCACCGTCGAGATCATCCGGTCCGAGGCGCAGACATACAGATGCGTGCCGAGCGGCTGCGCCGACAGCATCGCGCCCAGGTCCATGCGCGAGCCTTCGGCGCTGACATGGACATGCACGTCCTCGGGCAGCAGGGGCAGGGCGGCCAGCTCGTCGCGCGCCCGCACGGCGTAATGCAGTTCATAGGGCAGGCCCAGCCGCCGCAGCTCGCGCACCTGCGCGAGGAAGGGCGTGATGCCGACGCCGCCGGCGATCAGCAGGTGCTTGCGAGCCTTGAGGTTCAGCGCGAACAGGTTCACCGGATTGCCGATATGCATCAGCATCCCGGGCTGCGCCTCGCGGTGCATGAACAGCGAGCCGCCGCGGCCCTGGTCCTCGCGCTGCACGGCGATTTCGTAGCCCGAGCCGTCCTCGGGGTCCGAGATCAGCGAATAGGCGTTGCGGCGCAGGATGTCGCCGTCCTGCATCTCGACCATGACATGGGCGCCGCCGGAAAACAGCGGCAGCGGGCCCCCGTCGGGGCGTTCGAAGCGAAAGCGGGTGATGCGGGGCGACAGCGTTTCGCGCGCGGTCAGGATCAGGGGTTGCATCAGCGGATCTCCACGGGTTCAGGCACCTCGCCGGGGGTTTCGGCGTCGATGCAGACGCCCTGGAAGGCGCCCAGCCGGCGCGAGAAATGGTCGCGCACGAACAGCGCCCGGCCGCAGCCGGGGCAGATATAGGGATCGGTCGTCACGCCCTCGGCGACGGTCTTGCAATGCACGCATTGCATGCGCCGCGCGGCGGTGCCGCGATGTTCGGACTGGATCGCGCCCAGTGGCAGGCCGGCATCCAGAAGCTGCGCCTGCGCCTGCGCGATCAGCCCCTCGGAGCCGGCGAGAAAGGCCTGCAAGCCCATCGCCGCGCCGTCCAGGGCGCGCTCCAGCGCCGCCGGCAGTTCGGCGGTTGCGCCAAGCGTGACAAGGTTTGCCGGGTTCAGCGCCCGCAGCGCGGGGGCCATGGAAAAGCCGTCCTGAAGATGCAGCAGCGTGGCCTTGGCCATCAGGTCGGGCGCCTTTTCGGCCAGCGCGACCAGCGCCGCCGCGCCGGCGTCGTCGGCGACCATCAGGGCGCTGCGACAGGGCCGCGGTTCCAGGGTCGCGTAAACCGGGCGGCTGGTGAAGGTTTGGGTCGGCGGCGAGCTCATGGCGGTGGTCCCTGGCAGATTTGGCTGAGGGGGCGGGGGCGGCAGTCCCGCCCCCGGCCGGTGGCTTAGCCCTTGGCGGTGCGGCGTTTCTTTTCCGGGTCGAAGAACGGCATCTGGCCGGTGGTCGCCGCGATCTCGCCATGGGTGGCGCAGTTCACGACCAGCTTGGTGCCGTCGTTCGCCAGTTCGACCGGCAGGCGGGCGATGGCGACGGTCCAGTTGTTCAGCGGCGAATGCATGGCCTGCGTCACCACGCCGACCTGCTTGCCGTCCTGCATCACCGGGGCGCCGTTGCCGGGCACCTTGTCGCCTTCCAGCTTCAGGCCCCAGATCTTGAAGCGCTCCTTGCCCTTCAGGCGGTAATGCTCGTCCGCGCCGCGGAAGCCGGTCTTGCCGGGCGAGACGGTGAAGTCCAGGCCCAGTTCCCACAGCGTATCACCGCCCGGCTCGTTGTCGAAGGGATACATCTCGCTGTTGTCGTAGGGGAAGAACAGCAGGTAGCTTTCGGTCCGCAGCATGTCGAGCGTGGTGAAGCGGCAGGGGATGATGCCCATCTCCTTGCCCTCGTCCAGGATGCGGTCCCAGACCAGCCCGGCGTCCTGGCCGCGCACGAAGATCTCGTAGCCGCGCTCGCCGGTGTAGCCGGTGCGCGAGATCATCACCGGCTTGCCGAAGAGCGAGGTCTGCATATGCGCGAAATAGGGCAGGTCGCGGATGCCGGGGACATGCTTGGCCAGGTAGTCCACCGCCAGCGGGCCCTGCAGCGACAGGTCGTGCAGGTTGTCGTCGAAGATCACCGCCACGTCGCGGCCATAGGCGGCCATGGTCAGCTGCTCGAAGCCCTGGCCGGCGCCATGCACCACCATGAAGGCGTTCGGGCCGGTGCGATAGATCACGCAGTCGTCGATGAACTTGCCGGCGTCGTTCAGCATGCAGGCATAGACCGAGCGGCCGGGCATCAGCTTTTCCAGGTTGCGCGTGGTCGCGCGCTCGATGACATGGCTGGCGGCGGCGCCGGTGATATGGACCTTCTTCAGGCCCGACACGTCCATCAGCCCGGCCTTGGTGCGGATCGCCATGTATTCGGCATCCGGGTCGCCCGAGGTATAGGACCAGGCGGTGCCCATGCCGCTCCAGTCCTCGAGCTCGGAGCCAAGGGCGCGGTGGCGGTCGGCCAGCGTCGAAAAGCGCCAGGAATTCGTCATCTCGTCATTCTCCCATAGTCTTCGTTGGGGCGGGACCGGGCTGCCGGCCCCGCCGATTTCGGTCAGGTCGGCAGCTGGAAGAACCAGTTGCTGAACAGCACCACGCAGGCGCCCGCGATCAGGGCCAGATAGGGCAGGATGCCGGCGCGGCGCGGCCCGAGGTCGCCGTGATCGGACAGACCCAGATCCTCCATCGCCTCGCGCGGGAAATGGCCCTTGTCCTGGTAATAGTGGCGGAACCAGAACACCGGCAGGATGAAGCTGGCGAAGATCAGCCCCGACCACAGCGCCCCGGAATAGCCCCAGACCTTGGCGCCGGCGCCCAGGAACATGGCGTTCACGAAGGCCAGGAGCGTGTTCACCCCGATCAGGAAGGTCGGCGCCCGCCACGGCCGCTTCAGGTGCGGGCTGTCGATGCGGTGGATCCAGCCGGCGTTCAGGTTCATGAAGTTGAAGGTCAGGTAGCCGACGTTCGAGATGGCGAGCACGTAGAAATAGCCCGTCGCATCCGAGGCCAGCGCCAGCAGGAACAGGTTGAAGCCCAGGTCCGTCCACATGGCGTTGGTCGGCGCGCCATGCTCGTTGACATGGCTGAGATAGCGCGGCAGCCAGCCGTCGCGCGAGCCCTGGTAGAGCGTCCGCGACGATCCGGCCATGGCGGTCATGATGGCCAGGAACAGTGCCAGGATCATCAGGATGACCAGGATCTGCGTGACGACCGCGCCGCCGTTGACCAGGCCCGCCAGCGCCGCGCCGACGCCGGTGCCGTCGACGATGCCGGGCGCCAGCATCCCCTCATGCCCCAGCACGCCCTGGAAGGCGAAGGGGATCAGGAAGAAGAAGACGATGCACAGAAGGCCCGAATAGAAGATGGCCTTGAAGGTGTCGGTCTCGGGGTTCTTGAACTCGGCCGTATAGCAGACCGCGGTCTCGAAACCATAGGTGGACCAGGCGGCGATATACATGGCGCCCAGGAACAGCGTCCAGCCGCCGATGTTCCACATCCCGTCCGTCGCGGCATAGGCGGTGGTCGGCGGCACGATGCCGGTGACGTTCATCGTGTTGATCGAGCCGTTCAGGATCGGCACCAGCCCGACCAGCAGCAGCGGCACCAGGACGACGATCGCCATCACCCGCTGCGCCTTGGCGGTCGAGGAAATCCCGCGGTGTTGGATCGCGAAGATCATCAGCATCAGGATCAGGCCGATCACGAAGGTCGCGTTGAAATGCAGCGTGCCGAGGCCCGGAATGGTCAGCGTCAGCGCCTCCCAGGTGCGGAAGGCCGGGGTCAGCGCCGCGACGCCATCGGCCTGGGCCACCGCCTGGATGGCGGCATCGACCGCGGTGCCGGGATGGGCGGCGATATAGTCGATGACCGACTGCGTCTGCGCCGTGTAGCTGCCGATATTGGCCGCGACCCAGTCCATCACCTGCGGCGCATTGGCCAGCGGGATCGGGAACAGCGCGTTCAGGATATAGCCCGCCGCGATGGCGCAGCCCAGGGACAGCACCGGCGACCAGGCGAACCAGTTGCACCAGACCGACAAGGGCGCGATCAGCTTCGAATAGCGCAGCCAGGCCGTCGCGCCATAGACCGAGGCGCCGCCGGACTTGTTGCCGAACATGCCGGCCATCTCGGCATAGGTGAAGCTTTGCAGAAAGCCCATGCACATGGACAGCATCCAGACGACGAAGGCGGCCTTGCCCGCCACGCCGGCGATGCCGCCGATGGAAAACAGGACCAGGGGCGGCACCCCGGCCGCCACCCAGAAGGCTCCTCGCCAATCCAAGGCGCGGTGCAGCGTTCCCTGCGCGGCCGAGCCGTCGCCCCCCGTCGCGCCGACCATCGGGCCGGTCGTCGATTGTTCAACCATAAGCGCGTTTCCCTGTTGGACAAGCCGCCCCGGACCCTGTCGCGGTCGCTTTCAGGCTGGCTCGGTATGTTGCGGCGCCGGGGCACCCCTCATGCCCCGGCGGCATTCCCTTGCTTTGTCCGTCACAGGCAGCGACAGGCGCACCCCTCCGCGATGCGGCGGGGGTTCTGTCCGGCACCCGGCAGCCCTGGGGCTGCACGAGGCCGGCCAGCGTCTTGGGACGCCGGGCTGCAATCATGTCGAACCTCTCTGTCGTCAGCGCCGCGGTTTCAGGACCGCGGTCGTTCTTTCTTCGGGTCGTAATGCGGGAAGGCGGTGATGCGCGCGGGCAGGCGCTTCTGCTGCCCGTCGAGCTTGCCGACCTCGATTTCGGTGCCCTCGGCCGCATGGGTCACGTCCACGCGGGCGAGCGCGATCTGCTTGTCCAGAAGCGGCGACCACATGGCCGAGGTGATCTCTCCGATCTGCGCCCGGCCGATATGCAGGCAGTCGCCGTGATGCGCCGGGATGCGGCTGTCGATCTCGATCCCCACCAGCTTCCAGCGCGGGTTCTCCTTGCGCCGGATCAGCGCCTCGCGGCCGATGAAGTCGTCGGGCTTGGTCTTCAAGGGCACGGTGAAGCCGATGCCGGCCTCGAACGGGTCGGTCTGGTCGGTGAATTCGTAATCCGCGAAGATCAGCCCGGCCTCGATGCGCAAGAGGTCCAGCGCGGCCAGGCCCATGGGCTTGATGCCATGGGGCGCGCCGGCCTCGGCCACGGCTGCAAAGACCTCGGCCCCGTCCTTCGGGTGGCAGAAGATCTCATAGCCCAGCTCGCCGGTGTAGCCGGTGCGCGAAACCACGACCGGGGCGCCGTTCGGGCCGCCGATCCGGCCCACGGTCCAGCGGAACCAGCCCAGTTCCGGGATCGCGGTCTGGTGCGGCGCGGTCCAGATCGCCGCGTTCATCACGTCGCGGCTTTTCGGCCCCTGGACGGCCAGGTTGTGCAGCTGGTCGGTCGAGGAGCGGATCATCACGTTCAGCCCCAAGGCCTGAGCCTGCTCGCGCATCCATTCGCCGCCGTAATCGGTGCCGCCGATCCAGCGGAAACGGTCCGGGCCCATGCGGAACAGCGTGCCGTCATCGACCATGCCGCCATGCGGATAGCACATCGCGGAATAGACCACCTGGCCCACGCCCAGCTTCTTGACGTCGCGGGTCAGCACCCATTGCATCAGGGCCTCGCTGTCCGGGCCGGTCACCTCGAACTTGCGCAGCGCCGACAGGTCCATCATGGCGACGCCGCTGCGGCAGCTGCGGTATTCCTCTTCGGGCGAGGAATTCGGGAAGGTGTTCGGCAGCCAGAAACCCTTGTATTCGATGAAGTCGCGGGTCAGCGCGGCGAAATTGTCGTGGAAGGCGGTCTGTCGGGTCATGATCGGCTCTGACTCTGGCATGGGCCGCCAGGCGACGGCGCGCTGGAAGCGTTCGCTGGCGGCATAGCTGCGGACATGGATGTCCGACAGGTGCCAGCCGTTGGCGGGGCTGGTGTCGTCCGGGCAGGCCGAGGACACGCAGACGATGTCGGTCAGCGCCCGCAGCAGCACGTAGTCGCCCGGCCGGGACCAGGGCTCGTCGGTCATCAGCACGCCATGCGCGTCGATCCAGGTGTTGAAGAAGAAATTCGCCGCCATCCAGCCCTTGCGCGGATCGACGCCGTATTCCGCCAGCGCGCCGTTGAAATTGTCCGAGCAATTGGCGTGGCCGGGATAGCCGATGTCGTCATAATATTTCGACGAGCAGGCCATGGCAAAGGCGTCGTGCCGGCCGCAGGTATCCTGCACCACCTCGACCAGCGGGGTATTGTCCTGGTCGAAATATTTCGCATGCAGGCCGGGCATGGCATAGCTGTGGCCCAGGATGGTGCGGGTCGTGGTGACGTCCAGCGGGTTCTGGATGCCGCGATCCAGCTTGCGGGCGTCGAAACACTGGAAATCCGTGCATTGCCGGCCGTCCACGTCCTGGATCTGGATATATTCGCCGGCCCGGACCAGATAGGCCTCGGCCGTGGCGGATTTCACCCGGATGTCCAGGATCGGATCGGCCAGCGGGTCGGGCAGTTCGAACCCCTGCTTGGCGCGCGGGCTTGCGCGGTCGACCAGCAGGGTCAGCGGGCTGGCGGTGTCGCCGCTCTCCGGGTCCATCGGGTCGCCGGGCGCGCATGCGATCAGCCAGCCGGCGCCTTCGGCGGTGAATTCGGCGCGGTCGCCGGCGGGGCTTTCCGCCCCGAACAGCACGATCGCGTGGTTTTTCGACAGGTCGATGCCGCGTGCCGCGATGCTGCGGGCAAGCCGGGTCAGGCTGTCCTCGCCCGAGCTCAGCGCCCGGCGCAGCCCGTGCGGCTCATCCGAGGCCGGGCCCAGCAGGCCGGGGCGGCCCTGCATGTCCACCGCGACCAGCTCGGCGCGCTGGCCGCCTTCGGCGTTGATGACGGTGACGCGGTCGCCCTGCGCCAGCGGCAGCAGCAGCGCGCCGCCGCCCGCGACGGTGTGGCGTTCCTGCGCCGGGGCGCGGCTGACGGGGGATGCGACGCGCAGCCCGCTGGGCCGGGGCGGTCCGGGGCGAAGCAGGCCGGGATAGGTGATGGCGCTCATCCGAGCCTCCATTGCCGGGAAAAAGACGGGGGTGGCGGATGCTGCCACCACCCCCAGTCGGGGGGATCAGTTGCGCAGATAGGCGGCCATGCTGTCGTCCAGCGCGTCCTTCCAGGGCGTGTGGTGCACCGGCGCCATGGTGCCGGTGATGACCGAGCGATAGCAGTGGTTGCGGAAGGCCATGATGTCCTCGGCCTTGTGATGCTTCCATTCGTAGAAGGCCGCGCAGGCGCCATCGACGTCGAAGCTGGGATAGTCGGTCTCGGCGATCAGCTCCTTGACGTAATCGCCCTGGTATTTGATCGCATATTTCACGTCGGGGCTGGCTTCCTCGCGCTCCTCGCGCTCGGCCACGTCGGCCAGCATCGCCTGCTTGTCGGCGGGAACCGCGATCCGGCCCAGGATGATGTCGCGCACATACCAGGCCTGGGCGTCGAACATATTGAAGGTGAACCACTGGTCCTGCATGCCGACATAGAACATGCGCGGGTTGTGGACATAGACCACGCCCTTGTAGAGATCCGCCGTCGCCAGCCGGTTCGCCGTCTTCAGCCGCAGGTCGTCCGGCAGGAACGGGAAATAATGCCGGTAGCCGGTGCACAGGATGATCGCATCGACCGCCTTGCTGGTGCCGTCGGTGAAGAAGGCGGTCTTGCCCTCGACCCGGACCAGCGCCGGCTTTTCTTCCCAGTTGTCGGGCCATTTGAAGCCCATCGGCGCCGAGCGATAGCAGGAGGTCACCGATTTCGCGCCATATTTCCAGCATTGCGAGCCGATGTCCTCGGCCGAATAGCTGGAGCCGACGACCAGCACGTCCTGGCCGCTGAATTCGCGCGCGTCGCGGAAGTCATGGGCATGGGTGATGCGGCCATAGAACTGGTCGAAGCCCGGGTATTCCGGCACGTTCGGCGACGAGAAATGCCCCGAGGCGACGATGACGTGGTCGAAGCGCTCGCGATAGACGTGGTCGCGCTCCATGTCGTGGACGGTGACGGTGAAATCCTGCGCTTCGTCGTCATATTCGATCCAGCGCACGACGGTGTTGAAGCGGATCCAGTCGCGCACGCCGGCCTTCTTCACCCGGCCCTCGATATAGTCGAACATCACCGCGCGCGGCGGATAGGATGCGATCTGCTTGCCGAAATGCTCCTCGAAGGAATAGTCGGCGAACTCCAGCCCCTCTTTCGGACCGTTGGTCCAGAGATAGCGATACATCGAGCCATGCACCGGCTCGCCATGTTCGTCGGTGCCGGTGCGCCAAGTATAGTTCCACAGCCCGCCCCAGTTCGACTGCTTCTCGAAACAGACGATCTCGGGGATCTCGGCGCCCTTGCGGGCGGCGGATTGAAAGGCGCGTAGCTGGGCAAGCCCGGAAGGGCCAGCGCCGATAACGGCGACTCGCTTCGTCATGTCATGCTCCCTGTGGTTCGGACCAATTTATGGTTCCGATATATTTGGATTGGACCAATTAGAGGCTCTGGTTCCCCGTTGGTCAAGAATTTTTATTGCGAGGAAGAGTTTCAGCGCGAAATTCCGTGTAACGTGGCGAGGATTCGCGCAAATCGGGAACGAACATGCAAAGCTCACTGGCACAGCGGCTGGCCCTTGCCGGCAGCCTGCCGCGAAATCTGCGCCGCAGCGCCGGTCCGGTCCGAATCGGCCTGCTTGCGCCGCTCAGCGGGCCGTCCGCGCCCTGGGGCAAGCCGGGGCTGGAGGGCTGCCAGATCTGGGCGGACTGGGTGAACGAACAGGGCGGGCTGATCCTGGGCGCGCAGCGCCGCCGGGTCGAGATCCTGGCCCGCGACGCCGCCATCGGTCCCGACGAAACCCGCATGGCCGCCATGGAGCTGGTCGAGCGGCTGGGGGTGCGGGTCATGCTGACGCTGGGGGGTGATTCGCTGGCCCCGGCGCTGCCTTGGCTGATGACGCGGCGGGTGCTGACCACGACGCTGCTGCCCTTTGACCTGTCGCCCGACACCCCCAGCCTGATCGCCCCGGCCGAGGTGCATCCGATCTTTGTCGTCACCGGCGTCGAATGGCTGGCCGAGGCCCGGCCCGAGCTGCGCCGCGTCGCGCTATGCAGCCAGGAGGACATGCTTGGCCTGCCCTCGCTTGCCAGCTATCGCGCTGCTTTCGCTGCGGAAAACATGACCGTGGTCTCCGAGCTGCGCTATCCGCCGCAGGAATGCGATGCCGAGGCGATGGTCACGGCCATGCTGGCGCAGGACCCGGAGGTGCTGTGCTGGTGCTCGTCCGAGCCGCATATGGTCCATGCCCTGACCGAGGCCGCCTTTCACGCCGGTTTCCGCGGCCCGATCCTGTCGGCCACCGGCGACAACTACCACCGGCTGGTGGCGCGGACCTCGGTCGAGTTCATGCAGGATTTCACCTTCCACTTCCCGGATTTCGACGATCCGGCGCTGGCGGGCACGGCGTTCTTCTTTCGCCAGCCGGCGGCCTTTCACGCCGCCTATCAGCAGCGTTTCCCGGGGCATTGGTCGGCGGTCAGCTGGGAATATGCCGCCGCGCTGGATCTGTGGCACCAGGCGGTCGAGATCGCCGGCACCACCGAGCCGCTGAGCGTGCTCGATTCGATGAAGCGCGGCGGCCAGATGATGCAGGTCTTCGGCCCGGCGCGCTGGTATGGCGAGGCGCTGTTCGGCATCGACAACGCCCTGATCGGCAACTGGCCGGTGGTGCGGGTGACCGATGGCGTGGCGCGCATCGCCAGCTTCCGCTCGGTCCTGGGCTGGCTCGACCGGCACGAGGCGCGGCTTCTGCACGAGATGGAGGCCCTGGGCCTGCTCTGGCAGCAGCGTGCCGGCATGGGCGGCAAATGGTTGCCGGGGGCGGGGATCAGTCCTCCTGCATGAGCAGGCGCTGTTCCTCGACCAGCATTTCCTGGACCAGTTCCGTCGCGGCGGCGATATCGCGCGAGGCGATGGCATTGAGCAGCGCGGCATGGACGCAGCGCTGGAAGGCCAGGCGCTCGGCCGTCATCAGCCGGCGCAGCATGGCGGCGCGGTGGCGCTGGCGGCGCGCCTTGACCACCAGGTTATAGCAGCTGACCAGCAGCGGGTTGCCGGTGCCCTCGGCCAGCTTCTGCTGGAAATCCTCCTCGGCGCGGGTGAACTGCGCCGGGTCGTTGGTCGCACGCATCTCGTCAACCAGCTGGGCCAGCGCCTCGATCCCGGCGGCGGGCATGTTCAGGATCGCCAGCCGCACGATCTCGGGCTCCAGGATGCCGCGGGTGACATGCAGGTGCAGGGGGCCGGTGGCGGCGGCGACCGGCACGGCATTGTCCCAATGCTCGGGTTCCACGACATAGGAGCCGGCGCCGGCGCGGCGCTGGATCAGGCCCTTCTGTTCCAGGATGTCCAAGGCCTCGCGCAGCGTATTGCGCGCCACCTGCAGGCTGGCGGCCAACTGGCGCTCGGCCGGCAGGCGGCTGCCGCGCGGGTAGTCGCCCGAGGCCAGCCGATTGCTCAGGGCGTCGACCACCATCTGCACGGCGGGCCCGGACGCGGGCTTGCCGGGCGGGGCGACGTGCGGCGGCTGCGGGAGAGACGACAAAATGGCAGACTCCGGTTTCAATACGCCATTTGTAGCGCGTTGCTCCGGGGTCTGCCAGTCCAAAAGGAACCAATTGATCCAATTTCGGCCCCGGCGCGGCACCGGGGCCGAATTGGTTCAGATGTCAAGCGTGTTGTCACGTTCCCACTGTGTCAGATGGCCGCAGTAGGAATTCCATTCCTTGGTCTTCATCTCGATGAAGGCCTGCGCGAAGTCTTCGCCAAGCGCCGCCTTCAGTTCGGTGTTCGCGTCGAAGGTGCGAATGGCGTCCAGCAGGTTCAGCGGCAGCTTGGGCGCATCCTTGACGGTGTGGCCGTCGGCATACATGTCGATGTCCAGGCGCTTACCGGGATCGCATTTGTTGCGGACGCCGTCGATCCCGGCGGCCATGATGACGGCTTGCAGCAGGTAGGGGTTCGAGGCCCCGTCCGGCAGGCGCAATTCGATCCGGCCCTTGCCGGGAACGCGGACGAGATGGGTCCGGTTGTCGCCCGACCAGGTCACCGAGTTCGGCGCCCAGGTCGCGCCAGACGAGGTGCGCGGCGCGTTGATGCGCTTGTAGCTGTTGATCGTCGGGTTGGTGATCGCCGCCAGGGACGAGGCGTGCTTCATGATGCCGCCCAGGAAATGGTGGCCGACCTCGGACAGCCCCAGCTCGTCGTTGCCGTCGTAGAAGGCATTGGTCTCGCCATCGAGGCTCCAGCCCGAGATATGCGCGTGCATGCCCGAGCCGGTCAGCTCCAGGAACGGCTTGGGCATGAAGGTCACGCGCAGCCCGTGCTTTTCGGCGACCGATTTCAGCATGAACTTGAAAAAGGCCAGCTTGTCGGCGGTCGCCAGCGCGTCGTCGTATTTCCAGTTCATCTCGAACTGGCCGTTGGCGTCCTCGTGGTCGCTCTGATAGGGCTCCCAGCCCAGGTCGATCATGTAGTCACTGACTTCCGAGATCACGTCATAGCGCCGCATGATCGCCTGCTGGTCGTAGCAGGGCTTGGAGCCCACGTCGCGGGTATCGGCGATCTGTCCGCCGCAGGGCGAGAGAAAGAAGAACTCGGGCTCGACCCCGGTCTTGATCCGCAGGCCCTCCTTCTCGGCATCGGCGATGACGTTGCGCAGCACGTTGCGCGGCGCCTGCGGCAGGTCGGCGTCATACATCGCCGGATTTGCGGCGACCCAGGCCACCTCGGGCTTCCAGGGCAGCTGGATGACGGTCGTCGGATCGGGGACGCCCAGCATGTCGGGATGCGCGGGGGTCAGGACAAAGCCACCCGCAAAGCCCGCGAAACCGGCGCCGCCCTTGACGACGTTGTTGATCGTATAGGCCGGCACCAGCTTGGCCCGCTGCGCCCCACCCAGGTCGGTGTAGGACACCATGAAATACTTGACGCCTTTTTCCCGGGCGAATTCGGCAAGATCGGTCATTGATTTGGTCCCTGTTGAATACGGATAAGCCGGGGCGGGCTCGCGTGGCCCGCCCTTCTGGTCTTGATCAGAAGCCGCCCTGACCAGGGATCCAGCTGGTGCCAGCCAGCGGAACGCCCGCCATCGCGGCCGCCTCCAGCGTCAGCGAGCACAGATCCTCGGGCTCGAGGTTGTGGACATGGCTCTTGCCGCAGGCGCGGGCAATGGTCTGGCATTCCAGCGTCATCACCGCAAGGAAGTTGCGCAGCTTGCGCGCGGCTTCGACCGGGTCCAGGCGCTTCATCAGCTCGGCGTCCTGGGTGGTGATGCCGGCCGGGTCCTTGCCCTCGTGCCAGTCGTCATAGGCGTCGGCGGTGGTTCCCAGCGTGTCGTATTCGGCGGCCCATTTCGGGTCGTTCTCGCCAAGCGCGATCAGCGCCGCGGTGCCGATGGCGACCGCATCGGCGCCAAGCGCCAGCGCCTTCGCCATGTCCGCGCCCGAACGGATGCCGCCCGAGACCACCAGCTGCACCTTGCGGTGCATGCCCAAATCCTGCAGCGCCTTCACCGCCGGGCGGATGCAGGCCAGCGTCGGCTGGCCGACGTTCTCGATGAACACGTCCTGCGTCGCGGCGGTGCCGCCCTGCATGCCGTCCAGGACCACCACATCCGCGCCCGCCTTCACCGCCAGCGCGGTGTCGTAATAGGGCCGGGCGCCGCCGATCTTGATGTAGATCGGCTTTTCCCAGTTGGTGATCTCGCGGATCTCCAGGATCTTGATCTCCAGGTCGTCCGGGCCGGTCCAGTCGGGATGGCGGCAGGCCGAGCGCTGGTCGATGCCGATGGGCAGGTTGCGCATCTTGGCGACGCGCTCGGTGATCTTCTGGCCCAGCAGCATGCCGCCGCCGCCCGGCTTCGCACCCTGGCCGACCACGATCTCGATGGCATCGGCGCGGCGCAGGTCGTTCGGGTTCATGCCGTAGCGGCTGGGAAGATACTGATAGACCAGCTTTTCGGAATGGCCGCGTTCCTCGTTGGTCATGCCGCCGTCGCCGGTGGTGGTCGAGGTGCCGGCCATGGTGGCCCCGCGCCCCAGCGCCTCTTTCGCCGGGCCCGACAGCGCGCCGAAGGACATGCCGGCGATGGTCACCGGGATCTTCAGCTCGATCGGCTTCTTGGCAAAGCGCGTGCCCAGCGTGACCGAGGTGTCGCATTTCTCGCGATAGCCTTCCAGCGGATAGCGCGAGATCGAGGCGCCCAGGAACAGCAGGTCGTCGAAATGCGGCACCCGCCGTTTCGCCCCGCCGCCGCGGATGTCGTAGATGCCGGTATCGGCGGCGCGACGGATCTCCGCGTTGATCTCGGGGCTGTAGGTCCAGCTATTGCGGGGAAGGGTTTGCGGGGTCTTGTCCATGATGTCCCTCATCAATAGGCGCCAGCGTGATCGACGTGGAAGTTGTAGAGCTTGCGGGCCGAACCGTAGCGCTTGAACTCTTCGGGCTTGGCGTCGGCGCCGGCCCGTTCCAGCAGATCCTTCAGAAGCTCGATATGCTCGGGACGCATTTCCTTCTCGATGCAGTCCGAGCCCAGCGACTTGACCTTGCCGCGCACGAACAGCCGCGCCTCGTAGAGCGAGTCGCCAAGCGCGTCGCCGGCATCGCCCAGCACCACCAGGTTGCCGGACTGCGCCATGAAGGCCGACATATGGCCGATGTTGCCATGCACCACGATGTCGATGCCCTTCATCGAGATGCCGCAGCGCGACGAGGCATTGCCCTTGATGACCAGCAGCCCGCCCTGGCCGGTGGCGCCGGCATATTGGCTGGCGTCGCCGTCGATGATGACGGTGCCGGACATCATGTTCTCGGCCACGCCCGGCCCGGCCGAGCCGGTGACCTTGATCGTCGCCTGCTGGTTCATGCCGGCGCAGTAATAGCCGGTCGAGCCCTTCACGGTGACCTCGATCGGCGCATCCAGGCCCACGGCGATGGCATGGCCACCCTTGGGGTTCTCGATCACCCATTCGGTCTGGTTGGTCTGTTCGGCCTGCGCTTGCAGGGCCTGGTTCAGTTCGCGCAGCGGCGTTTTGGCAAGGTCGATAGTCTGCATGTCAGCGTTCCCAGAAATAGACGGTGGCAGGCTCGGGCTCCCAGACGCGGGCGTTTTCGATGCCCGGCAGGTTGGCCAATGCGCGATATTCGCTGCCAAAGGCGACGTAATCGTCGGTTTCGGCCATGACGGCGGGCTTGCAGGCGATCGGGTCGCGCACGACGCCGAAGCCGTTCTTGGTGCCGACGACGAAGGTGAAGAACCCGTCCAGGTCGTCCAGCGTGCCTTCCAGCGCCTCGCCCAGGTTGGCGCCCTCGGCCAGCCGCGACGAGATATAGCAGGCGGCGACCTCGGTGTCGTTCTGGGTCTGCGGCTTGAAGCCCTTTTCGGTCAGCACCCGGCGCATCTGGTTGTGGTTCGAAAGCGAGCCGTTATGCACCAGGCACTGGTCGTCGCCGGTCGAGAACGGATGCGCCCCCAGCGTGGTCACGGCGCTTTCGGTCGCCATGCGGGTGTGGCCGATGCCGTGGCTGCCGGCCATGTCGCGCAGGTGGAAACGCTCGGCCACGTCCTTGGGCAGGCCGACTTCCTTGTAGATCTCCATCGAATGGCCGGCGCCCATGACGCGGATGCCCTTCTCGGCCATGAAGGCGCGGGCCTGGGCCTCGGTGCCCTCGGGCAGGGTCAGCACGGCATGGGTGTCGACGACGCGCATCGTCACCGGCCCGTCCAGCGCCAGCGACAGCGCGGTGTCCAGCCCGTGGAAGGTCTGGTCGGGCGTGTCCGACTGCACGGTGATCTTCAGCTTGTTGCTGTCATCGCCATAGATCGCGATCCCGGCGCTGTCCGGGCCGCGGTCGGTCATGGTGATCAGCATATCGGTCAACAGGTCGCCCAGCTTGGGGTGCAAGGCGTCGTTCTTGAGGAACAGGCCAACAATGCCGCACATTTTTTCTTCTCCATCATGTTCAGGGAAGGCTCTGAGAAAATTTATTCACCGGAATTCGTTTTTCTTCAAGAGAAACTTTCCCTCGGAGAGAAATGCTTTCCTCCGGGGAATTGCAGCCGAAAAAATCAGCAGAATCCAGCGTTTTTCCCGGGCACCCTGCCGCGAGCAGCGACAGGCCCTGCCAGGGTCCGCCGGCGAGCCTCGCGATTTTCCGCCGTTCCGAAGCGAAGCACTGAGTCGCTGCATCGCAGCAGCGATTCATGTGCATATGCCGCATTCTGTCGCAGCCGGCGCAGGCATCTGCCTTGGCGCGCGGTTTTCTGGTTCCGGCGGCGGCGGTTCCGAATTTTACCACTTGATAAAAAATCAGCCTGTGAGACGCTCGCAGGCAATAACAAGCCAGGGAGGTCCATCGTGACCAACAGCCAGTTCACGCCGGGGGTGGTGCCCGGCCGGCTGTCGCATGACAGCTATTGCACCAATTTCAGCGACGTGGCGCCGCCGCTGGATGCGCATCAGGCCCGGGTGGAATCGGACCGCTGCTATTTCTGCCACGACGCGCCCTGCACCCAGGCCTGCCCGACCTCGATCGACATCCCGCTGTTCATCCGCCAGATCGCGACCGGCACGCCCGAGGCGGCGGCGCTGACGATCCTGTCGCAGAACATCCTGGGCGGCATGTGCGCCCGCGTCTGCCCGACCGAGAACCTGTGCGAAGGCTCCTGCGTGCGCCAGACCGCCGAGGGCAAGCCGGTCGAGATCGGCGCGCTGCAACGCCACGCGACCGACACGATCATGGCGCGGCAAAGCCATCCCTTCCTGCGCGCCGCCGCGACCGGCAAGACGGTGGCCGTGGTCGGCGCCGGGCCCGCGGGCCTGGCCTGCGCGCACCGGCTGGCGATGCACGGCCATGACGTGGTGCTGCACGAGGCGCGGGCCAAGCCCGGCGGGCTGAACGAATACGGCATCGCCTCCTACAAGGCGGTGGACGGTTTCGCCGCGCGCGAGGTGGCCTGGCTGATGCAGATCGGCGGGATCCGCCTGATCGACGACTGGCAGCTGGGCCGCGACGGCGGGCTCGCGGAGCTGAGCGGCGATTACGACGCGGTCTTCCTGGGCATGGGGCTTTCCGGCGTGAACGCCCTGCGCCTCGCCGGCGAGGACAAGCGCGGCATCGAGCCCGCCACCGGCTTCATTGCCGAACTGCGCCAGGCCCGCGACCTCGCGGCGCTGCCCATCGGCCGCGACGTGGTGGTGATCGGCGGCGGCATGACCGCGGTCGATGCCGCGGTGCAGGCGCGGCTCCTGGGGGCGCTGAACGTCTCGATCGTCTATCGCCGCGCGCGGGCCGAGATGCCGGCCTCGGCCCACGAACAGGAGCACGCCCTGGCCAATGGCGTGCGCATCATCGAGAACGCCGCCCCGGTGGCGATCCATGGCAATGGCGCGGTGCGCGAGGTCGAATTCGCCTATACCCGCCGCGGCGCGCAGGGGCTGGAGCTGACCGACCAGACCTTCCGCCTGCCGGCCGACCAGGTCTTCAAGGCCATCGGCCAGACGCTGGGCGCGATGCCGGCCGAGATCGCGCTGGACGGCGGCAAGATCCGCACCGATGCCCAGGGCCGCACCTCGGCCGCAGGGGTCTGGGCCGGGGGCGACTGCGCGCTTGGCGGCGACGACCTGACCGTGACGGCGGTGGCCCAGGGCCGCGACGCTGCCGAGGACATCCACAATTTCCTGATGGGGGCCTGAGCCATGGCGAACCTCGCGACCGACTTCATCGGCATCAAGTCGCCGAACCCGTTCTGGCTGGCCTCGGCCCCGCCCACGGACAAGGAATACAACGTCCGCCGCGCCTATGAGGCGGGCTGGGGCGGCGTGGTCTGGAAGACGCTCGGCGCCGAAGGCCCGCCGATCGTCAACGTGAACGGCCCGCGCTACGGCGTCATCCACGGCCCCGACCGCCGCGTCATGGGGTTGAACAACATCGAGCTGATCACCGACCGCCCGCTGGACGTGAACCTGCGCGAGATCAAGTCGGTCAAGCGCGACTACCCCGACCGCGCGCTGGTCATCAGCCTGATGGTGCCCTGCGACGAAGAATCGTGGCGCGACATCCTGCACCGGATCGAGGACACCGGCGCCGACGGGGTCGAGCTGAACTTCGGCTGCCCGCATGGCATGGCCGAACGCGGCATGGGCTCGGCCGTGGGCCAGGTGCCGGAATACATCGAGATGGTCACGCGCTGGGTCAAGACCCACTCCCACATGCCCTGCATCGTCAAGCTGACCCCGAACATCACCGACGTCCGGAAACCCGCCGAGGCGGCGAGACGCGGCGGCGCCGACGCGGTCAGCCTGATCAACACCATCAACTCGATCACCTCGGTCAACCTCGACGCCTTCTGCCCCGAGCCGATGATCGACGGCATGGGCACGCATGGCGGCTATTGCGGCCCGGCGGTGAAGCCCATCGCGCTGAACATGGTGGCGGAAATCGCCCGCAACCCGGCCACCCAGGGCCTGCCGATCTCTGGCATCGGCGGCGTCACCACCTGGCGCGACGCGGCCGAGTTCATGGCGCTCGGCGCCGGCTCGGTCCAGGTCTGCACCGCGGCCATGACCTATGGCTTCAAGGTGGTGCAGGAGATGATCTCGGGCCTGTCGGACTACATGGACCACAAGGGCTTCACCTCGGTCGCGGATCTGGTCGGCCGCGCCGTCCCCAAGGTCACCGACTGGCAATATCTGAACCTGAACTACACCACCAAGGCGGTGATCGACCAGGGCGCCTGCATCAAATGCGGCCGCTGCTACGCCACCTGCGAGGACACCTCGCACCAGGCCATCGGCGTCGATGCGAACCGCACCTATGTCGTCAAGGACGAGGAATGCGTCGCCTGCAACCTCTGCGTCGATGTCTGCCCGGTCGATTGCATCACCATGAAGGAACTGCCGCAGGGCGCCACCGACCCGCGCACCGGCCGCCCGGTCGCAAGCTATGCCAACTGGACCACGCATCCCAACAACCCGATGAGCCGCGCCGCCGAATGATCGCCTTCTCCGTTTCAGAAATACCCCACGGGGGTCCGGGGGTGTGAAACCCCCGGTATCGAGCGGGTCGGGGGTGTGAAACCCCCGGTATCGAGCGGGTCCGGGGGTGTGAAACCCCCGGCTGCCGCGCGTCAGACCCGAAGCAGCCGCGCGAACAGCATGTCCAGGAATGCCCCGGCCTCGTCATAGGGATCGTGGCCGGGGCCCAGCACGGCGCGCACCTGCACCTCGAAATCGGCGTAATGCTGGGTCAGGGCCCAGATGGCGAAGATCAGGTGATGCGGATCGACCGGCGCCAGCCTTCCCGCCGCGCTCCAGGCGCGGATGACGCCGGCCTTTTCATCGACCAGCGCCTTCAGCCCGGGCAGCGCCTCGGCCAGGCGCGGCGCGCCCTGCAGCATCTCATTGGCGAACAGCCGGCTTTCGCGCGGCATCTCCCGGCTCATCTCCAGCTTGCGGCGGACATAGCGCAGGATCTCGGCCTCCGGCGCGCCGGCCGGGTCCAGCTCGCGCAGCGGCGCCAGCCAGACATCCAGCAGGCCGGCCAGCAGCTCGGCATGGATCGCCTCCTTCGAGGCGAAGTAATACAGCAGGTTCGGCTTCGACAGCCCGGCCTCGGTGGCGATCTGGTCCAGCGTCGCGCCGCGAAAGCCCTGGGCGGAAAACACCTCCAGCGCGGCCTCCAGGATGGCCTTGCGGTTGCGGCGCTGGATGCGCGTCCGTGCCGGATTGCCGTCGTCCAATGTCGCCCTTTCCCGTCAGACCGCCACGCCGATGCCGCGCAGGATGACCCGTTTGACCGATTCCCGCGCCGCGCGCCAGTCCGCATCGCGCAGCGGCCCGCCGTTCAGCACCTCGATCTGGTGGCCGAAATCGGCGTAATGCTGCGTCGCGGCCCAGAGCATGTAAAGCAGGTGCTGCGGATCGGTCGGCGCCATCTTGCCGGCGTCGATCCAGCCCTGGATCACCGCGGCCCGCCCGGCGGTCCAGTCGCGCAGCGTGGTTTCCAGATAGTCCTGGATCACCGGCGCGCCATGCATCACCTCGCTGGCCCAGACCTTCGAGCCGTTCGGATGCCGGCGCGAAATCTCCATCTTGGCGTCGATATAGGCAGCGATGCCCTCGGCGGGGCCCGGGGCGTCGTCCATGGCGCGCGCGGCCTCGAGCCAGATCTGGAAGATGCGCTCGACCACGCGGCGGTAAAGCTCTTCCTTGCTGGCGAAATAATAGTGCAGGTTGGCTTTCGGTAGCCCGGCCAGATCGGCGATCAGCTGCATGGTAGCGCCGCCGAAACCGGCCTCGGCAAAGACCGTCTCGGCCGCGTTCAGGATCGCCTCCTCGGTGGCGCGGCGGTTTGCCTCGCGCCGCCCGATTCTTGGGCCTTCTGCATCGGAACTGGCGCTCATCCGGGCCTCTGCGGCTGAATTTTTGTTGACCGAATGGTCAGAACGTGGCCTCCTGCAATCTGACCATACGGTCAGAAAAGGATTCGTCGCAAGAGGGCCGAAGCCCCGAAGCCGACAGGGAGATCAAGCACATGCCAGCACCCGGAGAGAATCTCCGCATCGATTCCGCGCGGCTGTGGGACAGCCTGATGCAGATGGCCAGGATCGGTCCCGGCGTGGCCGGCGGCAACAACCGCCAGACCCTGACCGACGCCGATGCCGAGGGTCGCGCCCTGTTCCAGCGCTGGTGCGAGGAGGCCGGGCTGAGCCTGGGCGTGGACCGCATGGGCACCATGTTCGCCACCCGGCCGGGCGAGGACCCGGACGCGCTGCCGGTCTATGTCGGCTCGCATCTCGATACCCAGCCGACCGGCGGCAAATACGACGGCGTGCTGGGCGTGCTGGCCGGGCTGGAGCTGGTGCGGACGATGAACGACCTTGGCATCCGCACCCGGCATCCCATCGTGGTGACGAACTGGACCAATGAGGAGGGCGCGCGTTTCGCGCCGGCCATGCTGGCCTCGGGCGTCTTCGCCGGGGTGCTGGACCTGGACTATGCCTATGCCCGCGAGGATCAACAGGGCCTGCGCTTCGGCGACGAGCTGAAGCGCATCGGCTGGCTGGGCGAGGAAGAGGTCGGCGCCCGCAAGATGCATGCCTATTTCGAATATCACATCGAGCAGGGCCCGATCCTGGAGGCCGAGCAGAAGACCATCGGCGTGGTGACGCATTGCCAGGGGCTGTGGTGGCTGGAATTCACCCTGACCGGGCGCGAGGCGCATACCGGCTCGACGCCCATGGAGATGCGGGTGAATGCCGGGCTGGCCATGGCGCGGATTTTCGAGATGGTTCAAGAGGTTGCGATGGCCGCCCAGCCTGGCGCCGTGGGCGGCGTCGGGCAGGTGAAGTTCAGCCCGAATTCGCGCAACGTGCTGCCGGGGACGGTGGTCTTCACGGTCGACATCCGCAGCCCCGACCAGGCCAAGCTGGACGGGATGCGGGCCGAGATCGAGACGCGCGCGCAGGAGATTTGTGATGCGTTGTCAGTGGGTTGTTCGGTCGAGGCGGTGGGGCATTTCGACCCGGTGACCTTCGACCCGGTGCTGGTCGGGCGGGTGCGCGAGGCGGCCGAGCGGCTGGGACTGGATCATTGCGACATCATCTCGGGCGCGGGGCATGATGCCTGCTGGGCGGCGAAGGTCGCGCCGGCGACCATGGTCATGTGCCCCTGCGTCGGCGGGCTTTCGCATAACGAGGCCGAGGAGATCAGCCCGGAATGGGCCGCCGCCGGGGCCGACGTGCTGCTGCATGCGGTGCTGGAGACGGCCGAGGTGGTCGCGTGATGGTGCGGCCGGGCCGGGGGCTCTGCCCCCGGACCCCCGGGGTATTTGGAAAACGGAGAAGGGCTGAGGCATGAGCACGGTCATCAAGGGCGGCACCATCGTCACGGCGGATCTGAGCTATCCGGCGGATGTGCTGATCGAGGGCGGGCGGATCGTCGAGATTGGCCAGGGGCTGGCGGGCGATACGGTGCTGGATGCGACGGGCTGCCATGTCATGCCGGGCGGGATCGACCCGCATACGCATCTGGAGATGCCCTTCATGGGCACCTATTCCAGCGATGATTTCGAGAGCGGGACGCGGGGGGCGCTGGCCGGCGGCACCACGATGGTGGTGGATTTCGCCCTGCCCGCCCCGGGCGAGGGGCTGCTGGATGCCTTGAAGAAATGGGACAACAAGGCCGGGCGGGCCTGCTGCGATTATTCCTTTCACATGGCGGTCACCTGGTGGGGCGAGCAGGTCTTTGACGAGATGCAGGCCGTGACCGGGCGCGGCATCAATACCTTCAAGCATTTCATGGCCTACAAGGGCAGCCTGATGGTGAATGACGAGGAGCTGTTCGCCAGTTTCCGGCGCTGCGCCGAGCTGGGAGCGATCCCGCTGGTCCATGCCGAGAACGGCGATATCGTCGCCAGCATGTCGGCCAGGCTGCTGGCCGAGGGCAACACCGGGCCCGAGGCGCATGCCTATTCCCGACCGAGCCAGGTCGAGGGCGAGGCGACCAACCGCGCCATCATGATCGCCGACATGGCCGGGGTGCCGCTTTATGTCGTGCATACCTCCTGCGAGGAAAGCCATGAGGCGATCCGGCGGGCGCGGAGCTTGGGCAAGCGGGTCTGGGGCGAGCCGCTGATCCAGCATCTGGTGCTGGACGAGAGCGAATATGCCAACCCGGATTGGGACCATGCGGCGCGGCGGGTGATGTCGCCGCCGTTCCGCGACAAGCGGCACCAGGACAGCCTGTGGGCCGGGCTGGCCTCGGGCAGCCTGAGCTGCGTGGCGACGGATCATTGCGCCTTTACCACCGCGCAGAAACGCTTTGGCATCGGCGATTTCACCAAGATCCCGAACGGCACCGGCGGGCTTGAGGAGCGGATGCCGATGCTGTGGACCATGGGTGTCAGGACCGGGCGGCTGACGCCGAACGAGTTCGTGGCGGTGACCTCGACCAATATCGCCAAGATCCTGGACATCTATCCCAGGAAGGGCGCGGTGCTGGTCGGCGCCGATGCCGATCTGGTGGTCTGGGATCCGGAGGCGAAAAAGACCATCACCGCCGCGGGGCAACAATCCGCCATTGATTACAATGTCTTCGAGGGGCGCGAGGTGGTGGGGCTGCCGCGCTTTACCCTGACCCGCGGCGTGGTCGCGGTGACCGAGGGCAAGGTCGATACGCATGAGGGCCATGGCCAGTTCGTGGCGCGCGAGCCCCGGGGCGCGGTCGGCCGGGCGCTGTCGACCTGGAAGGCGCTGAGCGAGCCCAGGCCGGTGTCGCGCGCCGGCATTCCGGCCAGCGGGGTGTGAGGTGGAGGCGGCACCGGCGGTCATCGAGGCCCGGCACCTGAACCTGACCTTTCCCACCGACGACGGCCCGGTCCATGCGCTGAAGGACGTGGACCTGACCGTGGCGCCCGGCGATTTCGTCAGCTTCATCGGCCCCTCGGGCTGCGGCAAGACCACGCTTCTGCGCTGCATCGCCGCGCTGGAGACGCCGACGGGCGGCAGCCTGACCGTGCGCGGCATGACGGCCGATGCGGCGCGGCGGGCCAGGAGCTACGGCTATGTCTTTCAGGCGGCTGGACTTTATCCCTGGCGCACCATCGCCGGGAACATCCGCCTGCCGCTGGAGATCATGGGCTATCCCAAGGCGGAGCAGGCGACACGGGTCCAGGCGGTGCTGGATCTGGTGGAGCTCGGGCAGTTCGGCCGCAAGTTCCCCTGGCAGCTGTCGGGCGGCATGCAGCAGCGCGCCAGCATCGCCCGCGCGCTGGCCTTCGACGCCGAGATCCTGCTGATGGACGAGCCCTTCGGCGCGCTGGACGAGATCGTGCGCGACCGGCTGAACGAGGAGCTGTTGCGGCTGTGGCAGCGGACCGGCAAGACCATCGCCTTCGTCACCCATTCCATCCCCGAGGCGGTTTACCTGTCCACCCGGATCGTGGTCATGTCGCCGCGCCCGGGGCGCATCACCAAGGTGATCGAAAGCCCGCTGCCGCGGGTCCGGCCATTGGATATTCGCGACACACCCGAGTTCATCCGCATCGCCCATGAGGTGCGCGAGGGTTTGCACGAGGGACACGGCCATGATTGAGGCTGCGGTCCGCACCGGAGATGCACGGGGCGTACACCGCGCGTACACCGGGGATGCACCGTTTGGCGCCGTTCGCGGAAGGATTGCGACATGAGCCGCGTCCTGCCGGTCCTGACCGTGCTGCTGGCGATCCTGGTGATCTGGTACGCTGCGGCAGTCATGCTGAACCGGGCCTGGGTGCTGGACCAGGCGGCGCGGGCGGGCAGCGAGATCGGCTTCGGCCAGATGCTGCGCGAGACCATGGTGCAGGACCGGCCGGTGCTGCCGGCGCCGCATCAGGTCGCCAAGGGGCTGTGGGACGGCGTGGCCGGGCAGAAGATCACCTCGAAGCGCAGCCTGATCTGGCATGCCGGGGTGACGCTGTCGGCGACGCTGGCCGGGTTCGCGCTGGGGACGGCGGCGGGGCTTTTGCTGGCCATCGGCATCGTGCACAGCCGGGCGATGGACATGAGCGTGATGCCCTGGGCCATCGCCTCGCAGACCATCCCGATCCTGGCGATCGCGCCGATGGTGATCGTGGTGCTGGCCTCGCTCGGGATCAAGGGCTTGCTGCCCAAGGCGCTGATCGCCGCCTATCTGAGCTTCTTCCCGGTGCTGGTCGGCATGGTCAAGGGCTTGCGGGCGCCGGACGGGATGCAGCTGGACCTGCTGCGGACCTATAGTGCCTCGCAGGGGCAGACCTTGCGGATGCTGCGGCTGCCGTCCTCGGTGCCCTATCTGTTCGCCTCGCTGAAGGTCGGGATCGCGGCGGCGCTGGTCGGGACCATCGTCGCGGAACTGCCGGCGGGGGCGACGGCGGGGCTGGGCGCGCGGCTGCTGTCGGGCAGCTATTACGGCCAGACCGTGCAGATCTGGGCGGCGCTGTTCGCCGCCGCCATCCTGGCCGCGGTGCTGGTCATGCTGATCGGCGCGGTCGAGCGGGTGACGTTGAGCCGCATGGGGTTTTCGCGATGAGCTGGCAGGGCTGGGCCGCCATCGGCTTCTGGATCGCGGCCATGGCGCTGAACGTGCAGGTCGCGAACCGGCATGGCGCGGCGCGATGGGCGCGGGTCTTTGTGCCGACGCTCTTCGGCGTCACGCTGCTGGTGCTGTGGCAGGGGCTGGTGCGCGGGCTGGCGGTCAGCCCGGTGATCCTGCCGGCGCCGACCGACATCGCGGCGCGCCTTGCCGGCAGCCTGCCGCTGCTTTGGGGCGATTTCAGCCAGACCATCCTGAAGGGGGCGCTGTCGGGCTATGTCATCGGCTGCGGCGCCGCCGTGCTGACCGCCATCGCGGTGGACCGCTTTCCCTTCCTGCAAAGGGGGCTGCTGCCGGTCGGCAATTTCGTCGCCGCGCTGCCCATCGTCGGCATCGCGCCGATCCTGGTGATGTGGTTCGGCTTCGACTGGCAGTCCAAGGCCGCCGTGGTCGTGGTCATGGTGTTCTTCCCGGTGCTGGTGAACATGGTCGCGGGGCTGGCGGCCACCGATCCGCTGCAACGCGACCTGATGCGGACCTATTCCGCGAGCTATCGCGACACGCTGTTGAAGCTGCGCCTGCCGGCCGCCATGCCGTTCCTGTTCAACGGCTTGAAGATCGCCACCACCTTGGCGCTGATCGGCGCCATCGTGGCCGAGTTCTTCGGCTCGCCCACGCGGGGCATGGGCTTCCGCATCGCGACCGCCGTGGGGCAGCTGGACCTGCCGCTGGTCTGGGCCGAGATCGCGGTGGCGGCGCTGGCCGGCAGCGGCTTCTTCGGCCTGATGACGCTGGCCGAAAAGGCGGTCACCTTCTGGCACCCTTCGCAGCGGGGGCGATGATTTCAACCGGCATTTCAACCAGTCCGGACAAAACCGGCAACCAACAGTGGAGACGGGAATGAACAGATTTCTGATCGGAGCCGCTCTGGCAGCCCTCGCGGTGGGGGCGGCACAGGCGGAAGAGGTGAAGCTGCAGCTGAAATGGGTCACGCAGGCCCAGTTCGCCGGCTATTACGTCGCCAAGGACAAGGGTTTCTATGAGGAGGAGGGGCTGGAGGTCGACGTCATGCCCGGCGGGCCCGACATCTCGCCCACCCAGGTCATGGCCGGAGGCGGCGCCGACGTGACGGTGGACTGGATGCCGTCGGCGCTGGCCGCGCGGGAAAAGGGGCTGGCGCTGGTCAATATCGCCCAGCCGTTCAAGAGCTCGGGGATGATGCTGACCTGCCTGAAGGAAAGCGGCATCACCGGCCCCGAGGATTTCCGCGGCAAGACGCTGGGGGTCTGGTTCGGCGGCAACGAATATCCGTTCCTCAGCTGGATGGCGACGCTGAAGATCCCGACCGACGGCTCGCCCGAGGGGGTGACGGTACTGAAGCAGGGCTTCAACGTCGATCCGCTGCTGCAAAAGCAGGCGGCCTGCATTTCGACCATGACCTATAACGAATATTGGCAGGTGATCGATGCCGGGCTGAAGCCCGAGGATCTGGTGACCTTCAAATACGAGGACGAGGGTGTCGCCACGCTGGAGGACGGGCTTTACGTCATGGAGGACAAGCTGAAGGATCCCGAATTCGTCGCGAAGATGGAGAAATTCGTCCGCGCCTCGATGAAGGGCTGGAAATATGCCGAGGCGCATCCCGACGAGGCGGCGCAGATCGTCATCGACAATGACGAGACCGGCGCGCAGACGCTGGAGGTGCAGGCCCGCATGATGGGCGAGATCGCCAAGCTGACGGCCGGCTCCAACGGCGCGCTGGATCCGGCGGATTACGACCGCACGGTCAAGGTGCTGCTGGGCGGCGGCTCGGACCCGGTGATCTCGAAGGCGCCCGAGGGGGCCTATACGCTGGAGATCACCGACAAGGCCTTGCAGTAAGGCTAGCGGGTCTCGGCCAGCACGCAGAGCAGCTCGAACAGCATCGTCGCGCCGGTCAGCGCGGTGATGCCGCCGACGTCGAAGGGCGGCGAGACCTCGACCACGTCGGCGCCGAGGATGTTGAGCCCGGAGAGGCCGCGCACCAGCGCCTGCGCCTCGCGCGTGGTCAACCCGCCGATCTCGGGCGTGCCGGTGCCGGGGGCCATGGCGGGGTCGATGCTGTCGATGTCGAAGGTGACGTAGCAGGGCGCATCGCCCATCAGCATGCGGATCTCGGCACTGATCTGGTCGGCGCCGCGGCGGGCGAATTCCTCGATATAGATGATGCGGATGCCCTGGTCCTGCGCCCATTGGTGTTCGTCCGCGGCATAGACCGAGCCGCGGATGCCGATCTGCACCATGCGGCGGGGGTCGAGGATGCCTTCCTCGATCGCGCGGCGGAAGGGGGTGCCGTGGGTATAGCGGTTGCCGCCGAAATAGCTGTCGTTGGTGTCGGAATGGGCGTCGAACTGCACCAGCCCCAGCGGGCCGCGCGTGGGGGCGGCCTTGTGGATGGCGCGCAGCACCGGCAGCGTGGTCAGGTGGTCGCCGCCGACCGAGAGCGGGCGGGCTCCGGCCGCGCAGACCGCCGCGATGCCGGATTCGATCTGCGCCAGCGCCGCCATCAGGTCGATGGGCTGCACGGCCAGGTCGCCCAGGTCGGCCACCCGCAGCCGCTCATAGGGCGCGGTGCCGCTGACGTGATGCACGCGGCGCATCAGGCTGGACTGGTTGCGCACCTCGCGCGGGCCGTGGCGGGCGCCGGGGCGGTTGGTGGTGCCGCCGTCCCAGGGGATGCCGAGGATCGCCACGTCGAGCCCGGTCGGGTCGCTGAGCGCGGGCAGGCGCATGAAGGTCGCATGTCCCGCGAAACGCGGGACAAGGGCGGCATCGACGGGTTCGTGGAAGGGCATGGGGGCCTCGGCTGTGGCTGCCGGCCCAGCCTAGGACGCCTGCCCGCGTCGGGGCAAGCGTCCGTGGTGCGTCAGTCGCGCAGCGGCTTGCCGGCGGTCTCGCGCGCGGCCAGCATGGCGACCAGCGCCACGACGGCGGCTGCGACCAGATACCAGGCCGGGGCGGTCTTGCTGCCGGTGGCCGCGATCAGCCAGGTGGCGACGAAGGGCGCCGTGCCGCCGAACAGCGCATTGGCGGTGTTGAAGCTGAAGGCAAAGCCGGAATAGCGCACCCGGGTCGGAAAGATCTCGGTCAGGAAGCAGGGCAGCGTGCCGTCGTTGACGGTCAGCAGCGCGCCGAAAATCACCTGGATCAGCACGATCATCGCGAAGCTGGCGCCATCCAGCATGCCGAACAGCGGCACGGTCAGGACGATGAACAGCACCGAGGCCGCGATCAGCGCCGTCTTGCGCCCGAAGCGGTCCGACAGGATGCCCATCAGGAAGATCAGGAAGATATAGGCAAAGAGCGCGATGCTGTTGGCCAGGAACGAGGCGCTTTCCTCCATGCCCATCTCGGTGATGAGATAGGTCGGCATGTAGCTGAGGATCAGATAGAAGCCGACGGCGTTCAGGCAGGTGACGGCAAAGGCGCGGATGATCGGCCTGCGATAGGTGGTGAAGAGTTCCTTGACCGGCGTCGTTTCGACATGGTGTTTCGCTTCCAGCTCGCGGAACTTCGGCGTGTCCTCGAGCTTCAGCCGGATATAGAGCCCGACCAGGCCCAGCGGGAAGGCCAGCAGGAACGGCAGCCGCCAGCCCCAGCCATGCAGCTGCGCGGTCTCGAGCTGCGAAAACAACAGCGCCGACATCAGCGATCCGGCCAGCAGCCCGGCGGCCGTGCTGGCGGGAACCATGCTGGTGTAGAAGCCGCGTTTCGCGGGCGGTGCATATTCGGCCAGGAACGAGGTCGCCCCGGCATATTCGCCCGAGGCGGAAAAGCCCTGCACCATGCGCACGATCAGCAGCAGCACCGGCGCCAGCATGCCGATCTGGTGATAGGACGGCAAAAGCGCGATGACGGTCGTTGCCCCGGACATGATGAGGATCGACCAGGAGAGCGCGGTCTTGCGGCCGATGCGGTCGCCAATGCTGCCCCAGACGATGCCGCCGATCGGGCGGATGACGAAGGAGATCGCGAAGACCGCGAAGGTCGCGAGCAGCGCGGCCTGCGGCGCGATCTCGGGGAAGAAGACCGCGGCGATCACGGTGGCGAAATAGCCATAGGAGGCATAGTCGAACCATTCGACGAAATTGCCGATGAAACTGGCGGTCAGAACCTTGCGCAGGACGGCCGGGCTTGCCTGGGCGTCGGACACGCCGTTCGGGCCCGCAGCGGCGGGGATGGTCATAGCGGTCATGGTCTCCTCCCATGGGAACCGATGATGGTGACGATCATCGTCGACGGCGCGACCTTCCCGGTCGGCCGGACGGCTTTTGCCTGCTGGCAAAAGCGAAGACCGGCGGAGCTTCTGGCCCCGCCGGTCCCTGGATCAGGCTGCCTTGGCCTTGCCCCGGACGATCAGATGTTCGGGGCCGTAGGGGAAGCCGGTGATGTTGCGGTTGCCGGTCTCCTCGATCACCAGGATGTCGTGTTCGCGGTAGCCGCCGGCGCCGGGCAGGTGGTCGGGGATGGTGATCATCGGCTCCATCGACACGACCATGCCGGGTTCCAGCACGGTGTCGCAGTCCTCGCGCAGCTCCAGCCCGGCCTCGCGGCCGTAATAGTGGCAGAGCACGCCGAAGCTGTGGCCATAGCCGAAGCTGCGGTATTGCAGCAGGTTTTCGGCGGCATAGATCTCGTTCAGCTCGGCGGCGATGTCGGCGCATTTCGCGCCGGGCACCAGCAGCTCCTTGCCGCGGTCATGGACCTTGCAGTTGATTTCCCACAGCCGCAGGTGTTCGTCGCTGGCATGTTCGGCGAAAAGCGTGCGCTCCAGCGCGACGTAATAGCCCGCGACCATCGGGAAGCAGTTCAGGGACAGGATGTCGCCGGCCTCGATCTTGCGCGAGGTGACCGGGTTGTGCGCGCCGTCGGTGTTGATGCCGGACTGGAACCAGGTCCAGGTGTCCAGAAGCTCGGCATCGGGCCAGGTCTTGGCGATCTCGCGCACCATGGTGGCGGTGGAATGCAGCGCGACCTCGTGTTCGGGCGTGCCGACGGCGGTGGCCTCGACGCAGGCGGCGCCGCCGATGTCGGCGATGCGGGTCATCTTGGTGATATGGGCGATTTCCTCGGCCGATTTCACCATGCGCAGCCGCATGGCCGGGGCGGCGATGTCGACGAATTCGACGCCGGGGAATTCCGCTTTCAGCAGGGCGAGCAGGTCGATGTTGACATGGTCGAATTCGATACCGATGCGTTTCGCGCCGCCCACGATCTGGCGGATGGCGTGGAAGTAATTGTCCTTTTGCCAGTCGGTATAGGTCAGGTTGTTGCCGAAGGTGCGGCGCCAGGGCTGGCCGCCGTCGATGCCGGCGCTGATCGAGGTGGCGTGGTCGTGGTCGATCAGGAAGCCGTAGCGGCGGCCGAACTGGCAATACAGGAAATCGGCGTAATAGTTGATGTTGTGGTAGCTGGTGAACAGCGCCGCATCGACGCCGGCCTGGGCCATATGGGCGCGGATGGCATCGTGGCGGCGCTGCATCTCGGCGGCCGAGAAGGTCGGCTGCGCCTTGCGGCCGTTGCCGACATAGTTCTGCAGGCGTTCGCGGGTGGTCATCGGGGTCTCCTGTCCTTGGGGATGGCAGCAGGATCGGGGTTGCGGGCCGGTCTTGTCAAAAGACGGTTTTTCATGCTTTCTGTGAGAAAATCTCAAGCCGGAAGGGGCCGGGATGCCGCTGCCTCCGCTGAATGCGCTGCGGGCCTTCGAGGCGGCGGCGCGGTTGAAAAGCTTCAAGGCGGCGGCGGATGCGCTGTTCGTCACCCAGTCGGCCGTCAGCCACCAGATCCGGCATCTGGAGGATTTCCTGCGGGTGCCGCTGTTCGACCGTTCCGGCGCGCGGCCGAGAATTCTGCCGGCAGGACAAGAGCTTGCGCGGACGCTGAGCCTGTCCTTCGCCGAGATCGACGCCGCCTGCCGCCGCATCGCCCAGGCGCGGCAGGAGCGGGTGCTGGTGATCGCGGCCATCCCCTCAGTCGCGATCTGCTGGCTGATCCCGCGGCTGGCGCGGTTCCGCGAAAGCCATCCCGAGGTGGCGCTGCGCGTGGTCTATGCCATGCACGGGCATGAGATCGACTTCAGCGCGACTCACCTGGCCTTCGTCTATGCCGACCGGGCGCCGCAGCTGCCGGGGGTCGAGACGCTGGCCTTTCTGTCGGGGGCCTGCGTGCCGGTGTGCAGCCCGCAGCTGCTGCCCGCGGCGCCGACGGTGGCCGAGATCAAGGCGGCGGGGCTGTTGCACGACACCGACCGCTCGGGCTGGGCGGAATGGCTGGCGCAGGCGGGATCGGGGCTGGACCCGCAGGACCCCGGGCCGCTGTTCGAGGATTTCAACCTGCTGCGCGCCGCCGCGCTGGCCGGGCAGGGGGTGGCGCTGTGCCCGCTGGCGATGATCCGCGACGATCTCGACTCGGGCCGGCTGGTGCAGCTGTCGGCCGAGGCGGTGCTGGACCAGTTTGACTATTACCTGCTTTGCACCGAGGCGCTGCCGCCGGCGCTGGCCGAGGATGCGGCGGCGTTCCGCGCCTGGGCCTTTGCCGAGCGCGACGCCGGCTAGTCCCGGCGCGGCCTTGTCCTGGACCACAGGAACAGCCCGGCCGCCAGCGCCGCCCCGCCCAGCATGACATGGCGCGAGGTGATGCCCAGCCGGGCCTGGGCGCTGCGGCGATAGCGCGGGTCGAAGAAGCGGGTGTCGGCCAGGATGCTGCCGAGCAGGGTTTCCTTGCGCGGGCGGATGGGGCGCAGACGGCGGCCGGTGGCGCGGTTCAGGTGCTGGATGGCGGCGATGACGCTGCCGGTGTCATCGATGCGGCGCGCGACCTCGGCCGGGTCGCGGCCCAGGTGCTCGGCGATCAGCCCGTCGCGCAGCGCGCGCACGGCGCGGCGGTCGGCGGCCTCCTCGGCCAGCAGCGCCACGTCGCATTCGGTGTCGAAGCCCATCGAGCGGCGGTCGATGTTGCCGGAGCCGACGCGCAAGAGCCGGTCGTCCACGATCGAGACCTTGGCATGGACATAGATGTCCTCGCCCGCCGCATTCACCGGGTAGAGGATGCGAAAGCGGTCGTGCCGGTCCAGCGCCCGCAGCTGGCGGATCATCCGGCTGCGGGTGACATGCATCGCCTCGTCCTCGACCATGCCCTGGGCGGCGCGGGGGTTGACGATGACCACCTCGGGGCCGCCGGGCTCGGCCAAGCGGCGGGCGATGGCGCGGGTGATGCTGTCGGCGGCGAAATACTGCGATTCCAGATAGATGCAATCGCGGGCCGCGGCGATGCTGTCCAGATAGAGATGCTCGATCTCGGCGATGCTGGGCTTGTCGGATTCCGGCGGCTGGGTGCGGGCGATGGCGATGGGCACGTCGTGGAAGCCGACCGGGATGCTGTCGGGCCACAGGTCGGCGCCGGGGCGGAAATCCTCGTCCATCTCGGCATCGTTGGCGCGGGCCCAGCGGGCGCGGCCGAGCCGGCTGAGCGCGGCGGCGGCGGGGCCGGAAAGCACGGTGGTGGCGTCGTGCCAGGGCTGGGCCACCGCGCCGTCGCGCAGCCGGCGGCAGGGGTCGCCGGGCGTATGGTCGCGGCTGTCCCAGCGTCCGTCGGTCACGTCGATGCCGCCGCAGAAGGCCAGCGAATCGTCGATGGCGACGATCTTCTGGTGGTGGCAGGCGCCGATCGGGTGGCGGCCGTCGAAGGCCAGGTGGATCTGTTCGGGCGACAGGAACTTGATCCGCGCCGCCGGCAACAGCCCGCCGGGCGCGATCAGCGCCCCGCCGCTCCATTTCAGCAGGTAGATGTCGAGCCCGGGGCGGCGGTCCACCAGCGCGTCGAGGAAGGGGCCGATCTGGTTCGGCATCCCGTCGGGCGCGTCGCCGTCGGCGTCGCTTTCGCCGGGCAGCATCTCGATCTCGAAGTCGAAGTCCCAGCCGATCAGGATCACCAGCCGCCGGGCCTTCAGCAGCGATTCACGCAGGGCGCGGAAATAATCGGCGCCATCGACGATGACCGAAAAGCAGCGCGCCGTGGCGACCCGCCAGCAGTTGCGGCCGGGGGTGAGTTCCAGTTCCTGCATGTCTTGCCTGTCCTTCGCGTGATCGGTGATGCCGAACCGCCAAGGCGGGCGCCCGGTTCCGGGCGCGCCGCCCTTCAGATGTGCAGCGCGTGGCCAAGCGCGCGCAGGCAGGCCTCGTGCAGCGCCTCGCCCCGGGTCGGGTGGGCGTGGATGGTGCCGGCGATGTCTTCGAGCCGCGCGCCCATCTCCAGCGCCAGCGCGAAGCCGCCGGCCAGTTCCGCGACGCCGGCGCCGACCGCCTGGATGCCCAGCACCTCATGCGTGTCGGGCCGCGCGGTGACGCGGATGAAGCCGGTTTCGTCATCCGCCGTCATCGCCCGGCCGTTGGCGGCGAAGGGAAAGAGGCCGATCAGCGGCTCATGGCCCTGGCTGCGCAGCTCGTCCGGGGAAAGGCCCACGCTGACGATTTCCGGGTCGGTGAAGCAGACCGCCGGGATCGCGCGCTTGTCCCAGGCGCGGGGCTGGCCCGCGACCAGTTCCGCGACCATCTCGCCCTGGGTCATGGCGCGATGCGCCAGCATCGGCTCGCCCGTCACGTCGCCGATGGCCAGCACGCCGGTCATCGAGGTGCGGCAGCGCTCGTCGATCTTCAGGAACGGGCCGGCCATGGCCAGGCGCAGCCCGTCGATGCCGGCGCCGGTGGCGCGGGGGCGGCGGCCGACCGTGACCAGCACCTTGTCGGCGGCGATCTCCTCGGCCCCGTCGCTGCCTGCGACGCGCAGGGCGCCGCTGTCCGAGAGGCCGCCGGCGCGGGCGCCGGTCAGCACGCGGATGCCAAGCCGGGTCAGGCGCTGCGCGACCGGCCCGGTCAGTTCGGCGTCATATTGCGGCAGGATGCGCGGCCCGGCCTCGACCACGGTGACCGCGGCGCCGAGCTTGGCGAAGGCGATGCCGAGCTCCAGCCCGATATAGCCGCCGCCGACCACGGCGAGCCGTTCCGGCACCTCGGTCAGGGCCAGCGCCCCGGTCGAGGAGATCACCTTGCCGCCGAAGGGCAGGGACGGGATCTCGATCGGTTCCGAGCCGGTGGCGATGACCAGCACCTCGGCGCGGATGCGGACCGGGCCTTCGGGGGTCGCCACCTCGACGGTCTTGCCGTCGCGGATGGTCGCCGTGCCCGTCACCAGCCGCACCTTGGCCTTGCGCAGCAGCGTCGCCACGCCGCCGGTCAGGCGGCTGACGATGCCGTCCTTCCAGGCCATGGTGGCGGCCAGGTCGAGGGTCGGCGGGCCGGCCGAAATGCCCATCGCGGCCGTCGAGGACAGCGCCGCGATGCGGTGAAACTCCTCGGCCGCGTGGATCAGCGCCTTCGAGGGGATGCAGCCGACGTTGAGGCAGGTGCCGCCCGGCGGCTCGGCATCGACGATGACGGTATCGACGCCCAACTGCCCGGCACGGATGGCGCAGACATAGCCGCCGGGGCCGGCGCCGATGACCAGCAGCCTGCATTGGATCTCGCGCATCGCTCAGCCCTCCACGAAGATCAGCGCCGGGGTCTCCAGCAGCTCTTTCAGCCGCGCCACGAAGGTCGCGGCGTCCCAGCCGTCGACGACGCGGTGGTCGAAGCTGCAGGACAGGTTCATCATCTTGCGCGGCTCGAAGGCGGCGCCGTTCCAGAATGGCCGCACCGCCAGGCGGTTGACGCCGACGATGGCGACCTCGGGCACGTTCAGGATCGGGGTCGAGGCGATGGCGCCCAGGGGGCCCAGCGAGGTGATGGTGATGGTCGAGCCGGTCAGCTCGTCGCGTTTCGCCGTGCCGTCCTTGGCGGCATTGCCGATGCGGGCGATTTCCGCGGCGGTGGAGCGCAGGTCCAGCGCCTCGGCATGGCGCACGACCGGGACCATCAGGCCCGAGGGCGTCTGCGCGGCGATGCCCAGATGCACGGCGCCGAAGCGGCGGATCAGCCCGGCCTCGGCGTCGTAATGCGCGTTCAGGATCGGCTGTTCATGCACGGCGCGGGTGACGCTGCGGGCGATGAAGGCCAGCGGCGTCAGCTTGGGGCCCTTGCCATGGGCGTTCATGCGGGCGCGCAGGTCTTCCAGCGCCGTGGCGTCCACCTCTTCGACGATGGTGATCTGGGGGACGCGGTTGGCAGCCTCCATGCGCTCGGCGATCTTGCGGCGCAGGCCGATAACGCGGATCTCCTCGACCGAGGTGTCGGGCTGCGGGCCCGAGGGCGCGGGCAAGCCGCCCGAGGCGATGAAGGCGTCGAGATCCTCGTGCCCGATGCGGCCCGCCGGTCCCGAGCCGCGCACCAGGCGCAGGTCCACGCCCGCCTCGCGCGCCCGCGCCCGGACCGAGGGCGAGGCGATGGGCTTTTCGCCCTCGGCGCGCAGCGGCGCGGCGGTGGTGGTGGTGGCGCGGGGCGCGGGCTTGGCGGGCGGCGGCTCGGGTTCCGGTTCGGCTTCGGGCTGGGCCTCGGCCGGTTGCGGCGCGGGTTCGGGTTCGGCTTCGGGCGCGGTCTCGGCCTGGCGCGATGTTTCGGCCGGGGCGTCGCCCGCGACATTGCCGGGGCCGTCCACCTCCAGCCGGATCAGCTCGGCGCCGACGGCGATCACGTCGCCCGGCGCGCCGGCCTGCCAGACCACGGTGCCGGTGACGGGCGAGGGGATTTCCACCGTCGCCTTGTCGGTCATGACCGCGACCATCGGGTCGTCCTCGCGCAGGACATCGCCGGGCTTGACCAGCCATTCGGCGATCTCGGCCTCGGCGATGCCTTCGCCGATGTCGGGCATGCGGATTGCGTGGATACCCATGTCAGGCCACCTCGACCAGTTGACGCAGCGCCTCGGCCACCCGTGCGGGGCCGGGGAAATAGCTCCATTCATGCGTATGCGGATAGGGCGTGTCCCAACCCGCCACCCGCCGGATCGGCGCCTCGAGATGCCAGAAGCATTCCGCCTGCACCAGGGCCGCCAGCTCGGCGCCGAAACCCGAGGTCAGCGTCGCCTCGTGCAGCACCAGGCAGCGGCCGGTCTTGTTGACCGAGGCCACGATGGTCTCCATGTCCAAGGGCAAGAGGGTGCGCAGGTCGATCACCTCGGCATCGACGCCCGACTCGGCCGCTGCCGCCAGCGCGACATGCACCATGGTGCCATAGGTCAGGATCGTCGCGGCCTGGCCCGGACGGCGCACGACGGCCTTGCCCAGCGGCACGGTGTAATGCCCCTCGGGCACCTCGCCCAGTTCGTGCGTCTTCCAGGCGGTGACCGGGCGGTCGTGATGGCCGTCGAAGGGGCCGTTGTAGAGCCGCTTCGGTTCCAGGAAGATCACCGGGTCGGGATCCGCGATGGCCGACATCAGCAGCCCCTTGGCGTCCTGCGGGTTCGAGGGCACCACGGTCTTGAGGCCGGTGACATGGGTGAACAGCGCCTCGGGGCTCTGGCTGTGGGTCTGGCCGCCGAAGATGCCGCCGCCGGTCGGCATCCGCACCACCATCGGGCAGGTGAACTGCCCGGCCGAGCGATAGCGCAGCCGCGCCGCCTCGGACACGATCTGGTCATAGGCGGGATAGACGTAGTCGGCGAACTGGATCTCGACCACCGGCTTCAGCCCATAGGCGGCCATGCCGATGCCGGCGCCGACGATGCCGGATTCGTTGATCGGCGTGTCGAAGCAGCGGGTCTTGCCGTATTTCGCCTGCAATCCGGCGGTGCAGCGGAAGACGCCGCCGAAATAGCCCACGTCCTCGCCGAACACCACCACGGTCGGGTCGGCGCCCATGGCCACGTCCAGCGCGTCGCGGATGGCCTCGATCATCGTCATGCGTGCCATGTCAGAACCCCGCCTCGTGACGTTGCTTCAGAAGATGCGGCGGCATTTCGGCATAGACGTCCTCGAACATATCGGCCTTGCTGGGGTGCTGGCCCTGGTGCAGCGTGCCGATCGCCTCGGCCTTCTTCTGCGCGGCGCTGATCTCGGCCAGGATCTCGGCCTCGGCCTGGGCGTGGCGTTCCTCGGACCAGGCGCCCAGCCGGATCAGGTGGTTCTTCAGCCGCAGGATCGGGTCGCCCAGCGGCCAGGCGTTGCTTTCCTCGGCCGGGCGATAGGCAGAAGGATCGTCCGAGGTCGAATGCCCGCCGGCGCGATAGGTGACATATTCGATCATCGTCGGGCCGAGGTTGCGCCGGGCGCGTTCCGCCGCCCATTTCGCCACCGCCATCACCGCCAGGTAGTCGTTGCCGTCCACCCGCAGCGAGGGGATGCCGAAGCCCAGGCCGCGCGCCGCGAAGGTGCCCGAACCGCCGCGCGCGATGCCCTGGAAGGTCGAGATCGCCCACTGGTTGTTGACCACGTTCAGCACCACCGGCGCCTTGTAGGTCGAGGCGAAGACCAGGGCGGCGTGAAAGTCGCTTTCCGCCGTCGAGCCGTCGCCGATCCAGGCCGCCGAGATCTTGCGGTCGCCCGAGATCGCCGAGGCCATGGCCCAGCCCACCGCCTGGATATATTGCGTCGCCAAATTGCCCGAGATGGTGAAGAAACCATGCTCGCGCGAGGAATAGCAGACCGGCAGCTGGCGGCCGCGCATCGGATCCTCGGCGTTGGAGAACACCTGGTTCATCATGGAACTCAGCGGATAGCCCGCCGCGATCAACAGACCCGCCTGGCGATAGGTCGGGAAGTTCATGTCGCCCGGCGCCAAGGCGCGCTGGAAGCCGCAGGAAATGGCTTCCTCGCCCAGATGCTGCATGTAGAAGCTGGTCTTCTGCTGGCGCTGCGCGTTCAGCATCCGCGCGTCATAGATGCGCAGCATCATCATGTGACGCAGGCCGGCAAGCAGATCCTCGGGCGTCAGCTCCAGCGCCTCGGCCCAGGGGCCGACGGCCTCGGCCTCGCGGTTCAGCACGCGGATGATGGTGAAGGCCAGGTCGCGGATCGATTCGGGATCGGCGTCCACCTCCGGGCGACGCACGGTGCCGGCGCGCGGGATCGCGACATGCGAGAAATCGGGCTGGCCGCCGGGGCGCACCTCGGGCTCCGGCACGGTCAGGCTGAGCGGGGGCAGGCTGTCGTCGCTCATGGCCGGCCCTTTCCCGCGTGGGTTGCGCTGGTGGATTCTTTCTGCCGCATTTGCCCCTCCCTGGCCCCTAGGGGAACAGGATAGCCCGAGGATTCAAAAATTTCCTTTCCAATTTTTTCCCTATAGGCGATAGTTGAAAAGGAAATTCTGCGATTGGTGCAAATGACAGACGTTTCTGCCGAGCTTGACCTGGATGCCATCGACCGCCGAATCCTGCGCGAGCTGAGCCGCGATGGCCGGCTGTCGAACACCCAGCTGGCCGAGCGGGTCGGGCTGTCGCCCAGCCCCTGCTGGCAGCGCACGCGGCGGCTGGAATCCGAGGGCTATATCAAGGGCTATGCCGCCATCCTGGACCGCGAGCGGCTGCGCGTGCCCGAAACCGTGCTGGTCGAGGTGGTGCTGGACCGCCACGACGAGCATGTGCTGGAAAACTTCGGCCGCCAGATCGTCGAGCTGTCCGAGGTGATCGAGGTCTGGCTGGTCTCGGGCGAATACGACTATATCCTGAAGGTCGCGGTGAACGGCACGCGCGGCTACGAGGATTTCCTGCGCAAGCGGCTGTTCCGCATCCCCGGCATCCGCAACTCGCGGTCCTGTTTCGCGCTGCGCTGCCTGAAGGAAACCGGCATTCCCGTGCCCGAATAGCACGCGGCGCTTGCCCTGTGGCCGCAACCGGCTCACCCTGACGCTCATAGTCAAAACACGTTTCGGGGAGACGATAATGAGCGCAGGTGCGAGTTCCGCGGCAGCATCGCCGCACCAGACCGAATTGAAGCGGGTCATGGGCCCGAAGCTGTTGTTGCTGTTCATCGTGGGCGACATCCTGGGGACCGGGGTCTATGCCCTGACCGGCACCGTCGCGGGCGAGGTGGGGGGCGCCGCCTGGGCGCCCTTCCTGGTGGCCTTCGCCGTCGCGACCATCACCGCCATGTCCTATCTGGAGCTGGTGACGCGCTATCCGCAGGCCGCTGGCGCGGCGCTTTACACGCATCGCGCCTTCGGCATCCATTTCCTGACCTTCCTAGTGGCCTTCACCGTCATGTGCTCGGGGATCACCTCGGCCTCGACGGCCTCGAACGCCTTCGCGGGCTTTCTGAACGACGGCTTCGGCCTGGGCTTCCAGAAGGGCAGCGCGGGCATTCTGGTGCTGGCGCTGGGGTTCATGGCGCTGGTCGCGGCGATCAACTTCCGCGGCGTCGGCGAAAGCGTCAAGGCCAATGTGGTGCTGACCTGCGTCGAGCTGTCGGGCCTTTTGATGGTGATCTTCATCGGCTTCTACGCCATGGCGCAGGGCCGGGCGGATTTCACCGAGGTGATGATCTTCCAGTCCTCGGCGGATAAGGGCTGGTTCCTGTCGCTGACCGCGGCGACGGCGCTGGCGTTCTTCGCCATGGTCGGCTTCGAGGATTCGGTGAACATGGCCGAAGAGGTCAAGGACCCGGTGCGGATTTTTCCGCGCATCATGCTGACCGGGCTTGCCATCACCGGGGTGATCTATGTGCTGGTGGCGATCTGCGCCGTGGCGCTGGTGCCGGTCGGAAACCTGTCGGACCCGGACAAGGGCTCGGCCCTGACCCAGGTGGTGCGGGCGGGGGCGCCGAATTTCCCCTTCGACAAGATCTTTCCCTTCATCGGCATGTTCGCGGTGGCGAACTCGGCGCTGATCAACATGCTGATGGCGAGCCGGCTGCTTTACGGGCTGGCGCGGCAGGGCGTGCTGCCGCATGCGCTGGGGCTGGTGCACCGCCAGCGCCGGACACCCTGGGTCGCGATCATCTTCACCACGGCCCTGGCCTTTGGGCTGATCTGGTTCGTGGTCACGCGCTCGGACCTGCCGGCGGTCAGCCTTCTGGGCGGGACCACGGCGCTGCTGCTGCTCTGCGTCTTTACCGTGGTCAATATCGCGCTGCTGGTCCTGCGGCGGCAGCAGGTCGGGCACGACCATTTTCGTGCACCGCGCGCCCTGCCCTGGATCGGCGCCGCGACCTGCGCCTTCCTGGCCGGGCCCTGGGCGCGCAGCGCGGCGCAGATGGACCAGTACAAGGTCGCGGGCTGGCTTCTGGGCATCGGCGTGGTGCTGTGGGCGGCGACCTATGTCTGGAACCGCAGCACGCGCCACCACGTCCCCGGCGACATGAGCCATGTCGAGGACCTGGCCGAGCACCACGGCGATTCCACCCGGAACTGAAGCGGCGGCGCGGCTCTGGCGTTTTCCGGCAAAGCCGCGCATGAGGGGGGCGACGCAACCCTGACCCCGAGAGACGAGATGGGCTATTTCCCGCAATGGCGCCGCGCGACCGGCGCCACCGTCCTGCCGGACGAGAAACTGCCGCTGGCCGCGGCCCTGCCGATGAGCCTGCAACACCTGCTGGCCATGTCCGGCTCGACCATCCTGGCGCCGCTGATCATGGGCTTCGACCCGAATGTGGCGGTGTTCTTTTCCGGCATCGGCACGCTGCTGTTCTTCGTCATCACCGGCGGGCGGGTGCCAAGCTATCTCGGCAGCTCCTTCGCCTTCATCGCCGTCATCATGGCGGCGACCGGCTTTGCCGGCGGCGGGCCGAACCCGAATGTGGCCGTGGCGCTTGGCGGCATCATCGCGGCGGGCGCGATCTATGCGCTGATCGGGCTCCTGGTCATGGCCATCGGCGCTGCCTGGGTCGAGACGCTGATGCCGCCCGCCGTCACCGGCGCCATCGGCATGGCGATCGGGCTGAACCTGGCGCCGGTCGCGGTCAAGCAGCTGGCCGGCAGCTTCGCGCATCTGGGCATCGCGCTGGCGACGGTGCTGTGCATGGCACTGGTCTCGGTCTATGGCGGGCGGGCGCTGCGCCGGGTCGCGGTGCTGGTGGCGCTGGTCTTCGGCTATCTCATGGTGCTGGTCTGTGGCAACGGGCTGGGACTGGTGCCGGGCATCGACTTCGCCGCGGTGGGTGCCGCGCCCTGGTTCGGTGTGCCGCAGTTCACCGCGCCGCGCTTCGACTGGGGCGCCATCGGGCTGATCGCCCCGGTCGCCGTGGTGCTGGTGGCCGAGAACCTGGGCCATATCAAGGCCCTGGGGTCGATCACCGGGCAGAACATGGACCGTTATATCGGCCGGGGCTTTTTGGGCGACGGGCTCGCCACCATGCTGGCGGGCATGGGCGGCGGCACCGGCGTCACCACCTATGCCGAGAACATCGGCGTCATGGCGATGACCAGGGTCTATTCGACGCTGATCTTTCCGCTGGCGGCACTGATCGCCATCCTGCTGGGCCTGTCGCCCAAGTTCGGCGCCATCCTGCAGACCATCCCGGCGCCGGTCCTGGCGGGGCTTGCCGTGTCGGTCTTTGGCCTGATCGCCTCGGCCATGGCGCGGATCTGGGTCGACAACCGGGTGGATTTCTCGGACCCGAGGAACCTCTTCACCGTCGGCGTGGCGCTGATCTTCGGCGGCGGCGATTTCACGGTGAACTTCGGCGGCTTCGCGCTTGGCGGCATCGGCACCTCGACCGCCGCGGCGCTGCTGCTCTACCAGCTGCTGGGACTGCGGCGCCGTCCGGCCGAGTGACCGGCCCTTCACTGTTTCGGAAATACCCCGGGGGCCGCTTTCCGGGCCCCATCGAGGGGCCCGGAAAGCGCGAGGGGGGCAGCGCCCCCCTCGGGGCCGAACGGCGCGGCGGCGTCCCGGCGCTCGCGCGTGTCCCGGCTCAGCCCCGCGCGTCCTCGCGCATCATCCGCGCGGCCTTTTCGGCGATCATCATCACCGGCGCATTGGTGTTGCCGCTGGTGATGGTCGGCATGACCGAGGCATCCGCCACCCGCAGCCGCCCCAATGCCCGGAAGCGCAGCCGCGCATCGACCGGCGCCGCATCGTCGGCGCCCATGCGGCAGGTGCCGACCGGATGGAAGATGGTGGTGCCGATGGCACCGGCGGCCTTGACCAGATCCTCCTCGGTCTGGAAGGCGATGCCGGGCAGATATTCCTCGGGATTGAAGCGATTGAAGGCCGGCTGCGCGGCGATCTTGCGAGTCAGGCGGATCGCGCGGGCCGCGACCGCGCGGTCGGCGGGCGTCGCCAGGTAATTCGGCCGGATCGCCGGATGGGCGCGGAAATCCGGGCCGGTGACATGGACCGAGCCGCGGCTTTCCGGCCGCAGGTTGCAGACGCTGGCGGTCATGGCCGGGAAGGGGTGCAGCGGGTCGCCGAACTTGTCCAGGCTGACCGGCTGGACGTGGTATTCCAGATCCGCCGTCGCCTTGTCCGGCCCCGAGCGGGTGAAGATGCCCAGCTGGCTGGGCGCCATCGACATCGGCCCCGAGCGTTTCAGTGCGTATTCCAGCCCGATCGCCGCCTTGCCCATCAGGCGCGAGGCCTTTTCGTTCAGCGTCGGCACGCCCGAGACCTTGTAGACCATGCGCAGTTGCAGGTGGTCCTGCAGGTTCTCGCCCAGGGCGCCGACCTCGACCTGCGGCGCGATGCCGGCGGCTTGCAGCACGTCGCCGCGCCCGACGCCGGAATGTTCGAGGATCTGCACCGAGCCGATGGCGCCGGCCGCCAGCACGGTTTCGCGCGTGGCCCGCGCCTCGATGCGCTGGCCCTGGTGGTGGTAGAGCACGCCCCGGACCTCGCCCGCCTCGATCACCAGCCGTTCGACCTCGGCGCCGGTCAGGATGCGCAGGTTCGGGCGATGGGCGACCGGGCGCAGGAAGGCCTTGGCCGCGCTCCAGCGCCAGCCGCGGCGCTGGGTGACGTCGAAATAGCCGCCGCCCTCGTTGTCGCCGCGGTTGAAATCTGCGGTGCGCGGGATGCCGGCCTGTTCCGCCGCATCCATGAACGCATCCAGAACGGCCCAGCGGACGCGGGCGGTTTCGACCCGCAGCTCGCCGCCGGCGCCGTGCATGTCGTCGGCGCCGCGATAGAAATCCTCTTGCGCGCGGAACAGCGGCAGCACGTCGTCCCAGCCCCAGCCGGTGCAGCCCAGCTGGCGCCAATGGTCGTAATCCGCCGCCTGGCCGCGCATGTAGATCATGCCGTTGATCGAGGAACAGCCGCCCAGCACCCGGCCGCGCGGATAGATCAGCGAACGGCCGTTCAGCCCCGGCTCGGCGGCGGTGCGAAAGCCCCAGTCGGTGCGCGGGTTGCCGATGCAGTAGAGATAGCCGACCGGGATATGGATCCAGTGGTAGTTGTCGCGGCCCCCGGCCTCGAGCAGCAGCACCCGGGCGCCGGGGTCGGCGCTGAGGCGGTTGGCGAGCACGCATCCGGCGCTGCCCGCGCCGATGACGATGTAATCGTAGCTTTCCATGTCAGGCTCCTTCTGCGGCCCCTGGGGGCCGCTGGGGTCAGGATTGCGCCCTGAACCCCATTTTCCGGCCGATTCTGGATGCGAAGAACTCGCCGACCAGGCCGCGGCGGAACAAGAGCACGCAGATCATGAAGACGACGCCGGTGATGATGGTGACGGGGAAGTCGGAGGTGGCGAGGTAGTTCTGCAGGCTGACCACCAGCCCGGCGCCGACGATGGGGCCGAAGAGCGTGCCGATGCCGCCCAGGAGCGTCATCAGGATGACTTCGCCCGACATCTGCCAGGCCACGTCGGTCAGGGTGGCGAACTGGAAGACCAGCGCCTTGACGCCGCCGGCAAGCCCGGCCAGCGCCGCCGACATCACGAAGGCGCCCAGCTTGTAGCGCGCCACCGAATAGCCCAGCGAGATCGCGCGCTGCTCGTTTTCCCGGATCGACTTCAGGATCATGCCGAAGGGCGAGTTCACGAAGCGCCAGATCACCAGGAGCCCGATCACGAAGACCGCCAGCACGAAGTAATACATGCTCATGGTCTGGCTCAGGTCGATCACCCCGAAGAGATGCCCGCGCGGCACGGACTGGATGCCGTCCTCGCCATGGGTGAAGCGGGCCTGCAGGCAGAAGAAGAAGAACATCTGCGCCAGCGCCAGGGTGATCATGGCGAAATAGATGCCCTGGCGGCGGATGGCGATGGCGCCCATCACCAGCCCCAGAAGCGCGGCGCCGGCGACGCCCAGCAGGATGCCCGCCTCGGGTGGCCAGCCCCATTCCTTCACCGCATGGGCGGTGAAATAGGCCGCCCCGCCGAAGAAGGCGGCATGGCCGAAGGATAGAAGCCCGGTATAGCCCAAGAGCAGGTTGAAGGCCGAGGCGAAGAGCGCAAAGCACAGGAGCTTCATCAGGAAGATCGGATAAAGCACATGCGGCACGATCAGCAGCGCCACCAGCGCGACGCCGACCAGCGCCAGCTGGATGCGGCCGGCCTGCGGATGGGCGGCGACGGTCTCGGTCGGGACGGGGTTGCCGGCCATGTCAGGCCTCCTTTCCGAAAAGGCCCGCGGGCCGCAGGATCAGCACGATCGCCATGATGACGAAGATCACGATGTTCGAGGCCTCGGGGTAGAAGACCTTGGTCAGCCCCTCGACCACGCCCAGCAGATAGCCGGTGACGATGGCGCCCAGGATCGAGCCCATGCCGCCGACCACCACCACGGCGAAGACGATGATGATCAGGTTCGAGCCCATCAGGGGCGAGACCTGATAGACCGGCGCCGCCAGCACCCCGGCGAAACCGGCCAGACCGGCGCCAAGCGCATAGGTCAGGGTCAAGAGCAAGGGCACGTTGACGCCGAAGGCCTGCACCAGCACCGGGTTCTCGGTCGCGGCGCGCAGATAGGCGCCGAGCTTGGTCTTCTCGATCAACAGCCAGACGCCCACGCAAACCGCGAGCGAGGCGATGACCACCCAGCCGCGATAGATCGGCAGGAACATGAAGCCCAGGTTCACCGCCCCGGTCAGCTGCGCCGGCGCGGCATAGGGCTTGCCCGAGGCGCCGAAGAAATAGCGGAAGGTGCCCTCGATCGCCAGCGCCAGGCCGAAGGTGAACAAGAGGCCATAGAGATGGTCGAGCTTGTAGAGCCGCGACAGCATGGTCCTTTCGACCAGCGCCGCGAGCAGCCCGACGATCAGCGGCGCCAGGATCAGCGCCAGCCAGTAGTTGATGCCGCCCCAGGTCAAGAGCAGCAGCGCCGCGAAGGCGCCCAGCATGTATTGCGCGCCATGGGCGAAGTTGATGACGCGCAAGAGGCCGAAGATGATGGCAAGGCCCAGCGACAAGAGCGCATAGAAGCTGCCGTTGATCAGCCCGACCAGCAGCTGCCCCATCAGGGCCTGGAGCGGCACGCCGAAGATCATGGTCATGTCACACCCCCAGTTCGCGATGCAAGAGGTCCATCTGCTGTGGCAGATCACCCACGGGGAATTCCGCCGTCATGCGGCCGTGGTCCATCAGGTAGAAGCGGTCGGCGACCTTGGCGGCGAAGCGGAAGTTCTGCTCGACCAGCACCACGGTCATGCCGCGCGCCTTGAGCTTGACCAGCACCTCGCCGATGGCCTGGATGATGACCGGGGCCAGGCCCTCGGTCGGCTCGTCGAGCAGAAGGCAGCGCGCCCCGGTGCGCAGGATGCGCGCCAGCGCCAGCATCTGCTGCTCGCCGCCCGAGAGCTTGGTGCCGGGGCTCAGGCGCCGTTCCTGCAGGTTCGGGAACAGCGCATAGATTTCCTCGACCGACATGCCGCCCGGGGCGACCTTCGGCGGCAGCATCAGGTTCTCCTCGACCGAGAGGCTGGCGAAGATGCCGCGCTCCTCGGGGATGAAGCCCAGCCCGGCGCGGGCGGTCCTGTGCAGGGCCACGCCCATCATGTCCTGGCCGGCGAATTCGATCCGGCCGCTGCGCTTTCTCAGGATGCCCATGATCGTGCGCAGGGTGGTGGTCTTGCCCATGCCGTTGCGGCCCAGGATGCAGATCATCTCGCCCTGGTTCACATGCATGGTGACGCCGTGCAGGACGTGGCTTTCGCCATACCAGGCCTGCAGGTTCTCGACTTGCAGGAGCGCGCTCATGCCTCGGACCCCATATAGGCGGTGCGCACGCGGGGATCGGCCGAGACGGTGGCGTAATCGCCCCGCGCGATGATCTCGCCGCGTTGCAGCACGGTGACATGGTCGCAGATGTCGGCCACCACGTTGAGGTTGTGTTCCACCATCAGCACGGCGCGCGAGCGGGCGAGTTCGCGGATGATCTCGGCCACCATGGCCACGTCCTCCTGGCCCATGCCGGCCATGGGCTCGTCCAGAAGCAGCACCTCGGGGTCCAAGGCCAGGGTGGTGGCGATCTCCAGCACGCGCTTCCTGCCATAGGACAGGTCGGCGGCGCGGTGGTCGCGCCAGCGCGCCAGGCCCAGCTGCTCGATCAGCTGATCGGCCCGCGCGTCCAGCCGGTCGAGCGACGACAAGGGCAGCCAGAACTGCACCGCCAGCCCCGCCGGGCGCTGCAGGGCGACCTTGACGTTCTCGCGCACGGTCAGGTGCGGGAAGACGGCCGAGATCTGGAAGCTGCGCACCAGCCCCATGCGCGCCACCTTGTCGGGCGGCGTGCGCGTGATGTCCTGGCCCAGCAGCGTGATCTGGCCCCGCGTCGGTTGCAGGAACTTGGTCAGGAGGTTGAAGACCGTGGTCTTGCCGGCGCCGTTCGGCCCGATCAGCGCGTGGATGCGCGCATGCTCCACGTCCAGATCCACGTTGTTCACCGCCGTGAAACCCGCGAAATCCCGGCCCAAGCCGCGGGCGGAAAGCACCACCCGCGGTTCGGCCTGCGTTGCAGGAGACGCCATCACTGGACCAGCGGGCAGCCGCTCTTGGCCGGGTCGAGGAAGGCCTGGTCGCCGGGGATGGTGGCCAGGACGTTGTAATAGTCCCAGTCCTCCTTGATGTCGTCCGGGGCCTTGACCTCCATCAGATAGGCGTCCTTGATCAGCCGGCCGTTGGCGCCGACCTTGCCGCCCTGGGCAAAGACGTCGTCGACCGGCATCTCGTGCAGCTTCTTGGCGACGGCCTCGGTCTCGTCGGTGCCGGCCTCCTGGATCGCCTTCAGGTATTGCGTCACCGCCGAATAGGTGCCGGCATGGACCATGTTCGGCATGACGCCGGTGCGTTCCTTGAAGCGCTTGCCGAACTCGGCCGATGGCGCGTCGCGGTTCCAGTAGAAGCTTTCGGTCAGGGTCAGGCCCTGCGCCGCCTCGGCGCCGAGGCCATGCACTTCGGCGATCGAGAAGAGCAGCGCCGCCAGCTTCTGCCCGCCGGCGGTGATGCCGAATTCGGCCGCCTGCTTGATGGCGTTCTGCGTGTCGAGGCCGGCATTGGCCAGGCCGATCACCTTGGCGCCCGAGGACTGCGCCTGCAGCAGGAAGGACGAGAAATCGGTCGTCGCCAGCGGATGGCGCACGGCGCCGACCACGTTGCCGCCATGCTCCTTGACCACGTTCGAGGTCTGCTCTTCCAGCGAATAGCCGAAGGCATAGTCGGCGGTCAGGAAGAACCAGCTGTCGCCGCCCTCCTTGACCAGCGCGCCGCCGGTGCCGACGGCCAGCATATGCGTGTCATAGGCCCAGTGGAAGCCGTAGGGCGTGCAGGCCTTGCCAGTCAGCTCGGTCGTGGCGGCGCCGGTGTTGATGGTGACCTTCTTCTTTTCCTGCGACAGCGCCTGCACGGCCAGGCCCACCGAGGAGGTGGTCAGCTCCATGATGCTGTCCACCTGCTCGGTGTCATACCATTGCCGGGCGATGTTCGAGGCGATGTCGGGCTTGTTCTGGTGGTCGGCGCTGACGATCTCGATCGGCGCGTCCAGAACCTTGCCGCCGAAATCCTCGACCGCCATCTTCGCCGCCTCGACCGAGTTCTTGCCGCCGAAATCGGCATAGACCCCGGACTGGTCGTTCAGGATGCCGATCTTGACCTTGCCGTCGGAAACCTCGGCCAGCGCCGGTGTCGCGGCCAGGCCGGCGGCGGCGGTCGTCAGCAGAATCTTGCGCATTTTTTTCCTCCCTGGGTGGTCCTTGGCAACGGCGGCTGCCTGCCGTTGCGGCCTTTTTCGGGGGCGGCGCCCCTGCTGTGCCCGCCCCGCTGTGCTGGAACGATGCCGGGAAATCCGCTTTGACACAAGCGTTCAGACAGGTTTTATTTCTTACATATCCTGTGCATTCCTGAACAGATGGCGACGCTCAGCTGGGACGACCTGCAATTCTTTCTGGCCGTGGTGCGCGAGCGGCAGCTGTCGCGCGCGGCGCGGGTGCTGGGCACCTCGCATGTCACGGTCTCGCGCCGCATCGACCGGCTGGAGCAGGCGCTGGACACAAGGCTGTTCGAGCGCAACCCGCGCGGCTATGAGCCGACGCCGGCCAGCCTGCGCCTGATCGAGACCGCCGAGCGGATGGAGGAGGCGGCGCTGCAGCTGCCCCTGGATCGCGGCGTCGGCCCCGGCCAGCTGCGGCCCTTGCGGCTGGCCATGCCCGAGGGCTTTGCCAGCCTGTTCTCGACCCACCTGCTGCCGGCGTTCATCGCCCGCTTTCCCCAGGTCATGCCCGAGATGATCACCATGCCGCAGGTGCTGTCGCTGTCGCGGCGCGAGGCCGACATCTGGATCACCCTCGATCCGGTGACCAGCGGGCCCTATCGCTCGCAGCGGCTGGCGGATTACACGCTGCATCTTTACGCGACGGCGGATTACCTGCGCAGCCGCCCGGCCGTGACGGCGCCCGCCGACCTGGGCCGGCACCGCGTCGTCGGCTATATCGAGGAGATGATCTTCGCCCCGGGCCTCGACTATCTGCGCGAGGTGCATCCCTCGCTGCGCGCGACGATCCGGGGGTCGAGCATCTTCAACCAGCTCGCGGCGGTGCGCGCCGGGCTGGGGGTGGGCGTGCTGCCCTATTACATGGCGGCGAAATACCCCGAGCTGCGCATCGTGCTGCCGGAGGCGGTGCGGCTGACCCGCAGCTATTGGCTGACCTGCCACCGCGACATGCGGATGATGCGCTGGGTCGAGGCGGTGATCGATTTCCTGGCCGGCGCGCTGCACGATCGCGGTCGAGAGCTGGAACGTCCCATGGGTATTTGAGGAGCAAAGAAGCCCCGTCGGGTCAGCCCTGCGCAAGGCGCCGGCGGTCGTCGAGCGTCGAGAACACCAGCGCCGCCAGCATGCCGAGGCTGACGCCCAGCAGCGTGTCCAGCACCCGCTCGGGCGCCATGGCGGCGGCATCGGCCTGCGGCGCGGCCAGGTGGCTCATCAGCAGCGCCATGGGCGTGACCAATGCCTGTCCCAGCGCGTAATTGGCGCCGATCACAGTTTCGGTCAGGAATTGCAGCAGCACCAGCGCCGCGATCATCTGCCAGGGGCCGGGGGCCTGGTTCAGGATCGCCCAGGCGAGGGCCGCGCCGATGGCGGTGCCGGTCATGCGCTGCACGGCGCGCTGCATGTTGATATGCAGATGCGCGCCCTGCATCACCGCCAGCGCCCCCATGGCCGCCCAGGCCGGATGCGCGGCCCCCAGCGCGTGGCAGGTGAAGGCGGCGGCGCCGCAGCCGATGGTGATGCGCAGCGCTGCGGCCAGCCGCTCGGGCAGGGGGCGGCGCGGCTCGGCCGGGAAGGGCTCGGGCGGGCGCATGTGCTCGGTCAGGGCGCAGATCGCCCAAGCGAGCAGCGCGGCGGCGCCGGTGGCGGCGGCGCGGCCGGTGATCCCGGCCAGCCCGGCCTGATGCCCCATCGCGGCACCGGCGGCAAAGACGAAGATCAGCGCCCCCGGCGCGCCGAAGCCGGCGCTGGCCGTGACGAAGAACAACGCGCCGCAGGACAGGGCCAGCAAGGCGAGCTGCATCGCGGCCGGGGCGCCGGCCCAGACCGCCAGCGACATGGCCGTCACGGCGGCGACCTGGCACAGCCCGCAGGCCAGCACCACCGGCCCGCGCCGCGGCGCGAAGCGGCCAAAGAGCGCGACCAGCGCCCCCAGCGCGGCAAAGCCGGTCAGCTCGGGCCAGGGCGAGAGCAGCGCCAGCGGCAGGGCGATGGCGACCGCCAACCCGGCCTGGGCGCCGGCCAGCAGCGAATTGCGCAGGAAGGGCTGGCGGTTCAGCGCCATGCTGCCCAGCAGGTTCCGCCGGCCCAGCAGCTGGCGTGCGGCGTCGATGCGTCGGGTCATCGCGCGGCCTCGCCGTCCTGCATCTGCCGCTCGATCCGGTCGAAGGCGTCGAGCATCGCCGCCAGTTCCGCGTCACCGAGCCCGGCCAGCAGCGGCGCTTCCGCCGCGGCGAGTTCGCGCAGGATCTCGGCCACGCGCGCCTGGCCGGTCTTGGTCAGGTGGATCAGGCGGGCCCGTCCGTCGCTCGCGTCGGCGCGGCGCTCGACCAGGTTCTGCCGACACAGGATGTCCAGCACGCGCACCAGGCTGGAGCCGTCGACGCCGACGCGCTGCGCCAGCTCTTTCTGGGTGATGCCGCCGCCGGTCTCGTGCAGGTGCACCAGCGGCACCCAGGTCGCGTCGGTCAGGCCGGCGGCGGCCAGGCGGCTGTCGATGGCACGGCGCCAACGCCGTGCAAGCAGGGAAAAGCGCATGCCGAAGCGGGCGCGGAGATCGGGAATCGGGGTCATGCGGTGGATATAGCGCAGTTAATTTGATTTGCAATGCAAATTACTTGGGTGCCTGCGCTGGCATTCCTGGTCATTCTTGCAAATCCCCGAATTGCTCCCCGATCCGAACGCCTTGCACTGTCCCATGCCGCGGGGCGACATCATCGGCCTGGCGCCGCCCCTCACCTGGGCCGCGGCCGACACCACCGCCGGCGCGCCGGCGAGGTGCAAGATCCTGGGCTGAAGCAGCGGGCCGGGCGCGCCCCCGTCCCCGTCCTCAGGCGGTTTCGGCCGCGCGGCGCAGCGCCGGCAGGCCGACGCCGGTGGCGTCGAAGCCGCCGTCCACCGCCAGCACCTGCCCCGAAACGAAGCTGGCCTTGTCCGAGCACAGGAAGACGATGGCCTCGGCGATCTCGCGCGCCTCGCCATAGCGGTTCAGCGGGATGGCGTCGTAATAGGCGCTGATGATCTCGGGCGCATGCACCGCCATGGCCAGCTTGGTCCTGACCGGGCCGGGGGCGACGCAGTTCACCCGGATGCCCTTTTCGCCCAGTTCGGCGGCGAATTGCTTGGTCAGGTGGATCACCGCCGCCTTGGACGTGCCATAGGCCACCCGCAGCGTCGAGGCGCGCAGCCCGGAAATCGAGGCGATGTTGACGATGGCGCCGCGGGTCTTGGCCAGTTCCTCGGTCGCGGCCTGGGTGCACAGGAACACGCCGTCGAGGTTCGTCGCCATCACCTCGCGCCATTGCTCGAAACTGGTCTGCCCGACCTGCGAGAACAGCGCCACGCCGGCGTTGTTGACCAGCGCATCGACGCGGCCGAAACGCGCCACCACCTGCCGGATCATGCCGTCCACCGCCTGCGGGTCGGAAATATCCGCCTCGACCGTCATCACGTTGTCGATATGGTCGCAGGCGCGGTGCAGTTCCTCGGTGTCGCGGTCCACCACGGCGACCTGCCAGCCCTGCTCCAGGAAGATCTCGGTGGCGGCAAGCCCGATGCCGCGGCAACCCCCGGTGACGATGGCGGTTTTCATGTCTTGTCCTCTGTTGGCTCGATGATCAGTTCCAGCGTGACGCCGACCGGGTTTCCGCCCCGGGTCAGGCTGCCGCGCGCGATATTTCCGTGGATGTCCACGACCTCGATGGGGATATGCGCCCGGCCCCGGGTCAGCGCAGCACCCGCCAGCCGCAATTCGGTGGCGTGGCAATCCATGCGATGGCCCTCGGCAAAGCGGATGTGGTCGATGCTGCCGAGGCCCTGCAGCCGGGCGTTTGCGATGCCATGGCGGGCGGCCAGCGCCTCGACGGCCGTCACCACATCCTCGCCGGGCAGGATGCGGGCCAGGAGGCCTTGGCCGTCCTCGCCGCCCGCGGGGGTGAAGAGGGTGAAGGCGGTCTCGGGGTCGGGCAGGGCCTCGAACCAGGTCTCGGCCGCGCCCAGGCCCGCGACCTCGGCATCCGCGGCGATCACCGAATCGAAGGGCAGCAGATGCCCCATCGCGGCCCTCCAGATGCCATGGCAATGCAGGAAGGGCGCGCCGTCCTTCCAGCCCACGGTCGCGGTGGCGCTGTCGATCCGCACCGGGCCCTCGGGCGCGTGGGTCTGGGAATACCAGGCCGCGTGGATGCCGTCCGAGGACGGCGCCGGCAGCACATAGCGCATCGGCGCACAGGTGACGCCCGCCAGGTCCAGCACGCCGCCCTTGCAGCCATGCGCCGCGAAAAGATCGCCCACCGCCTGCATGACGGTCGCGCCCTTCGGTAGCACGCCCCGCACCGGGCGCAGCCGCGCGCGCCGCGCCGTCGCGCGTTCGGCCGCGCGCGGACCGGGATGGACCATCCTCATGCCGGCTCCACCAGGCCGCGCGCGGCGATCTCGTCGCGGATCAGCGTCTTGGTGATCTTGCCATAGGCCGATTTCGGCAGGCTGTCCCAGAACAGCACGCGCTTCGGCAGCTTGTAGCGCGAGATCTTCGGTTCCAGGAAAGCGGTGATCTCGGCCTCGGTTACGGGGGCCGTGGCGACGCAGACCGCCCAGCCGACCTCGCCCCACAGCGGGTCGGGCATGCCGACCACCGCGGCCTCGGCGATGGCGGGATGGGTCAGCAGCTTTTCCTCGATCTCGCGCGGGTAGACGTTCGAGCCGCCCGAGATGAACATATCGCTTTCGCGCCCGGTGATATAAAGGAAGCCGGCCTCGTCCACATGGCCCAGGTCGCCGGTGCGGAACCAGCCGTCGCGAAAGGCTTTCCGGTTCGCCTCGGGGTTCTGGTAGTAGCCGGCAAAGACGGCGGGGCCGATGACGCAGATCTCGCCGGTCTGGCCCGGGGGCAGCTCGCGGCCGTGATCGTCCTGGATCTGGATCTCGATGCCGGTGCGGGGATGGCCGCAGGTGCCGATGCGGGTGGTCGGGCCGTCCTCGGCCTCGTGCAGATGCGCGGGCAGGACGGTGATATTGCCGGTGACCTCGCCCAGGCCGAAATATTGCACCAGAACCTTGCCCAGCGTTTTCAAGGCCTTCTGCTGATCGACGCGATACATCGGCGCCCCGGCATAGATGACATAGCGCAGGGATGCGGTATCGGCCGCGGCGGTCGCGGGATGCTCGACCAGCAGCTTCAGGATCGTCGGCACCGTGAACATGGTCGAGACGCGCCATGCGCGCACCAGATCCCAGACCTGGGCCACGTCGAACCGCTCGCTGGGCAGCAGCACGGTTTTCACGCCGCGCGCGACCTGCACCAGCTGATGCACCCCCGCGCCATGCGACAAGGGCGCCACGACCAGCGAGGCGTCGTCGCCGGTCAGCCCCGGCATCAGGTCGGCCAGGTGGTTCGTGATCACAAAGGCCATCTGGCCATGGGTCAGGACACTGGCCTTGGGCCGGCCGGTGGTGCCCGAGGTGAAGAAGAACCAGCAGGGATCGTCGCGATCCACCGCGGCGACCTGCGGCCGGCGGCCCATCGCGTCAGCTGTGATCACATCGACCGAAGACCCGAAATCCGCCGCGCCGAACACAAGCGTCTCCACGCCGCAGGCCGCCGCGTGCTCGGGGAAGGCGGCGTTGCAGAACATCAGCCTCGCGCCCGCGGCCTGGGTCAGCCAGGCGACCTCCTCGGGCGTCTGGCGAAAGTTCGCCGGCACCCAGACGCCGCCGGCGCGCCAGACCGCGAACATGGCCTGCATCATCTGCATGCAGTTCTGCGACTGGCACATGACCCGGTCGCCCTTTTGCAGGCCGAAGCGGCTTTGCAAGGCATGGGCCAGCGCGTCGGTGCGCGCCTCGAATTCGGCCCAGCTCCAGCGCGCCTCGCCCATGACCAGCGCCACGCCCTCCGGGTCGCGCCGCGCCGCCTGCGTCAGCAGCGTGGCCAGGTTCATCACCCGGGTCGAGACCGGGGCCAGACCGCCCGCGGGATCCGTCATTTCTGCCTCTCGAGGATCGAGCAATACGAGGCGACCGCCGCGCCGCCCATGTTGAAGACACCGGCCAGCCGCGCATCGGCAACCTGCATCGCCCCGGCATCGCCCGTCAGCTGCATCGCCGCCATGACATGCTGCGAGACGCCGGTGGCGCCGATCGGATGGCCGCGCGACTTCAGCCCGCCCGAGGGGTTCACCGGCAGCGCGCCGTCGAAACGGGTCGTGCCCTCGCGGATCACCCGCCAGCCCTGGCCGGGCTCGGCCAGGCCCATCGCCTCGTATTCGATCATCTCGGCGGTGGTGAAGCAGTCATGCGTCTCGACCAGCGACAGGTCGGTGACGGCAAGGCCGGCCTGGTCCAGCGCCGCGCGCCACGCCCGGCGCGGCCCGTCGAAGGCGATGGGGTCGCGCCGCGACAGCGCCAGATAGTCGCCGGCCTGCGCCCGCGCGCGGAAGCGGATGCCACGCGCCAGCCCCTCGGCCACATCGGGCGCTGCCAGCACCAGGGCCGCCGCCCCGTCCGAGACCAGCGAGCAATCGGTGCGCCGCAAGGGCCCCGCGACCAGCGGGTTCTTGTCCGACGGCGTGTTGCAGAAAGCCACGTCAAAGGCTTTCTGCATATGCGCATAGGGGTTGCGCATGCCGTTTTCGTGGTTCTTGGCGGCGATCATCGCCAGTTCCTCGGAACGGTCGCCGTGGCGCTGGAAATAATGCTCGGTAATGCGGCCGAAGACGCCGGCGAAGCCGCCGGGAATCTCGCCCTCTTCGGGGACGAAACTGGCCGACAGCAGGATGTCGCCGATGCGGTCATTGGGCGTCGCGGTCATCTTCTCGGCCCCGATCACCAGCGCGACCTTGCCGCGCCCCGAGGCGATGAAATCCGCCGCCGCATAGATCGCGGCCGAGCCGGTGGCGCAGGCGTTTTCCGTGCGCAGGAAGGGCACGCCCGCCAGTTCCGGCGTGCCCATGGCGACCAGCGCGCCCTGGAAATCCTGATGCGAGAAGCCGTTGTTGAAGACGCCGGTAAAGATGCCGTCCACGGCCTCGGGCGCGATGCCGGCATGGTCCAGCGCGGGGCGGGCGACCTCGGCCATCAGGGCCAGGGTATCGGGCGCCTCGGACTTGCCGAATTTCGTATGCGCCCAGCCGACGATCAGCGGATCGGTCATGAGAGGTTCCTTTGCGGTTCAAGGGCGGCCAGCCGCTGCCCGATCAGATGCGCCTCGCGCTGCAAGGCGGCGACAAGTTCGGCCTGGCGGATGAAGCCCATGCGGTTCTCGATGGCGGCGACGGACAGCGCCCCGGCGGGGCGGCCGTCCGGCCACAGGATCGCGACGCCCAGGCCCCAGGATCCGGCGACGATCCGGCCCGGGTTCAGCGCATGGCCCGCCGCGCGCGCCGCCGCCAGATCCTCGGCCAGGGCCGGGGCCAGATCGCCGACCAGCGGCCCGACCTGCGCCAGCAGGGCCTCGGCCTCGGGCGCGGGCAGGGCGGCCAGGATCGCCATGGCGCCGGCGCCGACGCCCGCCGGCTTGCGGTCGCCCTTCATCAGCGCATGGGTGCGGACCGGGAAATCGCCCTCGATCCGCTCCAGGCACAGGGTATGGTCGCCCTGCGGCACGGTCAGCAGCACCGTGTCGCCGGTGTCGCGCGCCAGCCGCAGCATCGAGTCGCGCGCGTGGTGCAGGATGCCGTGGCGCTCCTCGGCAAAGCGCGCCAGCAGATAGGCCTCGGGGCCCAGGTGATAGCGGCGCGTCGCCCGGTCCTGCTCGACCATCCGCGCCGAGGCCAGCGCCAGGAGCAGCCGCCGCGCGGTGGGCGGCGGCAGATGCGTGGCCGCGGCCAGCTCGGCCAGCCCCAGCCCCTGCGCGGCGCCGCGCCCGACCAGCGACAAGAGCGACAGCGCGCGCGCCACCGCCCGCGTGCCGCCGGTATCGGGCGCGGCCGCGTCGCGCATCAGGCCAGCTGCCGCCCGACGGCGGCTTCCAGGATCGCCCAGGCCTCGTCGCCATAGGTCTTCTTCCACTCGGCATAGAAGCCGGCCTCGCGCAGCTTTTCCTCGAAGGGTTTCGGGTCCACGTCGTTGAAGGTGAAGCCGTTGCTTTCCAGGTCGCCGCGCAGGCTGGCGTTCAGCGCCATCACGTCGGCGCGCTGTTTCATGGCGCCGTCGTTGAAATGCTTGGCGACCACGGCCTGATGCGCCTCGCCCAGGGCGGCCCAGGCGCGGCGGTTGCCCAGAAGCCAGAAGCCGTCCCACATATGGTTGGTCATCGACAGATACTTCTGCACCTCCCAGAGCTTGGCGACCTTCATGATCGCCAGCGGGTTTTCCTGGCCGTCGACGATGCCGGTCTGCAATGCGGTATAGACCTCGGCGAAGTTGATCGAGGCCGGCGCCGCGCCGAAGGCCGAATAGAGCGAGGTCCAGAGCGGGCTGACCGGCACGCGGATCTTGAAGCCTTCCAGATCGGCCGGCGTCACGATGGGCTTGGTCGAGCTGGTGGTCTGGCGGAAGCCGTTGTCCCAGATCTTTTCCATCACCACCAGGCCCGCACCCTCGATCTGGCCGCGCTCATAGGCGCCCAGGTCGCCGTCCATCGCCTTCCAGACCGTGTCGTAATCCGGGAAGGCGAAGCCCACGCCGTTGATCGAGGCGTTCGGCACCAGCGTCGACAGGATGATCGGCGACAGCTGGAAGAATTCGACCCCGCCCGAGCGCAGCTGGCCCAGCACGTCGGTATCGGCGCCGAGCTGGTTCGAGGGAAAGATCTGGATGTCCACCGCGCCCGAGGTTTCTTCCAGGATCGCCTTCACCGCCTCGCCCAGCCGGACGTTGCTGGGATGCTCCAGCGGCTGGTTGTTCGCGATCTTGTAGCTGAACTCGGCGGCCATGGCCCGGCCGGGCCGGATGAAAGGCGCGGCCAAGGCGCCCGCGGCGGCGCCCAGCAGGATGGTGCGGCGGTTGGTGATCATCGGGTTTCCTCCTCCCAGTTGTCTTGTCAAAGCAGTGCGGTCGAGAACCACGGCACGGCGGCGATGGCCAGAAGCCCCACCAGCAGCGCGGCGAGATAGGGCCAGATCTTGCGCATGACCTGGTCGGCCGGGACATTGGCGATCTTGCAGGCGATGTAGAAGCCGATGCCGATGGGCGGCGCCATCAGCCCGATGTTCATCGCCGTGACGATGACCATGGCATAATGGATGTCGTGGATGCCAAGCCCGCGCGAGATCGGGAACATGATCGGCGCCAGCAGCACGATGGCCGGCAGCCCTTCCAGGAAGCAGCCCAGCACCAGGAAGATCACGATGCTGGCCAGCATGAACACGATCCAGCCGCCGGGCAGGCCGGTGACGATGGTCATCAGGTCGCGGGCAAAGCCCGATTGCGTTAGCGCCCAGGCCATGGCGCTGGCCGCGCCCAGGATCAGCAGGATCGCGCCCGACATGGCGGCGGTCTCGACCAGCATGGTGCCCATCTTGCGCAGCGGAATGCCGCCATACAGCACGACGCCGATGACGAAGGCATAGACCACGGCGATGGTCGAGACCTCGGTCGCGGTGGCGACGCCGCCGGCAACCAGGCTGCGGATCATGAAGGGCAAGACCAGCGCCGGCAGCGCGATGATCGCGGTCTTGCCGATCACGCCCAGGCCGGCGCGGCTGACGCCCGCCATGTCCTCGGTCCGGGCCTTCCAGCGCGCCAGGATCGCCAGCATGACGAGCAGCACCATGGCGATGGCGAAGCCCGAGGTGAACAGCCCGGCGATGGACACGCCCGCGACCGAGCCCAGCACGATCAGCACGATCGAGGGCGGCACGGTGTCGGCCATGGCCGCGCCGGTCGCCAGCAGCGCCGTCATTTCCGAGGGCGAATGGCCGCGCCGGCGCATTTCCGGGAACAGCGCCGGGGCGACCGTCGCCATGTCCGAGACCTTGGAGCCGGAAATCCCCGAGACCAGGAACATCGAGCCCAGCAGCACATAGCTCATCCCCGCCTTGACGTGGCCCAGGAGCGAGGCGAGGAAGTTCACGATGGCCTTGCCCATGCCGGTGGCGTCGAGGATGCAGCCCAGCAGCACGAAGACCGGCACCGACAGCAGGATCAGCGCCGACATGCCCTCGTCGATGCGGCCCAGCATGACGAAGACGGGCGCGTGGCTGGCGAAGGTCAGATAGGCCAGCGTCCCCAGCGCGAAACAGAAGGCGATGGGCACGCCGATGCACAAGAGCACCGCCACCAGCAGCCCCAGCCAGATCGGCAGGTTCCAGTTGCCGATGGACAGCAGCGAGGGCTTCAGCCACCAGCACAGCGCGACCAGCGCGCCGGTCACGATCAGCGTGCCGGCAATCGCCCGCCACGCGCGCGAGCGCAGGACCGAAATCACCATCAGCACCGCCATCAGCCCGATCCCGGCCGGAATCGCCGAGGCGCGCCATGACATCGGGATCTGCAAGGCGGGCGAGGTGACGAAGCTTTCCTCATAGGCGTATTCCACCGCGACCGGCAGCAACCGCAGCAGCAGCACGCAGACCAGCACCTGCCCGGCGATCTCGGCCAGGCGGGCGGTGCGCTCGGGCAGCAGCGGCAGGAAAACGGTCAGCCGCATGTGCTCGTGGCGGTCGACGGCCAGCGCCGCGCCCAGCATCGCCATCCAGATGAAGCTGAGCGAGGCAACCTCGTCGCCCCAGATCAGCGGCTTGTGCAGGACATAGCGGAAGAACACATTGGCGAGCACGGTGACGATCATCACCCCGAGCAGCCCGGCGGCGGCGATCTCGATGGGCCGCATCCAGGGCTCGGCGCGTTTCGGCTCGGCCATGGCCTCGATGCCGCCCAGGGCCAGCTCACCCTCGGGCTGGGTGTCGGTCAGTTGCATATCGTTCCTCCGTCGGCAGTCGGGCTCTCCCCTTCCCGGTTTGCGTTCCACGATGTGGAGCGCGAAACAGCCGCTTCTGCCCGTTTGTCGCGGAAGCCGGCGCAGGAACGCAAGGGGAAATTCATCTCCTGCCGGAAAAATCGCCCCATGCCGCCAGTCGCAGGGCAATAGAATTCCACGATATGGAATTGCTCCGGCCTAGGCAGAATTACCGCCCGGGACGCTCACGGTTTGACCCGCGGGCAAATCCGGCTAACATGCCGCAGCATTCGATCCGAGCCTTCCGTGTTCACTTTGGTCAGGAGGCATTTGTGAATATTTCTTTCAAGCAGGCGGGCCGGCTGGGCCGGCTGACCACCGCGCTTGGCGCCGACGCGCTGGTGCTGCTGCGGCTGGACGGGTCGGACCATGTGAACGAGCTGTTCGAATATCGCGTCGAGGCGCTGGCCAGCCACGGCAAGGTCGATTTCGACGCGCTGATCGGCACCCATGCCACGGTCGAGATCGAATCGCGCGACGGGCCCCGGGCCTTCGACGGCATGGTCACGCAGGCGCGCTGGTCGGGGGTGGGCGAGAACGGCCACCGCTATGACCTGGTGCTGCGGCCCTGGCTGTGGCTGGCGAGCCGGCGGCAGAACCAGCGCATCTTCCACAACAAGACCGTAGTCCAGATCCTGACCGAGCTTTTCGCCGAATACGCGGGCCTGGGCGATCCGGCCTATGAGTTCCAGCTGTCCGAGGATTACCCGGTGCTGGAATACACCGTGCAATACCGCGAATCCGACATGGATTTCGCCCGCCGCCAGCTTGAGCGGCACGGCATCAGCTTCCATTTCCGCCACGCGCCGGGCAGCCATACCATGGTGATGACCGACGACGTGCTGGCGCATGACAGCATCGGCACCAGGCCCTATAAAAGCTACGACGGCCACCACCAGGCCGAGGGCGAGCATTTCTGGGACTGGTCGGCCGAGCGCAACCTGACCACCGGCGCGACGCGGCTGATCGACTATAACTTCAAGACCCCGACGGCGGCGATGGAGGTCGACCAGATGGGCGACGCCGCCCATGCGCTCGGCCAGCTGGAAAGCTATGAATATCCGGGCGATTTCGCCGACCAGGGTGCCGGCCGGCTGATCGCGCAGCGCCGCACCCGGCAGCATCGCGGCGGCGACCGGCGGGTGCGGGCCATGGGCGACTGCCTGTCGCTGGGCGCCGGCAAGACCGTGACGCTGGGCGGCGACGAGGTGCCGGGCACCGGCGAGCGCTTCCTGTGCCTGTCCGCCAGCCACCATTTCGTCAGCGAGGCCTATGGCTCGGGCGCGGCGGGCAGCGACGGCTATGCCTTTTCCGGTGCCTATGTGCTGATGCCCGACACCGCGCCGATGGCGCCGCCGCGCCGCACGCCGGTGCCGGTGATGCAGGGCCCGCAGACCGCCGTGGTGGTGGGCGAGGGCGAGATCGACTGCGACGAATTCGGCCGCATCCTGGTCCGCTTTCATTGGGACTTGCAGGGCGCGATCTCGATGCGCTGCCGGGTGGCGCAGAACTGGGCCGGCAACGGGCTGGGCGGCGTGGTCATCCCGCGCATCGGCATGGAGGTGGTGGTCGACTATATCGACGGCGACCCCGACAAGCCCATCGTCACCGGCTGCGTGGTGAACGGCCAGAACGGCAATATCTACGGCCTGCCTGCCAGCAAGACGAAAAGCGGCTTCAAGACCAAGACGCACCAGGGCTCGGGCTTCAACGAACTCAGCTTCGAGGACGCGAACGGTGCCGAGAAGATCTTCATGCATGCGCAGAAGGATCTGGAGCGCGTCGTCAAGGACAACGAATCGACGCTGGTCGAAAACGGCAACCGCAGCATCACCGTGCAGACCGGGGACGAGACCAAATCCGTCGCCAGCGGCAACCTGACCGAGACCGTGGCGCTGACCCGCGCCAGCCAGGCGACCAAGATCACCGCGACGGCGCTGGCGGGCAAGGCGGGCCCCGGCGTCATCGCCTATTCCGCCGATGACGACATCACCGCCCAGGCCAAGAAGCTGGTCTCGCTGCATTCCGACCTGAAGATGCAGCAGACCGCCAAGACCATCAGCGCCGAGGCCACCGAAAGCCTGGTGCTGAAGGTCGGCGCCGGCACCATCACCATGACGACCGAGGGCATCGTGCTGCAATTCGGCTCGACCCGGGTGACGCTGGCCGAGGGCGTGCTGGACCAGATCGGCGGCATGATTCATCTCAACAAGGACTCGGCGAGCTGATGTATCGCATCAACGAGGGCAGCATCGACCTGCCGCGCGACTGGCAGGACCGGACGATCAACGTGGTGTCGTCGAGCCCGGCGGGGCCGGGCGTGTCGCTGACCATCACCCGCGACGACATGCCCTGGGGCATGGCATTCGCCGAATATGTCGAGGATCAGGCCAGGCAGGCCGCGCAGGCGCTGAAGGATTTCCGCATCGACGCCCGGCGCGAGCTGTCGGTGAACGGCGCCCCGGCGATCGAGATCGAATGCCGCTGGACCGCCAAGCAGGGCGCCATCCACCAGCTCATCACCACGGTCGGCGCGGCCGGCGGCAAGGTGCTGGTGCTGACCGCCTCGGTCGGGGGCGAGATGAGCGCGGCGCAGCAGGCCGAGATGCGGCGCATCGTCTCGACCCTGCGGCTGGAGCGGGCGGAGGGCTAGGCCATGTCGATGCTCGACGGCATGACCGCAGGGGCGTCCCGCGTGGCGAGCCGACGGGCGACCGGCCATGGCGGCGATACCGGGCCGGGCGGCGCGCCGCAGCACAGCGACTATCACCAGAGCCGCATCGACGCCGCCAATGCCCAGACCGGGCCGAACGGTTTCGAGCAGGGCGTCGATTCCGCCATCGCCAGCTATAATTCGGACGCGGTGCAGAACACGCTGACCGTGGCGCCGGTGGCCATGGCGGCGGCCTATGGCGCGGGCACCGCGGTGGGTGCAGGACTGACCGGCACGGCCGTGCTGACTGCCGCGGCGACGGCCGCCGCGCCGGCGGCGGCGGCGGTGGTGGCGGGCATGGCTGCGGGCTATGTCGGCTTCAAGGCCGGCGAGGCGCTTGGCGGCTGGGCCATGGAGGCCATGGGCTTCCAGCGCATCGCCGAGGACGGCGAGATGCCGGCGACGGTCGGCCATCCCATCGCCCATGTCAGCGGCTGGTCCCTGGGCGCCATGGTGCTGGGCGCGGTGGCGGCGGTCGCGGTGGGCGTCCTGGTGGTGGCGACGGCCGGCGCGGCGCTGGGGCCGATCATGCTGGCGGTGGCGGCGGCCAGCGCGGCGGGGCTTGTCGGCGGCATCGGCTTCGGCTTTGCCTCGGTCGCCGGGCAATACGGCACCAACAAGGGCGTCATCAAGACCGGCTCGCCCGACGTCTATTTCCAGAACAAGCCGGTGGCGCGGGTCACCGATGTGGTCGATTGTTCGGACCATGCCGTGTCCAAGGTCGCCGAGGGCGCCGAGACGGTCTTTGCCAACAACTGGCCCATCGCCCGCATCGGCCACAAGACCACCTGCGACGGCACCATCAACGACGGCGTGCCGACCATCGCCATCGACATCGACACCAGCGCCATCGCGCTGGCCATCGACGTGGGCTGGCAAAGCCGGCTGGCCAATATCGCGGTGATCGCCGCCGACCTGCTGCCCATCGGCGGGCGCAAGCCCAAGGGCGGCGATCCGTCCTTTGCCCATCACGGCGAGGCGCCGAACAGCTGCCGCAGCGGCTTCGGCTGCCCGGTGGACGTGGCGACCGGCCGCTTCATGGAGACGCGCACCGACCTCGCGATCCCCGGCACCATCCCGCTGGTGCTGACCCGCACCCATGCGGTCGATTCGACCGGCATCCAGGGGGCGGGCTGGGCCGGCACCTGGGCGCAGCACCTGCGCCTGGATGCCGAGACGGTGACCTTCCAGAACGACGAAGGCACGCAGATCGTTTTCCACACGCCCGGCGACGAGGTTCTCAGCCACAACCTGCGCTTTCCGCATCTGGAGCTGCTGGGCCGCCGCTCGGCCGAGCTTTTTGTCCATGACCGCCGCAGCCAGCTGTTCTGGGTCTTTGCCGACGAGGGCGCCGCCACCCGCCGCCTGTCGCGGATCGAGGACCGCAACGGCAACCGCATTGCCTTGCTCTATGGCCCCGAGGGGTTGCAGCGGGTCGAGCATTCGGACGGTTTCGCGTTGGCCGTCCACAGCCAGGGCGGGCTGATCCGCCATGCCGTGCTGGATGCGCCGGACGCGCAGGATTGCACCTTTGCCTGGGACTACAACCGCGCCGGCCAGCTGGTGCAGGTGCAATCGGCGCAGACCGGCATACTGCGCTATGACTATGACGCATTCGGCCGGCTGACCGGCTGGCACGACGCCAAGGACACGCATGTCCATTACGAATATGGCGAGGGCGACCGCATCCGGCGGCTGTGGTCCGACAGCGGCCATGCCGGCGGCACGCTGGACTATGACCTTGGCCGCCGCCGCACCGTCACCCGCAGCGACGAGGGCGCCATCACCGTCTGGGACTGGACCGAGGATGGCGTGGTCTGGCGCGAGACCGACCCGACCGGCCAGGTCTGGCTGACCGAATGGGACCAGGCCTTCCACGTCACCGCCCGGGTCGATCCGCTGGGCGGGCGCAGCAGCTTCGCCTATGACGCGCAGGGCAACCTGATCCGCGCCACCGACCCCGAGGGCGCGGTCACGCAATGGGAATACGGCCCGGATGGGCTGCTGCTGGCCGCGACCGACCCGGCGGGCAACCGCACCAGCTTCCGCCACGACGCGCGCGGCAATCTGGTCGGCGTGACCGATGCGCTTGGCCGGGTGGCCTCGCTGGGCCTTGGGCCCAAGGGCGAGGTGCTGCGCGTCGACCGCCCCGGTGACGTGCAGGAGCGGTTCTTCTACGACCCGCTCATGCGGCTGAACCGCTGGCGCGACCCGGATGGCCACGAGATCCGCAGCCTGACCGACACCGAGGGCCGGCTGATCTGGCTGACCGACCAGATCGGCGCCGCGACCCGCTATGACGTCAGCCGCGGCCCGGACAATCCGCGCGGCCATATCCGCGCCGTCGCGCGCCCGGACGGCGCCGTGACGCGGCTGGAATGGGACGTCGAGGGCCAGCTTGCCGCCATCACCGACCCGGATGGCAACACCCGCCGCTATCGCTTCGGTGCCTTCGACCTGCCGCTGGAGACCGTGGACCCCAAGGGACACCGGCTGCAGCTGGAGCATGACCGCGAGATGCGGCTGACCGCCGTCGTCAACGAGCTGGGCGAGCGCTATGAATATCGCTATGACGCCGCCGGCCGCGTGGTGGCGGAGCGCGACTATTCCGGCCGGATCATCCGCTATGACCTGGATGCGGCGGGCCGGGTGGTGACGGCGACCGCGCCCGACGGGTCCGCGCGGCATTACGCCTGGTCGCCCGCGGGCCGGCTGCTGGCGCTGCGGGTCGAGGATGCTGGCGGCAGCGCCGAGACGCGCTTTGCCTATGACCCGCGCGGCTTGCTGATCCGGGCCGAGAATGACGCGGCCACGGTGGAATATGCCTATGACGCGCTTGGCCGCGTGGTCAGCGAACGGCTGAACGGGCGCGAGATCGTTTCCGACTATGACCTGGCCGGGCAGCGGGTGGCGCGCTCGGGCGACGTGCTGCACCTGGCGGCGGCCTATAGCCGGGCCGGGCTGCCGGTCTCGCTGTCGGTGGGCGGGCACCAGCCGCTGGACTTCCGCCACGACCCGCGCGGGCTGGAGCAGCTGCGCCATTCCGGCGCCGGCTTTGCGCTGGCGCAGGGCCATACGATCACCGGCATGCTGGCCGAGCAGATCGCCGGCCCCTTCGCCCGCCTGCCCGAGGCGGCGCGCGCAGGCCTGGGCGCCGCCAGCGGCTTCGGCGACGCGACGCGCATGGGCGCGCGGCTGCATCGGAGCTATCTGTGGGACCGGCTGGACCGCGCGACGCAGATCCACGACCGCAGCGCCGGCCTGACCGAGAATCGCTATGACGCGCGCGGCCAGGTGGTGGCGCAGATCCGCGATGCGGAGCCCTTGCAGCAGTTCGAATACGACCCGGCCCGCAACCTCGCGGCCGTGATCGAGGCCGGCATCGCCCAACCCGTCGAGAGTGCCGCCGGCCGTGTCCGCCGCCGGGGCCGGGTCGCCTATCGCCACGACGCCTGCGGCCGGGTGATCGAGAAGCGCATCGAGGAGCCGGGCTTCCGCCCCCGCGTCTGGCGCATGTCCTGGGACGGGCTGGGCCAGATGGTCGGGCTGGAGACGCCGGACGGCCGGCACTGGCGCTATCGCTACGACGGGCTGGGCCGGCGGGTGGCGCGGCTCTCGGGCCAGGAGGGTGCGGCCTATCAATGGGAAGGCGACCGCCTGATCGCCGAGGCGCCGCTGGCCGAGGGCACCGCCGCCTGGGACCGCGCCCGGCACTGGGTCTATGAGCCGGGCAGCTTCCGCCCGCTGGCGCAGCTGCAGGACGGCGCGCTGCATTACATCGTCACCGACCACATCGGCACCCCGCGCGAGATGTTTTCCGAAGACGGCGCCACCGTGGTCTGGCGGGCCGAGCTGTCGCTGTGGGGCGAGTTGGCCGAGCTGCGCCGCCGCGCCGCCAATGACGATGCCGCGCCCGATTGCCCGATCCGCTTCCAGGGCCAGTTCCAGGATCCCGAAAGCGGGCTGCACTACAACCGCTTCCGCTATTACGACCCGGATGCGACGCAATATCTCTCGCCCGATCCGATCGGCCTGGAGGGCGGGCTGAGGCCGCAGGGCTATGTCGCCGATCCGAATGGATGGGTCGATCCGCTGGGGTTGGCGGGGTGCCCCAACAGGCCAGGCGGCTATGTTACGCATGATGCTGACCCGCATGGTTTGCTAAGCCCGCAGCAGAACCGTGCGCCGGGCCACGGCAACAACCGGATCGACAACCGCGTCCAGTCACACCATCCGATCCAGGATGCCTGGGCAAGACGGAACGTACCGGGTTATGATTCGAACCAGGCGCCCGCCATCCTTCTGCCGTCATCGTCTGGCATGTCACATGCCCAGATTTCGGCGGCGCAGCGGGCGTATCGCAGGCAGTATGGTTTTGGAACCGATATCCGCACCGAGTTCAACGAAGCGGTGCGGCAGATGCGGGCGGCTGGAGTTCCCGAAGCCAGAATCCGTCGTGTTATCAACCGCGCTTACTTGTATTTCGACAGTCTTGGAGCATTCTAGATGATAGATGTCACGCTGCTTCGCCAAGTGTATGAGCTGCATCCCCCGGCCGATCCCGCTGACATCGCTGCGGCGCAAGAGGATCTGGGAAAAGCAATTCCGCCAGCTTACGTGGAGCTTTTGGCGATATCAAACGGCCTTTCGGCTATGGGCGGGCTTACGCTTCTTGAGGCGGAGGATATCGCTCAGCGCAACCGAGACTATGAGGTTGCGGAATATCTTCCAGACTATGTGATGATCGGTGATGACAGCGGCGGCGTAGCAATCCTGATGAAGCAAGGCGCCGAGACCATCTTCGAGGTCGATATGGGAGTCATGGATGAAAGTGATATTGAGGTAAGCGCCAAGTCTCTGGAAGAATTGCTGGTGGATTTCGCCGGAAAAACGCTCAGAGAACGGCGCTAGCAGCGCATTATCGCGTGGGTGTCAAGAGGATAGAAGTGAAAACGGGCGATATTCTGCGAATTCCGGTCGATGATTTTTTTGTTGCCGCAAAGATCATCTGGATCTCGCAATGGAATAAAGACGCGATGGGAATCGTGATATATCCTGGCTGGTTCGAGGATGCAGAGCAAATCCGGCCTGTTGAAGGGGATATCTGTCCGTGAAAATGGGCAATGCTGATGTCAGGGTTCTTTATCCAAGCATCAAGAATGTCACGAGCAAGAAAATCTGGACCGTGATCGGGCATTCGCCATTGCACGAGCGGGACCGGGAGCTTTGCTTCCATCTTATCGGCGGGACGCTTTATGATGGCGATGACAGCGTAAGAAACGCTACTTCGGATGACTACGCACGTTTCTCGCCGGTTCTGGCCGCAGGGCCAGTCGTCGTGCAGAATCTGATCCGACAAGCTCGATCCGCGATACCGCGCATCGACTAGCCGTTATCGCTTTCGATTCAAGCGGGCTCCAACCGGATGCTTTCGCCATGAACACCGATTTTGTGCTTGAGCCGGTTCGATTTTTCGGCAGCGAATACCGTTTTTCCGGCGCCAAGCCGGAGTTGCTGCCCGCCGGCTCGGCGATCATTCGCGATCTTGCCGAGGCCATGACTTTGGAAAACGATCAGGATCCGCCGCTTGGCTATCGGATCTGGCATGATGCCGTCGAACAGACGCTTGCGGAATTCTGGTCGACCCCCGAAGCCCGGGAAGGCCGGAACCTTGTCGACGCCGCTGCCGATGAGCGATGGAATGCCATGGCGGATTTCGAACGCGAGTTGCGCAAGAAAAGGATTCGCAAGACAATCACCGCGAAGGAAGAGTTCTGGCTGACGGTTGCCTATGATACCCTGGAGATGCTCAAGGGGATTGCTGTCGGCAGATATGTCCGTGACGGGGTCCCGCTGCTTGAGGGAATATTTTCCGTATACAAAGCGGGCTTCTATCCATGCGGTGTCACGCATGAGATGTGCTTGGCGGTATTTGATCCCGCAACCCTTGGTGCTGACGCGGTATGACAATCCCGAATGCGATTGACGGAGGGACGATATTAATGATGAAGAAGCGGACCTGCCCGATGCCGCCATAGCCTTAGGATATGACTATCTGATCGATGTGCAAACCTTTCAAAGCATCTGTATCAACCTTCTGGATCAAAAGAGCGATGCAGATCTTACCGATCTTCCCATGCTCTGCAGTTCTATATAAAAAGAGATGCCTTCATCGTTCTTGGTTAGACGTGGCTCTGTTGCACAAAACCTGTGAGGGATTCATCTGGTGAATCCAGCGTGGTAGCTGGGCTGCATGAGCAGACCGAGACCCACGATCTACAAGACCAGGACCTGGCCATCCTACAATGAAGCGCTCAAGTGCCGTGGCTCCCTGACGATCTGGTTCGACCCCCGGGATGAGTTGGGATGCCGCGCCGACCGGCGGGCGTGGCCGACAGCAGACCTGTGGCGATGCCGCTATCCAGACATGTCTGACGATGAAGGTGCCGTTCGGGATGGCACTCAGGCAGATCGAGCCATGTTGCGCCACTGGTTCGAGCAACCATGGCGAGGCGGCTTCGTCGAGCCTGCTGCGCCTGATCGGTCTTGACTGGACCGTGCCTGACTTCAGCACATGATCCCGCCGTCAGAAGACCTTGGCGGTGAACATCCTTTACCGTGGCTCCAAGGGCCCCCTCCATCTGCTGATCGACAGCACAGGGATCAAGGCGGAGGGCGAAGGCGAATGGCACGCCCGCAAACATGGCGGTCCAAAACGGCGCGTCTGGCGCAAGATCCACCTCGGGATCGACGAACAACCATTGGAAGTCAGGGCCGTCGAGATCACCGGGAGCCACATCGGTGATGCGCCTGTCTTGCCCGACCTTCTGGACCAAATCCCGGCGGACCAGGAGATCGGCAGCGTCACCGCCGACGGCGCCTGTGATACCCGAAAATGCCATGATGCGATCGCCGATCGCGGTGCCCATGCCGTCATCCCGCCCCGCAGGAACGCAAGGCCATGGAAGGCAATCACCCCCGGAGCTGTGGCCCGCAACGAGGCCCTGCGGGCTTCGAAGTATCTCGGCCGGGCCCTTTGGCGACGATGGAGCGGATACCACCGCCGGAGCCGCGTCGAAACGAAGATGCATTGTGGGAAATTGCTGGGGCAGCGCCTCAGGGCACGGGACTTCGAGCGCCAGGTCGCGGAGATCCAGATCCGCATCGCCGTGCTCAACGGCTACACTGCGCTCGGCATAGCCGTCACAGAGGCCGTGGGATAGGTCGGTCCGGGAAAGGGGAACCTCGGCCATCAGCTGATTGGTGCAACACAGCCCCACGCGCGCCGAAAATCATCTGCGCGGCGGGGCGATAGCCGTTGGATCATCTTTGCCCAGCCGGGAAGCGCCGGGCGGATTCGAACGCCGCACGCCGGACGTTTGCCCTGCCGCGGCGGGTTTACGCCCCGTCTTGGGAAAAGCCCGGAGCAGGCCGGGCTTTCGCATGCAGATCAGCCCTCGGCCTTTTCGCCGATCTTGTCCTGCGTTCTCGTCAGGAAATCCGAGGCATCGTGGCGTTCCCAAAGCTGCTCGGCGGGCTCGCCCGAGGTCTTGTTGACCATGATGCCGCGCCGGACGCCGGGACGCGCGGCGATCTCGTCATACCAGCGCCGGACATGGCCATAGATCCCGGCATCGAGGAAGGTCGCCGCGTCGCCATAGACCTTGCCCGCGATGACCTGGCCATACCAGGGCCAGATCGCCATGTCGGCGATGGAATATTCCTCGCCGGCCATGAAGCGGTGGTCGGCCAGGTGCCGGTTCAGCACGTCGAGCTGGCGCTTCGCCTCCATCGTGTAGCGGTCGATGGCATATTCGATCTTGACCGGGGCATAGGCATAGAAATGCCCGAAGCCGCCGCCCAGGAAGGGGGCCGAGCCCATCTGCCAGAACAGCCAGTTCAGCGCCTCGGTCCGCGCCGCCGGATCGCGGGGCAGGAAGGCGCCGAATTTCTCGGCCAGATAAAGCAGGATCGAGCCGGATTCGAACACCCGCCGCGGCGGCGTGACCGAGTGGTCCATCAGCGCCGGGATCTTGGAGTTCGGGTTCACCGCGACGAAGCCGCTGCCGAACTGGTCGCCATCGCCGATGCGGATCAGCCAGGCGTCGTATTCGGCATCGAAGCCGGCCTCCAGCAGCTCTTCCAGCATGATCGTGACCTTCTGCCCGTTGGGCGTGGCCAGCGAATAAAGCTGCAAGGGATGCTTGCCGACCGGCAGGTCCTTGTCATGCGTCGGCCCGGCAACGGGCCGGTTGATGCTGGCGAACTGGCCGCCGCTTTCCTTTTCCCATGTCCAGACCCTGGGCGGGGCATAGTCGTCGCTCATGACCTCTCCTGTCGCTGCCTGGTCCCAAGATGTGGAGGATGGCGCCGAACATCAACCTTGGCTGCGGTGGCGCCCTCATCTGGCAGTTTTCCGCCATGGTGCGCCGCCGCGGGTTCGATGCGTCATTTCCGGCGCGCGAGGATGTCGAGCATCCGCTGCCGGGCGGCTTCGGGCAGGTCGGCCGGCAGGTCGGCCCTGGTCGCCGGGGTGTCGCCGACCTGGATCAGCATCGCCATGCCCATGGTGTAATGCGGCGAGCATTTGATGCCCCAGATGCCGGGCGCATCCAGCGTCACCGCGATCTCCTCGTCGATCTTGCCGATGAACTTCGCGCCGCCCTCGGGGATCATGCCGGCGATGCTGGCGGCGTTGTGGCCCGGATCGGCGGCGATGAACTTCACCGTGTCGCCGGGCGCGATCACCAGGTATTCGGGCTCGAAGGGCATCGGGCCGGTGGCGTTGCGGTTCAGCATCCTGACCTCATGGGTCTCGGCCAGGGCGGCGGCGGGAAGCAGGCAGGCCAGCAGGGCGGCACGCAGCAGCATGGTTTGTCCTTTCACGACAGGCGCTGGAAGGCGAAGACCGGACGGCCGCCGCCGGGGTGGGGGATCAGCTCGGCCTCGACCCCGAAGATCCGGCGGATCAGCGCCGGGGTCAGGATCTCGGCGGGCGGTCCCAGTGCCACGCAGCGGCCGGCCTGCATCACCAGCACCCGGTCGCAGCGCAGCGCGTGGTGCAGGTCATGCAGCGCGATCACCGTGGTGACGGAGAGCGCCTCGACCAGGTCGAGGATGCCAAGCTGGTGGTGGATGTCCAGGTGGTTGGTCGGCTCGTCCAGAAGCAGGATGCGCGGCTGTTGCGCATGGGCGCGGGCGATATGGACGCGCTGGCGCTCGCCCCCCGACAGCGTGGACCAGTCGCGCGCGGCCAGATGCGCCATGCCGACCGCCTTGAGCGCGGCGGCAACTGCCGCGTCGTCCCGGGCCCCCCAGGGCCGCAGCGGTCCAAGCCAAGGCGTGCGGCCCAGCTCGACCGCGTCCCGGACCGAGAGGCGGTCGCCGGTCTCGGCCGACTGCGCCACCAGCGCCAGCCGCTGCGCGATCTGGCGGCGGCGCAATCGCGCCATCGGCTGGCCCTGCAGCCGGATCTCGCCGCTGTCGGGGCGGATCAGCCCGGCCATCAGGCTGAGCAGCGTCGACTTGCCCGAGCCGTTGGAGCCGACCAAGCCCAGCATCTCGCCCGGGCGCAGGGCCAGGCTGACATCGGCGACGATGTCGCGGCCCGCGATCCGGCGGCGGGCGCGGCTGACCTCCAGCACCGGCGTCATCGCTGCCGTCCCCGGACCATGACCACGGCAAAGGCGGGCGCGCCGACCAGCGCGGTGATGACGCCGATGGGCAGCACCTGGCCGGGCAGGACGATGCGGGACGCCACGTCGGACAGCACCAGGAACACCGCGCCCGCCAGCGCCGTCGCCGGGACCAGCCGGGCATGGCGGCTGCCGACGAGGAAGCGCATGGCATGCGGCACGACCAGCCCGACAAAGCCGATGGCCCCGGCGATCGAGACCATGACCGCCGTGATCAGCGCCGCCGTGCCGATCAGCACCGCCTGCGTGACCCGCAGGTCGATGCCAAGCGCGGCGGCGCTCTCGGCGCCGAAGGCGAAGGCGTCGAGCGCGCGGGCGTGCCACAGCGTCACCGCCAGCCCCAGCGCTGCCACGGGCAGCGCCAGCCAGGTGTCCGGCCAGCGCACGCCGGAAAGATTGCCCAGCAGCCAGAACATGATGCCGCGGGCCTGCTCGGCGCTGGCCGATTGCGCGATGATCAGCGCGGTCAGCGCGTTGAACATCTGCGAGCCGGCGATGCCCGCCAGGATGATGACCCCTGCGCCGCGCAACCCGGTGCCGCCGCCTGCCATGCGCGCCAGCGCGGCCACCAGCGCGAAGGCGGTCAGCGCGCCCGCGAAGGCCCCGGCCGACATGCCGACCAGCCCGGCGCCGAGCCCCGCGACCGCGATCAGCACCGCCCCGGTCGAGGCCCCGGCCGAAATGCCCAGCAGATAGGGCTCGGCCAGCGGGTTGCGCAGCAAGGCCTGCAGGATCAGCCCCGAGAGCGCGAGGCTGGCGCCGCCGCAGGCCGCGACCACGGCGCGCGACAGCCGGTAATGCCAGATCACGCTGGCGTCGATCGGGTCGGGCGCCGCCGAGGAAAGCCCCGCCTTGGCCGCCAGCACCTCGATGACGGTGGCAAGCGGGATCCGCGTCTCGCCTACCACCGTGCCGAAGATCAGCGCCGCGACCAGCGCCGCTGGCGCCAGCCACAACCAGTCCCGCGCGCGTCCGGCGGTCGCGGCGCGCACCTTCATTTCAGGTCGAACCCGGCCAGCGCATCGGCCAGCGTCTCCAGCGCGTAGATCGTGCGCACCGAAGGGTCCATGGCATTGGCCGGCAGGGTGACGATGCGGTCATGCCGGACGGCCTGCATCTGGCGCGTCACCGGGTCCGAGGTCAGGAAGGCGCGCTTGACCGCGATGTCGTCGGCCGGAAAGCGGCGGCGGTCCATCTCGGCCGCGACGATGAAGCTCGGGTCGGCCTTGGCGATGGTTTCCCAGCCGACGGTCGGCCATTCCTCTTGCGAGCGCACGACGTTCTTCACGCCAAGCTTCGACAGCATCCAGCCCGGCGCGGCGTTGACGCCGGCGACATAGGGGTCGATCTCGATATCGGCCGAGGAATACCAGAACACGCCCGAGACATTCTCGGGCAGGCCCAGGCGCCCGGCCTTCTCGACCGCCGCCGCCTCGCGCGCCTTGAGCTCGGCGACCACCTCGGCGCCGCGCGCCGAGACGTCGAAGATCGTCGCGAGTTCGGTGATGCCCTGATAGAGCAGCGCGGTGTCGAACATCACCATGCGCGCGCCGTCCATGCTCTGGCTGTTGTCCTTGCCGACGCATTCGGTGGGCATGATCCAGCTCGGGATCTGCGCGTCGTCGAACATCTCGCGGGTGCCGACCGCGCCCTGCGGGCCGATCATCCATTCATAGGCGGTGACGACCAGCTCCGGCCGCTTGGCCAGCACGCTCTCGAAGCTCGGGGCGTTGTCGGCGAGGCGCTCGACCTTGGCATCGGCTTCCTCGAACTCCGGCAGCACCGGGTTGATCCACAGCGCCGTGCCCGCGACCTTGTCGGCCAGGCCCAGCATATACAGGATCTCGGTCGTGCTTTGCCCGACGCTGACCACGCTCTCGGGCGCCTTGTCGAAGGTCACCGGGTGGCCGCAACTGGTCAGGGTCAGCGGGTATTCGGTGCCGGCCAGCGCCATCGGCGCCAGGCCAAAGGTGACGGCAATCGCCGTGGTGTATCTCAGCATGATGGTCCCTTCCGCTGCATCATGGGCAGGCGCAGGGCATGGACAGGCATGCAGGGCAGGCGGTGCCGGCAGCAAACCCCGTCCGGGCCCACCGCCCGGGTTGGTCATTGCGCCGGCAGGTCTCCTGACTGACGGGTCACGGCAGGGACGCGGCCTTCCCATGGCACGGGGCCACAGTGGCTGTTTCGCATCCTGCTCGCCGCCTACAGTTGCGGGGGCAGTTCCGGTTCGGGGCCTTGACCCCGACGGATTCCCTTTCAATTCCTTGCGGAAACCGACGGCTTCGCCATAGCGCCCTGCACCCGCGCTGGCAAGGCCGGGAATCCGGGCCGGCGGCGGCGCGCGCTTCATGGACGGCGGCGAGGGCCGTTCGCGCTTTGCCTTGGCGCCTTCCCCGGTCAGCGCGCCCTCAGACCCGCGATCACCCGATCCGCCATGCGGGCGCAACGGGCGCCGTCGAAGGGAAAGACCGTATCGAAACCGCCGCGCAGCCGCGTCTCCAATGCCTGGCGCAGCCGGCGACGGGCGCGAAACAGCCGCGTGCGCACGGTGATCGGGTTCAGGCCCAGGTCGCGGGCGATGCTCGGGATCGGCTGGCCCTCGACCTCGTGCAGCAGGAAGGGCAGCCGCAGTTCGGGCGGCAGGCGGCTCAGCGCCTCTTCGAGCAGGCCGCGGATCTGGTGGCGGGCGGCGCCGGCCTCGGCGGTTTCGGCGCCGGGGAATGTCAGCACATCGGCCGGGGGGCTGGTCTCATCGCTCACGCTGTGATCCTTGTCGGGGCGCCGGCGGCGGGCCTGCATCCGGGCGGCATTGATGGTGATCCGGCTGATCCAGGTGGAAAAGCGCGCCTCGCCGCGAAAGCCGTCAAGGTGGGTGAAGGCGGCAAGATAGGCCTCTTGCACCGCCTCCTCGGCCTCGGCGTCCGAGGGCAGGATGCCGCGGGCGATGCGAAACAGGCGCGGGTTCATCCGCCGCACCAGCTCGCGGATCGCCGCCTCGTCGCGGGCGCGGGCGGCGGCGACCAGCTGCCAGTCGGGGTCGTCCTGCGCTTTGGCAAGGGGGCGGGCGCGGATCATGTCGCGCCCTCCGCCTCGGTCCGGCCGGTGGCGAGGATCGCGTCGAGGCTCGGGAAGGCTGCCAGAACCTCGGGCATCAGATCCTCGCTGTCCGCCGCCACGCCCTCCCAGCCGGGGCTGCCGGGCCGGCCCACCACGATCCGCCCGACCATCGCGGCCATTTCATGCGGCTGGCAATAATAGTCATAGACGCCGGGTAGGGTCAGCGTGACCTCGAACGCCTGATCCGGCAACAGCAAACCGCTGTCCCAGGGCTGGGCGCCGGCCGGAATGCGGCGGCGGCGGTCGAACAGGGCCGGGTGATAGGCGGTGGTCGTATGGCTGTTGCCGGGATCGCGGTTCACGAAGCGCAGGACCGTGCCCGGCGCCACCGCCAGCCCCTGGGGCGAGAACCAGACCCTTTCGCCGCGCGGGGTGCCGCGCATGGCGATCTCCTCGGACCCCGCGGCCTTGCCGGCGTGGCCGGCCAGCGGGCCAAGGGCGGCGAGACCGCCGCCGAGGACCAGCAGATGGCGGCGGCCGAGCCTCATTGCGCCAGCCTGTCGCGCGCGCCGGCGTCGTGATACAGCACGACATGGGCATGGGGTTTCTCGACGCCCGGATGGCCGGCGTTGTAATAGATGTCGACGCTGGTCACCGTATCCTCGCCCAGCGGCAGATCGTTGAAGCCGCTGCCGTTTTTCAGGTCGTCCAGCGGCACCATATAGACCGTCGCCGAAAGCTTGCCGTCGTGGTCATAGGCCAGGAACGGCCCGGCGGGCAGGCTGGCCGGATCGACGTAAAGCGTGCCGAGGCCGGGGATGAAGTCGGGCAGCGCGACCAGCTTGCTGACCTGGGCAAAGGGCGCCGCCGGCGGCGCGGTGGTCGAGGCCGTGTCAGCCCAGGCCATGCCTGCGGTGGCAAAGGCGGCGAAGACGAGCGGGACGATGATACGCATGTCGTTTCCTTTCCGATCCGAGCCCGTCACCAGGGCTCATGCCGGATTGGATGCGGGTTTCCGGGAAATGTTCCCGCGGTGGTGAAGAATTTCCGCTTCGGGATCTGCCGCGGCGCCGCCTGCGCAAGACGGTCGCTCGGCCTTGTCCATGCCTTCGAGAGCCGTGCCGGGATCAGCGAGCCGGCAATGCCGCCAGGGCGGCGGCAAGAGCCGCCTCGCCGGGTGCGCAGGCGCGTTCGATCTCGTCCCGCTCGGCGCGCGAAAGGGCGTCGAGGCGCGACGGGCGCCGCTGCGGCATGGCGGCGGTTCGCTCCAGCCAGTCGGGCGCGATGTCGATGCCCAGGTGCCGGCCCAGCCGTTCGATGTTGTCGCGCGGATCGCGGAACAGGTCCTCGTGGCGCAGGACCAGCGGCCGGGCGTCGCCCAGGCCCTGCAGGCCGCGGATCGTCAGGGCGGACCAGAAGGCGCCGGCATCCGCCAGGCTGGGGCGGCGCGCGACGATGCGCCGGATCGCCCAGCCTCCGCCAAGCGCGGCGACCAGGCTCCAGGCCGCGCCGCGTCCGAAATGCCGCCGCGGGTGCAGCAGGTCCAGGCCCAGCGGCCCCAGCCTGCGCCAGCACCAGATCGCCAGCCGCGCGGCGGGATAGTCGCGCATCGACAGGGCCGTGTCCGGCCCGCCCCGCAGCAGCAGCACCAGCGCCGCATCGGGAAACATCGCGCGCAGCGTGGCCGAGGCCACCAGCGAGCCGCCGGAGCGTTCGACCCAGATCTCGCGGGTGCCGAGCCGGTCCGCCATGGCCTGGAAAAGCGCCCGGTAATGCGCGGCCAGCGGGGCCGGGGGCCGCGCGCGCATCGCTTCGGCCAGCGCGTCGAACAGGGCATCGGGCGCGTCGGTCAGATGCGGCAGCGTCACGGCCAGAAGCGGCGGGCAATGCCACGGGTCATGCGCCGGCGCGGCGATCCGGCCATAGAGGAACTCGGACGGCGCCGCATCGGGATTGGCCACCTGGGCCATGGCGCGCGAGGGCGTCGCCAGATGCGCCCAGAACCGCGTGCCGTCCGGATGCGCCGGGCGAAAGGCGTTGTGTCCGACGGCGGCAAACAGTTCCGAGACCGACAGCACCGCTGGATGCGCGTTCAGGATCCGCGACACCAGCGTCGAGCCGCAGCGGGCCGAGCCCAGGATCAGCGCGCCGCGCATGGCGTTCACTCGGCCCCGGCGCGGATGGCGGCGATCATGCGCTCGACCGCCGCATGGGCCAGGTCCATCGGCTTCTGCCGGGTGATCAGATCCAGCCGGTCGATGGCGGCCAACGCGACGATGCCATGCACCGACAGCAGCAATTGCTCGGCCAGCAGGCGCGGGTCGCCCTTGGGCCGCAGCGCCGCGACCGGCTGGGTGATGCGGCCGATCAGCCCGTCGATCTGGGCCAGGTACCAGTCGGGAAAATTGTTCGAGATGCGCGGCCCCTCGAACAGCGCGCGCCAGACCGCGCGGCGGTCCAGCATGAAGGTGACATAGACCTCGGCCAGCGCCAGCAGCCGCGCGCGCGGATCGGTCTCGCGCACCGCATCCACGGCGATGGCCAGATCGACCAGCGCCTGCCGGTTCACCTCTTGCAGCACGGCATGCATGCTGTCGAAGAGGTTGTAGATCGTGCCCGGCGTGGTCTTGACCGCGCTGGCCAGGGCGCGGGCGGTCAGTGCCGCCGGGCCGCCCTCTTCCAGCAGCAGCTTGGCGGCCTCGATCGTGCGGGTCCGCAATGCGTCGTGATCGTATTGTCTGGGTCTGGCCATGGCGTTCCTGAACTATGTTCAAAAATACGCTTGACAGGACTCGGCGGCGTTGTCAAGGTTAATGAACATTGTTCAATAATGGTGCGAGAAGATGCCTCCGATCAAGCTCACGATTACCGGGACCGGCAGTTACCTGCCCGAGACGGTCCTGCATTCCACCGAAATCGACGACCGCATGGGCTGGGCCCGCGGCGACTGCGAGGCGCGTTTCGGCATCGCCGCGCGCCATGTCGCCTCGGCGGATGAGACCACATCCTTCATGGCGGCCGAGGCGGCGCGGCGGGCGATGGACATGGCGGGCTGCGCCGCCGGCGACCTGGACCTGATCCTGGGCGCCTGCGGGGTGATGGAGCAGCCGATCCCCTCGACCGCGACGCTGGTGCAAGAGCGGCTGGGGCTGGGCCGGTCGGGCATCCCGGCCTTTGACGTGAACGCGACCTGCCTCAGCTTCCTGCAGGCGCTGGACCTTGCGGCAATGCATGTCCAATGCGGCCGGGCCCGGCGGGTGCTGGTGTTTTCCTCGGACATCGCCTCGGTCGGGCTGGACTGGAACCGCCCCGAGGCAGCCGCGATCTTTGGCGACGGCGCCGCGGCGGTGGTGGTCGAGGCCGGCGGCAAGGGCGCGGTGCTGGCGCATGATTTCCAGACCTTCGCCCATGGCCATGATGCCTGCGTGCTGGCGGCGGGCGGCACGCGGGTCAACCCGGCCCGCGGCATCGCGCCGGGCGAGGACCGTTTCCACATGGATGGCGGCAAGGCGTTCAAGCTGGCCTCGCGCCACCTGCCGCGCTTTCTGCAAAGGCTGCTGAAAAAGGCGGGGGTGGGCCTGGGCAGCATCGGCTGCGTCATCCCGCACCAGGCCAGCGCGCAGGCCTTGCAGCATGCGACCCGCAACCTGTGGCTGCCGTCCGAGCGGGTGATCGACATCTTTGCCCGCACCGGCAACCAGATCGCGGCCTCGATCCCGACGGCGCTGGATCACGCGGTGCGCTCGGGCCGGCTGCTGCGCGGGGATACGGCGCTGCTGATGGGCACCTCGGCCGGCATCTCGCTGGGCGGCATGATGGTGCGGTTCTGATGCGCGCGCTGGTGACAGGGGCCAGCGGCTGCCTGGGCCGCGCGCTGGTCGAGCAGCTGGCGCTGCATGGCTGGGACGTCGGCACCACCGCGCGCCAGCCCGTGGCGCTGCCGGGCTTTCGCGCTGCCGACCTGGCCCATGCCGACCTGGCCCCGCTGGTCGATGGCATCGACGTGGTGTTCCATTGCGCCGCGCGCAGTTCCGCCTGGGGCACGCGGGACGAATTCCACGCCGCCAATGTGCTGGCGACCCGGCGGTTGCTGGACGCGGCCGAGCGGGCAGGGGTCAAGCGCTTCGTCCTTGCCTCGTCCCCCAGCATCTATGCCGACGGCACCGACAGGCTGGACCTGGCCGAGGATGCGCCGCTGCCGGCCCGGCCGCTGTCGCTTTACGCCGAAAGCAAGCGGATCGCCGAGCGGATGGTGCTGGGCCACGCCGGCGCCATGACCTGCACCGCGATCCGGCCGCGCGCCATCTATGGCCGCCACGACCGGGCGCTGCTGCCGCGGGTGATCCTGGCCATGCGGCGGGGCCGGGTGCCGATGATCCGGGGCGGGCAGGCGCTGATCGACCTGACGCATCGGCACGACGCGGCGCGGGGGATGATCCTGGCCGCCTCGGGTCCGCGCGGCGGGGTCTGGAACATCACCTCGGGCGAGGCCTTCCGCTTTCGCGAGCTGGCGGCGATGATCGCGCGCGAAAGCGGGCTGCGGCTGCGCGGGCTGCCCTTGCCCTATGGGCTGGCGCGCTGGCTGGCCGGCGCCTCCGAGGCCGTGGCCCGCGCGCGCGGCGGGGCCGAGCCGCGGCTGACGCTGCAGGCCGTGGCCTCGCTGGGCAGCAGCCTGACGCTGGACATCTCGGCCGCGCGGCGCGAGCTGGGCTATCGTCCGCAGGTCGGGTTCCGGCAGGGGGTGGCGGAATGCTTCGCCTGACCACGCTGAAGATCGGCGCATGCCGCGCCCCGGCCTGGGGCGCGGGATTGCCGGGCGCGGGCTTCGCGACCTTTCCAGCCCTGGCGACGCTGGTCGAGACCGAAAGCGCCTGCGTGCTGGTGGATTGCGGCTATGGGCCGGCGTTCTTTGCCGCGACGCGCGGCTTTCCGGCGCGGTTTTATCGCTGGCTGACGCCGGTTCGCCTGCCGGACGGGGAACGGCTGCTGCGCCAATTGCCGCGCCTGCCGGACCGGGTGTTCCTGACCCATATGCATGCCGACCACAGCGCCGGGCTGATCGACCTGCCGGCCGGCATTCCGGTCATGGCCTCGGCCGAGGCCATCGCAGCGCTGCATGCGCCCGGAGACCTTGCCAGCCTGCGCGCAGGCTGCCCGGCCCGCCTGCGCGACGCGATCCGGGCCCGCGATCCGCAGCCGGTCGAGGCCTGCGCGCAGATCGCCACCGGCCTGCCCGAGTTTCCGCAGGGCCGCGACCTGCTGGGCGATGGCCGCCTGATCGCGGTGCCGCTGCCGGGCCATGGCACCGGGCAAATGGGCCTGTGGCTGCCCGAGGCCGCCCGCTTCCTGGTCGCCGATGCCGCCTATGGCCGGGCGCTCTTGCGCGCCAACCGGCTGCCGCCCGGCCCGGTGCTGGCCCGGCTGGGTGATGCGCATGCCTATCGCCGCACCTTTGCCCGGCTGCGCGCGCTGATGCAGCGCCGCCCCGACATCACCATCGACCCCTCGCATTGTCCCGAGACCGCAAGATGAGCCTGACCGCATTCCTGCACAGCCGCTATGGCGGCGGTTTTGCCTCGCGCGCCGCCATCGAGGCGCATCACGCTGCCGGCTTCCGCCGCTTTCGCGCCCGGGTCATGCCGCGTTCGCCCTTCTATCGCGGCATGGCGGACCTGCCGCTGGAGACGCTGCCGCGCATGGGCAAGGCCCGGCTGATGGCGGAATTCTCGGCCGTCAACACCTGCGGCATCGACCGCGACAGGGCGATGCGCATCGCCATCCGCGCCGAGACCAGCCGCGATTTCCGCCCGCTGATCGGCGATGTCTCGGTCGGGCTGTCCACCGGCACCTCGGGCCAGCGCGGGCTGTTCCTGGCCACGCCGCGCGAAAGGCGGCTCTGGGCCGCGATCATGCTGGGGCGCTATTGGCCGGAGTTGCGGCGCCGCCAGCGCATCGCGTTCTTCATGCGCGCCGACAATGCGCTGTATCGCGGGCTGTCGAATCCGCTGGTCCGCTTTGCCTTCTTCGACCTGCTGGCGCCGCTGGATGCGCAGATGCCCCGGTTGGCGGAACTGGCCCCTTCGGTCCTGATCGCGCCGGCGCGGGTGCTGGCCATGCTGGCCGAGCGGCAGGCGGCGGGCCGGATCCGGCTGGCGCCGCGCCGGGTGATCTCGGTCGCCGAGACGCTGTCGCCCGAGGATGTGGCGCTGATCGAGGCCGCCTTCGGCATCCGCGTCGACCAGGTCTATCAGGCGACCGAGGGCGTGCTGGCCATGACCTGCCGCGCCGGCAGCCTGCATCTGAACGAACGCTGGCTGCGCATCGACCGCGATGTGATCGACCCGGCGACGGGTGCCTTCTGCCCGATCATCCACGACTTCACCCGCGAGAGCCTGCCGATCCTGAACTATCGCCTGAACGACGTGCTGATCCCCGATCCCCGGCCGTGCCCCTGCGGCTGTGCCAGCCAGCGCATCGCCCGGATCGAGGGGCGCGAGGATGACATGCTGTGGTGGGTCTCGGCCACGGGACCGCGCATGGTCCCCTCCGAGGCGATCCGCACCGCCATCGCCTGCCTGCCGCAAAGCCTGCGCGACTATCGCATCATCCAGCGCGGCAGGGTGCTGCACCTGTGGCTGGACGGCGCCGCGCCGGGGGTCGAGGCGGCGCTGCGCGCCAGCCTGGCCGCGCTGGCAGGGCAGATGGGGGCCGTCCTGCCCGCGCTGACCTTTCACGCCGGCCTGCCGCCGGAGAGCGATGCCAAGCGCCGCCGCATCCGGGTCGAACCGACACCGGGAACGGCGCTCCAGCCTGCCGCGCATCCGTGAAGTGATCCCCGCGAAATGATCTTGCGCGGGACCGCGCCACGGCGGCTTTGGGATTGCGCCAAGTCACGGTATCGCGCTAGACCCCGACCCGACCATGGGAGGAAGCTCGCAATGAAACACGTTCTGGTTGCATCGCTGCTCGGTGCCGTATTCGCCCTGCCCGCCGCCGCGCAAGAGATCAAGATCGGCTATGCGCTGGCCGAGGACAGCCATTACGGCGCCGGCGCCAAGGCTTTCGAAGCCTCCCTCAAGGAAAGCCTGGGCGATGCCTTCACCTTCCGGCATTTCCCCTCGTCGGGCCTGGGCGGGGAACGCGAGGTGCTCGAGGGGCTGCAACTGGGCACGGTCGAGATGACCATCGCCTCGGACGGCACGCTGACGAATTTCGTGCCCGAGGTCGGCGTGCTGGGCATTCCCTTCCTGCTGCGCGACAAGGATCATGCCCGCAAGGTTCTGGACGGCGAGATCGGCCAGGAAATGCTGGCGAAATTCGACGATGCCGGCCTGCATGCGCTGGCCTGGGGCGAGCAGGGCTTCCGCCACATCACCTCGAACCGCGGCGCGATCGAGACTCCGGCGGACATGGCCGGGCTCAAGATCCGCACCATGGAGAACCCGATCCATATCGAGGCCTTCCGCGCGCTTGGCGCCGCGCCCACGCCCATGGCCTGGCCCGAGGTGATCGGCGCGCTGGAACAGGGCGCCATCGACGGCCAGGAAAACCCGCTGTCGGTGATCGTCTCGGCCAAGCTGAACGAGGTCCAGAAGAACCTGACGCTGGACGGGCACGTCTATTCCTCGACCATCATCCTGGTGTCGCCCTCGCTCTGGGGCGGGCTGGACGAGACGCAGCAGGCCGCCTTCCAGAAGGCCGCCAAGGACGCGGTGGTCGCCATGCGCGCCTATGTCGACGAGGTCGATGCCTCGGGCGTGGCGTCGATGCAGGAACAGGGCATGACCGTGAACGAGCTGACGCCCGAGCAGAAGGCGGCGTTCCGCGAGGCGCTGGCCGAGCCCTACAAATCCTACGAGGCCCAGTTCGGCAAGGAGCTGATGGACCGCATCAGCGCGGTCGAGTAGGCGGCCATGCGCCGGATCGAACGCGCCTTCGTCGCTGTGAACGGTGCCGTGCTGGTGCTGGCGCTGATGGCGATGACCCTGATCCTGGGCTGGAACGTCGCCGGCCGCTACCTGACCGGCAACTCGCTGACCTGGGCGGACGAGGTGGCGCGCTACGCCATGATCTGGGTGACCTTCCTGGGCGCGGGGCTGGCCCTGCGCGAGGGGGCGCATGCCGCCATCACCAATGCGCAAGAGGCGCTGCCGACGCAGGGCCAGCGCGTCCTGCGGGGGGTCATCCTGTTGCTGCTGTTCGGCTTTTTCGGCTTCATGGTCTGGGTCGGGCTGGATTACATGGGCCGGATGTCGGTGCAGAAATCCGCGGCGCTGCGCGTGCCGATGAAATGGGTCTATGCCGCGATGCCCGTGGGCTTCGCCCTGCTGATCGTGCATCTGGCGCTGATCGCGCCGCGCTATCTGCGCGCGGGGCTTGAACATTCGGACGAGGCCGCCGTTGGTTGAGATCCTGGTCGCCGCCTTCCTGATCCTGATGGTGATCGGGGTGCCTGTCGCATTCGCGCTGGCGATGTCGGCCTTTGCCGCCGTGGCGATCAGCGGGCGCTATCCCATGGTCGTGGTCGTCAAGGAAATGTTCACCGGCCTCGACAGCTTTCCGCTGCTGGCCGTGCCCTTCTTCATCCTCGCGGCCGAGATCATGTCCACCGGGGCGATCTCGCGCATGCTCTTGCGCTTTGCCTCGCAATTCGTCGGCCATCTGCGCGGGGGCTTGGGCTATGCCAACATCCTGACCGGGACGCTGTTCGCGGGCATCTCGGGTTCGGCCCTGGCCTCGGCCGCCGGCCCGGGGGCGATGATGGCGCGGATGATGGAGCGGTCGGGCTATTCCAAGGGCTATGCCGGGGCGCTGACCATCTCGGTCTCGGTGGTCGATCCGATCATCCCGCCCTCGATCACCATGATCATCTATGCGCTGCAGGACCGCAATGTCTCGGTCGGGTCGCTGTTCATGGCCGGCCTGCTGCTCGGCCTGCTGATCTCGGGGCTGATCGCGCTGGTGAACTGGGGGATCAGCCGCAAGCGCGACTATCGCAGCCTCGAGCCGCGCCCGCCGGTCCGGCAGATGCTGCTCAACACCGGCGCGGCGTTGCCGGCGCTGCTGCTGATCGTGCTGATCGTCGGCGGCATCCGCGCCGGGCTGTTCACGCCGACCGAGGCCTCGGTCGTGGCGGTGTTCTATGCCGTCGTGGTCTCGGCCTTTGTCTATCGCGGGTTCAGCTGGGCGGACCTGTGGGGCGCCTTCCTGCGCTCGGCGATCATGTCGGTCGCGGTGCTGATGATCCTGGCCGCCGCCCGCGCCTTTGCCTGGGTGCTGATCATCGAGGGCGTGCCGCAGGCCATGGCCGATGCCGTGATCGCGATGGACCTGTCGCCGATCGCCTTCCTGCTGATGGTGAACCTGCTGCTGCTGGTCTTCGGCATGTTCATGGACCCGCTGCCGGGGGTGATGATCCTGGTCCCGGTCCTGGCACCCATCGCGCACAGCCTGGGCATCGCCGCGGATCATTTCGCGATCATCGTCATCGTCAACCTGACCTTCGGGCTGATGACGCCGCCGGTCGGCAGCCTGATCTTCGTCGTGGCCTCGGCCACCAAGCAGCGGCCTTCGGCGCTGATCCGCGAGTTGCCGCCCTTCTTCTTCGCGGCGATGGCGGCGCTGCTGATTCTGACCTTCGTGCCGGCGCTGTCGACCTGGCTGCCCCATGTCAGCGGCTTCGCCCGCTAGCCTGTCGGGCCAAGGGGTGGCTGCCTGAGCGCAAGGGGACGGAGCGGTCCGCTACAATGGCGCGCATGGACAACGGGCGGCGCGACCCAAGACGCTCCGCCCTCAGAAGGCTTATTCCTGCCGTGCCTGCCATTCCTTCCAGCGCATATAGGCGTTTGCGCCGATGGTGTCGAAGGGATGCGGCGGCAGGCGGCTGGGCTCGGCCTCGGCGGCGAAGAAGGCCGTGACCGGGCTGGTCCGGCCGCAGAGCAGTTCGGCCGCGCCGATGCCGGTCAGCGTGCTGCGCACCTTCTCCAGCAGCCGGTCCCTGATGCCCCGCTGCACGATCAGCCGCGAGCCGGCCGAGCAGTTCTGCCCCATGTTCCAGAAGGCGCCGTTCACCACATGCGCCGCCACCGCGTCCAGGTCCTCGGCATCGTCCAGCACCACGCAGGGTTCTTGCCGCCCAGTTCCAGCACCACCTCCTTGAGGTTGCTGTCGGCCGAGTAATGCAGGAAGCGCCGCCCGGTCGCGGTCGAGCCGGTGAAACTGACCATGTCGACGCCCGGGTGCCGGCCCAGCGGCTCGCCCACCGCGGAGCCCGAGCCGGTGACGATGTTCAAGACGCCCGCCGGCAGCCCGGCCTCGGCCGCCAGTTCCGCGACGCGCAGCGTGCTGAGCGTGGTCTCCGCCGCCGGCTTCAGCACCACCGAACAGCCCGCGGCCAGCGCCGGGCCGGTCTTCCAGGCCAGCATCAGCAGCGGGAAGTTCCAGGGCAGCACCAGCCCCACGACGCCGACCGGTTCGCGCAGGATCATGGCGATGTGGTTGTCGGATGCGGGCGAGACCTGATCGTAGATCTTGTCGATCAGTTCCGCGTGCTAGCGCAGGACATGGATGGTTTCCGGCACGTCCACGGTTTCGCAGTCGAAGATGGTCTTGCCAGCGTCGAGGCTTTCCAGCACCGCCAGTTCGCGGGCATTCTCCTCCATCAGCGCGGCCAGGCGCAGCAGGACATGCTTGCGCTCGCCCGGATGCAGCCTGGACCAGCGGCCGTCCTCGAAGGCGGCGCGGGCGGCCGCGACGGCCAGGTCCACGTCCCGCGCATCGCAGGCGGCGATCTCGGCCAGCGCCTCGCCCGTGGCCGGGTTGGTGGTGGCGAAGGTCTGGCCCGACAGCGCCGGGCGGGAGGCACCGTCGATGAAGGCCTGTGTCGGGAAAGACAGCCCGGCGGCGATGGATTTGTAGTCCTCGGTGCTCAGCAGATCGGTCATGTCATTTCCCCTCGACGATGGCGGCGACGGCGGTCTTCAGCGTCGCGATCACGCCTTCCAGCTCGGGTTCCCGAGACTGCCCAGCCGGTCTGTCCGCCGGAATTCCTGGCCCGGCACGGGCCGTTCGAGGATCCCGGCAGCCTGAACTGGGTCAACCTGCTGCATCTGCATGACCGGCATTGGAGCGCCGATGCCATCGGCTGGCAGCCGCCGGGCTGGGCGGAATGGTTTCGCGCCCAAGGGCCCAATGGGCCAAGGCGCCTGCCAGTCTGTCCACGAACAAGGTCAGCCTGCTGATGGCCGCCGCCATGGCGGGCGAGGGGGTGATGCTGGGCTGGCACCACATGGTGCGCGAGTCCATCGTCCCCGGCCGGCTGGTCTTTGCCCATCCCGCGCCGCTGACCGCCGGGCGCCCTGAGACGTGCCTTGCTTTCCAAACATGCCTCGTCGCAGGACGGGCCCGGCCGCCGCGATGCCTTCGCGGCGCGTGGCCAGCCATGGCCGCTGCATCCGGGCCTGCAAGATCATCGGACAGAGGAGGGAAAAATGCGTAGACTTTCAAAGCGTCCTTGCCGACGCCATGGCGCTGAGGGCTTGCCTCGCCCGTGCTGGCGCAGGACAAGATCATCAAGATGGCACTAGGCCTGGGAGGATCTGACGCCGATCTCGAGCATCACCAGGAAGGTGATGGAGGACAAGGGCTATACGGTCGAGTTGACCGAGTTTTCCGAATGGGGCATCGCCTATGCCGCGCTGGCCAAGGGGACGTGCAGATCCTGGTCAGCCAGACCGATGCGTGGCGCAGGATTGCTGGAACCGCAACAAGAACATGGGCTTTACCGGGGCATCGCGGTGCCGAAATACGTGCCGATCGTTTCGATCGAGCAGTTGAGCGACAATGCCGATAAATTCGGCGGCAAGATTATCGGCATCGAGCCGGGCGCCGGGCTGATGCGCGAGGCTGCCGATGCGGTCGATGCCTATGGCATGAAGCTGCAACTGGTCGAGGGCTCGCCCGCCGCCATGACCGCCACGCTGAAATCCGCTGTCGACCGCCAGGACTGGATCGCCGTAACGCTGTGGGAGCCGACCTAGATGGCGCGGAAGTTCGGCACCGAGCTCCTGGCCGACCCCAAGGGCACCTTCGCCGCCGCAGTCTCATTGCTGGATCGCGCAGAAGGGCTTTGCCGAGGCGAATCCGGAAGCGACGCGGCTGCCCTTTGCGCTGCCCTCGATCATGGCCGGCGTGACCAAAGCCTGATGATGGCCTTCGGCATGGTCGTCATCGCCGGCATCGTCGGCTCGGGCGGGCTTGGCGAGACGATTTATGGCGCCATCCGCACGCTGGACATCGCCACCTCGATCAATGCCTCGATCGCCATCGTGGTGCTGACCATGGTGCTGGACCGCGTCACCCAAAGCCTTGCGAGGACGAAATGAGTTTCAATCCCGGAGCCTTTCTCGCCCCCGTCGTCGACTGGCTGAATGCCAATTTCCACGGCGTCTTCGCGGTGATCACCCAGGTGATCGAGGCGGTGCTGGGCGCCATCGAGGCCGCACTGCTGGCGCTGCCGCCCTATGGGCTGATCGCGCTGGTCGCGGTCGCGGCCTTCTTCGCCGCCGGGCTGCGGGTGGCGGTGCTGTCGGCCTGCTGCCTGGGGTTCTGCTGGCTGATGGGCCTGTGGACCGGCGCGATGCAGACCATCGCGCTGGTGGCGGCGGCCGTCGCCGCCGCCCTGCTCGTGGACCGGCTGTCGCGCGGCGCGCTGGAGAAGAAAAAGCCCGAGGGGAGATAATTTTCACCTTCCCCCTCGAAAACCGGGTCATGCCGCGCTATATAGGGGCGGCATACCTATTTTCGGACCTGATTCCTTTCGGCTCAGCTTTCGATCTTCAGCTTTGCCGGGCCGCTGCATGTCGCGAGCGGCATCTATATAAGGAATGACACGATGGCCAATGGCACCGTGAAATGGTTCAACGCCACCAAGGGTTTCGGCTTCATCGCCCCCGAAGGCGGTTCGAAGGACGTTTTCGTCCATATCTCGGCGCTGGAGCGTGCCGGCCTGCGCGGTCTGAACGACGGCCAGGCGGTGACCTTCGACCTGGAGCGTGACCGCAACGGCCGCGAATCGGCGACGAACCTGGCGCTGGCGTAAGCCAACCGACATTGCATGAAGGCGGGGCCGGCGATGTCGGCCCCGCCTTTCTTTTTGTCCGACCGGCGGCCCCGCGCGGTCGGGACAGCATTTTTCATCAAGGAAACACCATGATCGAGATCCAATGGGGCACGCCCCTGAGCTTCGTCGTCTCGCCAGAGGGCGACGTGCAGAAATTCAGCACCATCGAACAGGCGCATTACTGGCTGCGCCGCAAATGGCCGGTGGCCGACCCGGCCCGCGGCCAGGCGCTGCGCCAGGTCGAGGCGGCGATGAACTGCCTTGTCCCGGTCGGCGCGGCGCGGCAGTCCTTCGCCGAGGCCGCCCGCAGCGCCGGTTTCGTGCCGGCGCTGGCGGCCTGAGGCCCTAGCGCACCGCCTTGATGCCTTCCAGGATCAGGGTGGTCGCCACGTCGGCGTAGTCCTCGCGCGTGATGCGGCCGCCGTCGCGGAACCACATATAGACCCAGTTCATCATGCCGAAGAGCGACATGGTGACCGGCGTCAGCAGCGGGCGCTGCGGGTCGTCGAGGTCGGGGTTGATCTGACGCAGCACCAGCGCGAAATGCCTGACGATGCGGCGTTCCAGCGCGAGGATCTCGGCCTTCTGCTCGTCCGACAGCGCCGAGGTGGCGTTGAGCTGCACCTTGTGCTGGTTGTCGGCGCCGCGATAACATTCCAGCACCGTGCCGACCAGCTTGCGCAGCCGCTGCTGCGGCGGCAGGGTGGCGTCGTCGGCCTGTTCGATCGCCTCGTCCAGCTCTTCCAGATGCGTGGCGATGATGGCGAAGATCAGCGCGTCCTTGCTGGGATAATAGTGATAGAGCAGGGCCTTGGAGACATGGGCATGGGCCGCGATCTGCGCCATCGAGGCCTTTTCCATGCCCAGTTCGGCAAAGACCTCGGCCGCGCTGTCCAGCAATCCGCGCTGTTTTTCCTCGAAATCCGTCGCCCGTGTCCGAGCCATGCCGTCCTCATGTCTTCTGGTCTTCCGTCGCGCCGGGGCGCGAATGGCACAGGGGGCCCGACCGGCCCCCTGCCGCTTTAGCGGGTTTTCCCGCCGCTGTCATGCCCGGCCCCGCGACGGGGCGTCAACCCTTGGGCCGGTTGTCGATCACCCGCTTGGCCTTGCCTTCCGAGCGGGCGATGCCGTTCGGATCCTTGACCTCGATCCTGGTCGAGACGCCGACCACCGACTTGATGTGATGCGCCAGCTCCTTGGCGGATTTGGCGCGGGCATCGGCGTCGGCCATCGCCTCGGCGCATTCGACATGCACGGTCATGTTGTCCATGCGGCCCGCGCGCGTGAGCTCGATCTGGAAGTGCGGCGCCAGGCCCGCGCATTTCAGGATCTGCTCCTCGATCTGGGTCGGGAAGACGTTGACGCCGCGCAGGATGATCATGTCGTCGCTGCGGCCGGTGATCTTCTCGATCCGCCGCATCGAGCGGGCGGTGCCGGGCAGGATGCGGGTCAGGTCGCGGGTGCGGTAGCGCACCATCGGCAGGGCTTCCTTGGTCAGCGTGGTAAAGACCAGCTCGCCCATCTCGCCGTCCGGCAGCACCGCGCCGGTGACCGGGTCGATGATTTCGGGATAGAAATGATCCTCCCAGATGTGCAGCCCGTCCTTGGTCTCGACGCATTCCATGGCGACGCCGGGGCCCATGACCTCGCTGAGGCCGTAGATGTCGACGGCGTGCATGTCGAAAGCTTCCTCGATTTCCTGGCGCATGGCGTTGGTCCAGGGTTCGGCGCCGAAGATGCCGATCTCGAGCGAGCTTTGGCGCGGGTCGAGACCCTGGCGGCGGAATTCGTCCAGAATCGACAGCATGTAGCTGGGCGTGACCATGATGATGCGCGGCTTGAAGTCGTCGATCAGCGTCACCTGCCGTTCGGTCATGCCGCCCGACATCGGCACCACGGTGCAGCCCAGCCGCTCGGCGCCGTAATGCGCGCCGATGCCGCCGGTGAACAGGCCATAGCCATAGGCATTGTGCAGCATGTCGCCGGGCCGGCCGCCCGCGGCGCGGATCGAGCGCGCGATCAGGTTCGCCCAATGGTCGATGTCGGCGGCCGTATAGCCCACCACCGTCGGCTTGCCCGTGGTCCCGGACGAGCCGTGGATGCGCACCAGCTTGGTCTGCGGCACCGCGAACATGCCGAAGGGATAGGTGTCGCGCAGGTCCTGCTTGACGGTAAAGGGGAATTTCGCGATGTCCTTCAGGGACTTCAGATCCTCGGGATGCACATCCGCCTGGATGAAGCGGTTGCGGTAGAAGGGCGAATTCTCGAAGGCATGCTTCAGGGAACGCTTCATGCGGTGGAACTGCAGCGCCTCGATCTCGTCGCGCGAGGCGGTTTCGATCGGGTCAAGTTCCTTGCGGTTCGGGGACAGGTCTTGCATGGCTTCCTCCCTATGCAAAAGCGGCGTCCGGGGGGTCAGCCCGGCAGGTGGGTTCCCTTGACGGTGCGCGAATGGCCGCGGAATTCGGCGACATGCTCGCCCGTCTGGTTGGTGATGCGTATGTCGTAGATCCCCGAGCGGCCGCGCCGCGAAACCTCGCGTGCCGTGGCCGTCAGCCGGTCTCCGATCCGGCCGGGAACAAGATAGGTGATCGCGCAATGCTGCGCCACGGTCAGCTGGTTGTAGCTGTTGCAGGCAAAGGCGAAGGCGCTGTCGGCCAGCGTGAAGATATAGCCGCCGTGGCAATTGCCGTGGCCGTTCGACATGGCGGCGGTGATGGTCATGGACAGCGTCGCCTCGCCCGGGGCGATGTGGTCCAGGCTCATGTCCAGACGCTGGCTGGCGCTGTCGTCGTTCCACATGGCGCGGGCGCTGGCCTCGGCCAGTTCCTGCGGGGTCATTTCGGCTGCGGGTTTCATCGGCCACGGAACTCCGGCTGGCGTTTCTGCAGGAAGGCGCTGACGCCCTCGGCATAATCGGCGCTGCGGCCGGCGCGGCGCTGGCCGTCGCGTTCCAGGTCCAGCTGCTGGTCCAGGCTGTTGTCGGCGGCGGCCTGGATCAGCTGCTTGGTCAGGCCAAGGCCCAGCGTCGGACCGGCTGCCAGCGACCTGGCCAGCGCCATGGCGTCGTCCATCAGCTGGGCGTCCTCGACGGCCTTCCAGATCAGGCCCCAGTCGGCGGCCTTTGCGGCCGGCAGCGGCTCGGCGGTCAGGGTCAGCGCCTTGGCGCGCGGCTCTCCCAGGATGCGGGACAGCGACCACGAGCCGCCGGCATCCGGCACCAGCCCGATCCTGGAGAACGCCTGCACGAATTTCGCCGATTGCGCCGCCAGCACGATGTCGCAGGCCAGCGCGATATTGGCGCCGGCGCCCGCCGCCACGCCGTTCACCGCGCAGACCACCGGCTTTTCCAGCGCGCGGATCAGCCGGATCGTCGGATTGTAATAGCTCTCCAGCGTCTGGCCCAGGTCCGGCGCCTCGGTCGCGTTCGCGGGATCGCGGTCGCCCAGGTCCTGCCCGGCGCAGAAGCCGCGACCCGCGCCGGTCAGCAGCACGGCGCGCACCGCCGCGTCGTCATGGGCGCGCTTCAGCCCGGCGTGCAAGGCCAGGTGCATCTTCGCGTTGAAGGCATTCAGTTTTTCGGGGCGGTTCAGCGTCAGAACCAACACGCCATCGGCCAAGGCCGTCAGGACCGTTTCCGTCATGAGTTGCTCCCAGGCCCACTCCTCCGGGCCTCCTGAAAATTTTTGTTGCATAAACCGACCGGCCGGTCAATGATAAATTGGAGCAAGCGAGGGAGGACGCTTTGGACGAGTTTTTCGAACGCCATCGGAACATGCTGGATGCCGCGCTGGCGGCGGCCCGTTCGCGCGCGTTCTGGACGCCCTTCCCCGAGGTGCCGAGCGGCAAGGTCTATGGCGAAACCGCGCGCGAGGACGGCGCGGCGGCTTTCGCGGCCCTGCGTGATTCGCGGCTGGACCTGCCCGGCCATCCGGCATCGGACTGGATCGGGGCCGAGGTCTCGCCCTTTGGCGGCGCCCTGGGAATCACCTATCCGGCGGCGGATGCGTCCACGCTGATCGCGGCGGCGCAGGCGGCTGCCCCGGCGCTGGCCGAGGCCGCGCCCGAGACCCGCGTGGGCGCCTGCCTCGAGGCGCTGGTGCGGCTCAACCGCGACAGTTTCCTGATGGGCAATGCGGTGATGCATACCACCGGCCAGCCCTTTGCCATGGCCTTCCAGGCGGGCGGGCCGCATGCCCAGGACCGGGGGCTGGAGGCCGTGGCGATGGCCTGGGACGAGATGACCCGATTCGCCCCGACCGCGCGCTGGGAAAAGCCGCAGGGCAAGGCCGCGCCCATCGTGCTGGAAAAGCACTGGTCCTTGGTGCCGGCCGGGCTTTCGCTGGCCATCGGCTGCAATACCTTCCCGACCTGGAACAGCTACTCGGGCATTTTCGCCAGCCTCGCCACCGGCAATCCGGTGATCGTGAAGCCGCATCCCTCGGCGGTGCTGCCGCTGGCGCTGGCCGTGCGCAGCCTGCGCGCGGTGCTGGCCGAGGCCGGCCTGCCCGCCGATTCGGTGCTGCTGGCCGTGGACCGCAAGGGCGCCGAGATCACCAAGCGGCTCGCCACCGATCCGGCGGTGCGGCTGATCGACTATACCGGCTCGGGTGCTTTCGGGGCCTGGCTGCGCAGCCACGCGACGCAGGCGCAGATCTTTGCCGAAGAGGCCGGGGTCAATACCGTCACCATCGCCGCGACCGATGATTTCGCCGGCATGTGCGCCAATCTGGCATTTTCGCTGGCGCTCTATTCCGGCCAGATGTGCACGGCGCCGCAAAACATCTATGTGCCGGAAAGCGGCATCGACACCGACCAGGGCCGCAAGAGCTTCGACGAGGTCGGCCGCGGCATCGCCGCCGCCATCGACGAGCTGCTGTCGGACCCGGCCCGTGCTGCCGGGGTCTGCGGCGCCATCGCCAACCCCGCCACGCTGGCCCGCATCGCCGAGACCCGGGCGCGCGGCCGAACCTTCCGCGATTCCGCGCCGCTGGGGCAGGGGCGCACCGCGACGCCGCTGCTGCTGGCCCTGAACGACGGCGACCCGCTGGCCGAGGAGGAATGCTTCGGCCCCATCGGCTTCGTCATCGCCGTGCCGGATGTCGATGCGGGCATCCGTCGCGCCGCCGACCTGGCCCGGCGCAAGGGCGCCATCACCGCCGCGCTTTACGACACCGACGAAAGCCGCATTGCCCGCGCGGCCCGCGCCTTTGCCGGGGCCGGCGTCAACCTGTCGGTGAACCTGACCGGCAATATCTTCGTCAACCAGTCGGCGGCCTTCAGCGACTTCCACGTCACCGGGGCCAACCCCGCCGGCAATGCCAGCCTGACCGATACCGCCTTCGTCGCCAGCCGTTTCCGCCGCGCCATGTGGCGGCGGCCGGCGGCGGCCTGAACCAAGGATCTCTGGGAGGAGAAAACCATGAAGACGACCCTGAAGACGGCCGCCCCGGCCGCCCTGATCGCGCTTGGCCTGGCCACGGCCGCCAGCGCCGAGCTGAAGATCGGCGCCTCGGTCTCGGCCACCGGCCCGGCCGCGTTCCTGGGCGACCCCGAGGCCAAGACCTTGGAAATGCTCGTTGAAGACCTGAACGCCAAGGGCGGCATCAACGGCCAGCCGGTCGAGCTGGTGCTTTACGACGACGGCGGCGACGCCAACAAGGCGCGCACCTTCGCCACCCGGCTGATCGAGGATGACGAGGTGCAGGCCATCATCGGCGGCACCACGACCGGCACCAGCATGTCGATCCTGGCCGTGGCCGAGGATGCCGAGGTTCCCTTCATCTCGCTGGCTGGCGCCATCGACATCATCCAGCCGGTCAAGCCCTGGACCTTCAAGACCCCGCATACCGACCGCATGGCCTGCCAGAAGATCTTCGAGGACATGCAAAAGCAGGGCATCGCCAGGATCGGCATGATCTCGGGCACCGACGGGTTCGGCGCCTCGATGCAGGCGCAATGCAAGGACGTGGTGGCGGATTACGGCATCGAGGTCGTCGCGGACGAGACCTATGATCCGAAGGACGCCGACATGACGGCGCAGCTGACCAAGATCAAGAACGCCGAGGGCGTGCAGGCGGTGCTGAATCCGGGCTTCGGCCAGGGCCCGTCCATCGTGACCCGCAACTACAAGCAGCTGGCGATCGACCTGCCGCTGTATCAGTCGCATGGCGTCGCCTCGGACGGGTTCATCGAGCTTGCGGGCGCGGATGCGGCCGAGGGCGTGCGCCTGCCCGGCACCGCGCTGCTGGTCGCGGGCCAGCTGGCCGAGGGCGATGCCCAGAAGCCGGTCGTGACCGCCTACAAGGCCGCCTATGAGGGCAAGTTCAAGCAGCCGGTCAGCACCTTCGGCGGCTATGCCCATGACGGTTTCGCGCTGCTGGCCGATGCCGTGACCCGCGCCGGCTCGACCGAGCCGCAGGCGATCCGCGACGCGCTGGAGACGACCAAGGCGCTGGCCGGCACCACCGGCGTCTATACCATGACGCCCGAGGATCACCTGGGCCTCGACCTGTCGGCCTTCCGCATGTTGCAGGTCAAGGACGGCAAATGGACCATCGTCGAGTAAGGCCGCGGCCCCCGGCAGGGGGCCGTCCCCGCCCGGAACGGGCATAGCCAGCCTGAAAGCCTCATCATGTCTGAACTTCTGCAATTCCTGTTTTCGGGGCTGACGGTCGGCGCGGTCTATGCGCTTGTCGCCCTGGGTTTCACCATCATCTTCAACGCCTCGGGCGTGGTGAATTTCGCGCAGGGCGAATTCGTCATGCTGGGCGGCATGATCACCGTCTTTGCCCATGCCGCCGGCCTGCCGTTGCCCCTGGCCGCGCTGATCGCCATCGCGGTGACGGCCGCCGTGGGCGTGGCGCTGAACCAGCTTGCCATCGAGCCGGCGCGCGGCGCCCCGGTGGTGTCCTTGATCATCATCACCATCGGCGCCTCGATCTTCATCCGGGGCGCGGCGCAGCTGGTCTTCGACAAGCAGATCCACAGCTTCCCGGCCTTTTCGGGCACCGAGCCGATCCAGGTGCTGGGCGCGACCATCCAGTCGCAAAGCCTGTGGGTGATCGGCGGCGCCTTCGCGGTCTTTGCCGGGCTGTGGCTGTTCTTCACCCGCACGCTCTTGGGCCGGGCGGTGCTGGCGACCTCGAACAACCGGCTGGCGGCGCAGCTCGTCGGCATCAACACCCGCTTCATCATGACGCTGAGCTTTGCGCTCTCGGCCGCCATCGGCGCCTTCGGCGGCGTGCTGGTGACGCCGATCACGCTGACCTCCTATGATGTCGGGCTGGCCCTGGCGCTCAAGGGCTTTGCCGGCGCCATGCTGGGCGGCATGGGCAACCCCAAGGGCGCCTTCGTCGGCGGGCTGATGCTGGGGCTGCTGGAAGCGCTGACCGCCGGCTACCTCTTGTCGCAATACAAGGACGCGGCGGCCTTCGTCGTCATCCTCGCGGTGCTGTTCTTCATGCCGCAGGGCCTGTTCGGCCGCAAATCGACGGAGCGGGTGTGATGTCGCAGAAACATGCAACGCTTCTGGTGCTGGCGGCGCTGATCGCGCTGTCGCCGCTGTTCTTTCCCTCGGGCTATTACTACCGCATCGGCGCCTTGATGTTCGTCAACGCCCTGGCGGTGACCGGCATCGTGATCCTGACCGGATACGCCGGCCAGATCAGCCTGGGCCATGCCGGTTTCGCCGGCATCGGCGGCTATGCCTGCGCGCTGGCGCCGGTGCATTGGGGCCTGCCCCCGGCGCTGGCGGTGGTCTTGGGCGCGGCGATCTCGGCCGTGCTGGCATACCTCGTCGGGCGGCCGATCCTGCGGCTCAAGGGCTATTACCTGGGCGTGGCCTCGCTGGGCTTCGGCATCCTGGTCGCCATGGTGCTGAACAACGAACGCCAGCTGACCAAGGGCCCGGACGGGATCGAGGTGCCGGACCTGGGCCTGCGCGGGCTGTTGAAGGACATGGGCCTGGACCTGTCGAACGGCGAATTCTGGTATGCGCTGACCGGCATCGCGCTGCTGATCGGCGCATGGCTGGCGCTGAACCTCTATCACAGCCCCACGGGCCGGGCGCTGCGCGCGCTGCATGGCTCCGAGGTCGCGGCCGGCACGGTGGGGATCGACGTGGCGCGGGTGAAGCTGCAGGCCTTCGTGATCTCGGCGGTCTATGCCTCGGTCGCGGGCTCGCTGCTGGCGCTGCAGAACAAGTTCGTCACCCCCGATGTCGCGGGCTTCATGCATTCGATCGAGATGGTGACCATGGCGGTTCTGGGCGGCGTCGGCTCGGTTCCGGGCGCGGTGATCGGCGCCGGCATCCTGACGCTGCTGCCGCAGGTGCTGACGGTCTTTGCCGATTATGAACAGGTCATCCTGGGGCTGGTGATGATGCTGGTGATGATCTTTCTGCCGCAGGGGTTGGTGCCGTCCATCCTGCGCAAGTTCCGGGGGAGGGACGAATGAGCCTGCTCAAGATCCAGGGCCTGGGCATCAGCTTCGGCGGGCTCAAGGCGGTGCAGGACGTCAGCTTCAAGGTCGAGCCGGGCGAGATCGTCTCGGTCATCGGCCCGAACGGCGCCGGCAAGACCACGCTTTTCAACATGATCTCGGGCGTCTACCAGCCCGGCGCGGGGCGGGTGGTGCTGGACGGCCAGGACGTGACCGGGATGGAGCCGTTCCGTCTGGCCGCGCGCGGCATGTCGCGCACCTTCCAGAACCTGCAGATCTTCCAGAACATGACGGTGCTGGAAAACGCCGCTTCGGGCTTTCACCTGCGCGAACGCGGGCCGGTGCTGGCCGATCTCTTGAACCTGCCCGGCGCCCGCCGCCGCGCCCGCGCGGCCGAGGACGGCGCCCGCGCGCTGCTGGCCCGCGTCGGACTGGAGCGGGCGGCCGACCGGCAGGCCGGCAACCTGTCCTATGGCTCGCTGAAGCGGCTGGAAATCGCCCGGGCGCTGGCATTGCAACCCAAGGTGCTGCTGCTGGATGAGCCCGCCGCCGGCTGCAATGCCGTCGAGACCGAGGAGATCGACCACCTGATCGCCGAGGTCGCCGCCTCCGGCACCGCCATCCTGCTGGTCGAGCATGACATGAAGATGGTCATGCGCATCTCGAACCACATCGTCGTTCTGGACCATGGCGAAAAGATCGCCGAGGGCGCACCGCTGGAGGTCAGCCGCAACCCGGCGGTGATCGCCGCCTATCTGGGAACCGAGGAGGCCGCCCATGCTGACGGTTGAGGGGCTGCGTTCGCGCTATGGCCGCATCGAGGTGCTGCACGGCATCGACCTGGCGGTGGAATCGGGCGAGATCGTGACCGTGGTCGGCGCCAATGGCGCCGGCAAGACCACGCTTCTGCGCTGCCTGTCGGGGGTGCAGCCGGTCTCGGCCGGGGCCATCACCTTTCGCGGCGAAGGGCTGACCACGGTGCCGGCGCATCGCCGGCTGTCGCGCGGCCTGGCGCAATCGCCCGAGGGCCGGCAGATATTCACCAACCTGACGGTCGAGGAGAACCTGCGGCTGGGCGCCTTCCTTTACAGCGATGACCGGGTCGAGAAGGACATGCAGGACGCCTTCGCCATGTTCCCGATCCTGCGGGACAAGCGCAACCTGGCGGCGGGCGGGCTGTCGGGCGGCCAGCAGCAGATGCTGGCCATGGCGCGCGCGCTGATGGGCCGGCCGGCCTGCCTGCTGCTCGACGAGCCCTCGATGGGGCTGGCGCCGATCATCGTGCAACAGATCTTCGACGTGGTCAGCGGGCTCAAGGCGCTTGGCGTCACCGTGCTGCTGGTCGAACAGAACGCCTTCGGCGCGTTGAAGATCGCCGACCGGGGCTATGTGATGGAGACGGGCCGCATCACCATGACCGGCCCGGCCGCCGAACTGATCGCCGACCCGCGCATCCGCGAAGCCTATCTGGGGATTTGACCATGACTGTCGTCAGCATCGAAAAGCAGGGCGACATCGCCGTCGTCACCGTGGACAACCCGCCGGTCAACGCGCTGTCGCAAGCACTGCGGCAGGGGATTTGGGACGCGGCCGAGCGGCTCGACGCCGATCCCGGCGTGCGGGCGGTGGTGCTGGCCTGCGCCGGCCGCACCTTTATCGCCGGGGCGGATGTGACCGAATTCGGCAAGCAGCCGGTGCCGCCGCACCTGCCCGACCTGGTTGCCCGGATCGAGGCGGCGGCCAAGCCCTGGGTCGCCGCCATCCACGGCTCGGCCCTGGGCGGCGGGCTGGAGGTGGCGCTGGGGTGCCGCTTCCGCGTCGCCGCGGCCGATGCCTGGCTAGGGCTGCCCGAGGTAACGCTTGGCATCGCCCCCGGTGCCGGCGGCACGGTCAGGACGCCGCGTCTGGTGGGCGTCGAGGCGGCGGTGGAGCTGGTCACCACCGGCAAGCCGGTCCGCGCCGCCCGCGCCCAGGCGCTGGGGCTGGTCGATGCGGTGATCGACGGCGATCTGCTGCCCGGCGCCCTAGCCTTTGCCGCCCAGGCGCTGACCCGGCCCTTGCCCGCGCCGCTGTGCTCGCGCGCGGTCATGCCGCCCGAGCCGGGCTTCTGGGACCGTGCCGAACAGGCCACGGCCAAGGCGGCCAAGGGCGCCGCAGCGCCGCAGCGCGCGCTGGCCTGCCTGCGCAGGGCGGCCGAGGCGCCCTTCGACCAGGCCATGGCCTTCGAACGCGAGACCTTTCTCGAACTGCGCGGCTCGGAGCAGGCGGCGGCGCTGCGGCATGTGTTCTTCGCCGAACGCGCCGCGTCGCGTCCCGCCGCCCTGCGCGACATCGAGCCGCTGCCGCTGACCCGCGTCGCGGTGATCGGCGGCGGCACCATGGGCGCGGGCATCATCGCCGCCCTGCGCGAGGCCGGCCTGCCCGTCGCCCTGATCGAACGCGACGCCGAGGCCGTCCAGCGCGGGCTCGCCAATGTCGCCGCCATCTTCGACGGCGCCGCCAGGCGCGGCAAGCTGACGCCCGAGCGGGCCGCGGCGCTGCGCCAGGGCGTGACCGGCAGCACCGACTATGCCACCCTGGCCGAATCCGACCTGGTCATCGAGGCGGTATTCGAGGACATCGCCGTCAAGCGCGCCGTCTTCGACCAGCTCGGCCGGGTCTGCCGGGCGGATGCGGTGCTGGCGACGAATACCTCCTATCTCGACCCGCGGCTGATCGCCGAGGGGCTGGCGAATCCCGGCCGCTTCATCGGGCTGCATTTCTTCAGCCCGGCCAATGTGATGAAGCTGCTGGAGATCGTGCCCATCCCCGACACCGCGCCGCGCACGCTGGCGACAGGCTTTGCCCTGGCGCGGCTCTTGAAGAAGATCCCGGTGCAATCGGGCATCTGCGAGGGCTTCATCGGCAACCGCATCCTGAAACGCTATCGCGCCGCGGCCGAGGCGCTGGTGCGCAAGGGCGTGCCGATCGACCGGATCGACGCCGCCATGCGCGGCTATGGCTTTGCCATGGGGCCGTTCCAGGCGCAGGACCTGGGCGGGCTCGACATCGCCTATCTGCAACGCGAGGGTGCGCGGGCGGCCGGGCAGGCCGTGGCCGAGACGCTGGGCGACATCCTGGTCCGCGCCGGTCGCAAGGGCCAGAAGACCGGCGGCGGCTGGTACGACTATGCGCCGGGCGAGCGTCAGCCGCAGGTCTCGCCCACGGTGGCGGCGCTGCTGGCCCCCGCCGCCACCCCCGGCGCGGCCATAACCGGCCCCGAGATCGCGACGACCCTGGTGGCCGAGATGGCCGCCGAGGGCCGCGCCATCCTGGCCGAAGGCATCGCCGAAAGCCCCGCCGCCATCGACCTGGTGGAAATCCACGGCTACGGCTTTCCACGCTGGCGCGGCGGGCCGATGTTCGCAAGCGGCGCCTGACGCCTCTCGCGTAACGAAACATTGCCGGGCGGCGGTGCAGCAACATCGGGTTGCAAATCCGCCCGGCCCGGCAAGCATTCGTCACGCGGCAGACCTAAGCCGGACACGGGCGGGCGCTAGTCTTGGGGCATCGAAACCCAAGGAGCCCCGCTGATGCAGCGATTCCCGATCAAGGCCATGCTGGCCGCGTGCCTGCTGGCCCTGCTGAGCGCGCCGGTCGCCGTGCAGGCGCAAAAGGCCCAGTCCCAGCCCCAGACCCAGCCTCGGGCCGAGGCCCCGGTGCCCCATGCCCGCCATGCGGCCGGTCCGATGGCTCTGCCGATGCCGGTCCCGGGGCGGATGCCGGGCGGGCTTGACCTTGCCGCGCAACTGGCCGCCGCCGAGACCTATCTCGGCATCACCCCCGAGCAGCAAGAGCCCTGGCGCAACTATTGCCAGGCGCTGATCGGCTTCATGCAGCCCGAACCGCCCCCCGGCCCCGAGGCCGGCCAGCTCATGGCCGAGCGCATGGCGCAGGCGGCGCTGGCCCGGGCCGACAAGGCGCAGGCGCTGCTGGTGGCGACCACTGCCCTGCGTGGCGCCTTGCAGCCCGAACAGCTGGCGCGGCTGGTCGAAAGCCAGCCCGGGCCGCAGGGTCGCGAGCGGCCGGACCGTGCCGGCTGATCCCCGCCAATTGCCACGAAACCGAAAGGATAACGCGATGCGTCGTCTTCTGATGATGGGCGCCATGGCCGCCCTGACCCTGTCCGCGCAGGGTGCCCTGGCCGAGAGCCGCCCCGAGGGCCAGCCGCCCGCATGCCGGCAGCAGGATCGCAAATGCCCCGCCCCGCCGCCGCAAGGCAAGCAGGCCGGGCCCGGCCGCCACGACCGGCGTGACGCCCCGCCCATGCCGCGCGACGGCGACGCTCGGCGCGACGAGGCCCGGCCTGCGCCCGGCCAGCCCCGGCCCGAAACCCGCCGCGAGGCCCGGAACGAGATCCGCCGCGACGCTCCTCCGGCGCCGCATGTCGGCGAGGATGCCCGCACCGGGCGGCCCTGGACCCCGCCGCGCGACAGCCGCATGGCGAAGGCGCCCCGGGGTCAGGAATACCGCGTGATCGCCGGCCACCTGGTGCTGGTGGACAAGAAGAGCCACCGCATCGTTTCGGTCGTCGCGCCGGTCCGGGCGCGCTGAAGACACCGGCAGAAAGGCGGCGGTCGGGATGCTCGGCCGCCGCTTTCCCATGCCGGGAGCACGAGCCCGGCCTCTGGCCAGCCGGCTAATCGGCGCAAAGCGCCGCGGCCCCGGCCTCCAGCGCCGCCATGGCCGCCTGCGGGTCCAGCAGCAGCAACAGCCCGCGCTTGCCGCCGTTGATCGCGACCTCGGGCGTGGTCAGGGTGGCGGCCTCGAACAGCACCGGCGCGGGGCGGCGCTGGCCGAAGGGGCTGATGCCGCCGGTGTGATAGCCGGTCAGCCGCTCGGCCTTGGCGGGCGGCATCATCGCTGCCGACTTGGCCCCGAAGGCCGCGGCCACGCGCTTCATCGACAGCACCCGGTCGCCCGGCACCACGGTGCAGGCGGGCCGGCCGTCCACCTCGACCATCAGCGTCTTGAGCAGGCGCCCGGGCGGCAGGCCGATCGCCTGGGCCGCCTGCAGCGCCACCCGGTCCGAGCCGGGGTCATAGCGGTATTCGACCGGGCGAAAACCGACGCCCTTGGCTTGCAGGAAGCGGGTCGCGGGGGTGGCGGTGCTCATGCCGGGGCCTCGGCGGCGGGCCGGCCGGCGGCGCGGATGTTGAGATAGTTGCCGGCCAGGATCAGCGCCGAGCCTATGACCACGGCCAGCCCGACCGGCTCGGCGTAAAGCAGCAGCCCGACCACGGCGATCACCGGCAGGCGCAGGAAGTCGAAGGGCATGACCAGCGTCGCCGGCGCCAGCCCCAGCGCCCTGGTGATGCAGAAATGCGCCCCAAGCCCGGTCAGGCCCAGCACCAGCACCCAGGGCGCCGCCGCCGCCGAGGGCAGGGCGATGCCGCCGTCGAGCCCGGCGCAGGCCAGCCCCATCAGCGCCTGGCTGAGCGACATCCACCACAGGATGCAGGCGGCTTCGGCCACGCCGGTCAGCGTCTTGGTGCAGACATAGGTCAGCGCGAAGCCCACCGCCGCCAGCGCCGCCGCCCCGACCCCGGCCGAGATCCCGGCCGCGCCCGGCTGCACGATCACCAGGATGCCAAGGAAACCCAGGCCCGCCGACAGTGCCCGCGCCCGCGTCAGACGCTCGCCCAGAAGAAACGGCGCCAGGATCAGCACCCACAGCGGCGCGGTGAATTCCAGCGCGAAGACCTGCGCCAGCGGGATGGTGAACAGGGCGTAGAACCACAGGTTCTGCGCGACGAAATGCGTGACGTTGCGCGCCAGATGCAGCCCGGGCCGGCGCAGCTTCACCGCGCCCCAGCCGTCCCGCAGGCTCAGCACGGCAGCGATGATCGCCACCCCGATCAGCGAGCGCCAGGCCAGGATCTCGAACGTGTCGAGCTCATCCCCGACCATGCGCCCGGCCACGGCCATCAGCGTGAAGGCCGCGACCGCGCCCATCATCCAGGCGGCGGCCAGCAGCGGGCGGGATTCGGTCGTGGTCGGCATCGGCTTCGTCCTGTTGCGCCGCAAAGGGCTAGCGGATCTCCGCCCGGCCGGCAAGCCGCCGGCCTAGCGTTCCGACATGGCCGAGAAGCTGGCCGGATAGCGCCCGCCCGAGACGTTTTCGGGCGCAAAGGCGCGTTCCAGCGTCTCGCGCTCGGCCGCGGTCAGGGTGATGCCGGTCGCGGCGACGTTCTGCTCCAGGTTTGGGATGCGCTTGGCGCCGGGGATCGGCACGATGTCCTGGCCCTGCGCCAGCACCCAGGCCAGCGCCACCTGCGCCGCGCTGACGCCCTTGGCCTGGGCCACGCCCTCGACCACCGCGACCAGCTTGCGGTTCGTTTCGGCATGTTCGGGCTGGAAGCGCGGCAGGCGGCGGCGGAAATCGTCCTGGCCCAGGGTTTCGGTCTGGACCTGGCCGGTCAGGAAGCCGCGGCCCAGCGGGCTGAAGGGCACGAAGCCCACGCCCAGCTCGCGGCAGGCGGCCAGCACGCCGTTGGTTTCCACGTCCCGCGTCCACAGCGAATATTCGCTTTGCAGCGCGGTGATCGGATGCGTGGCATGGGCGCGGCGCAGCGTCTCGGCCGAGACCTCGGACAGGCCGAGCGCGCGGACCTTGCCTTCGGCCACCAGCGCGGCCATGGCGCCGACGGTGTCCTCGATCGGCACGGCCGGGTCGGCGCGGTGCAGATAGTAAAGGTCGATCACATCGGTCTGCAGCCGCTTCAGCGAGGCCTCGGCCACGGCGCGGGCATTCTTCGGCGTGCCGTCGGTGCCGGTGATCTCGCCAAAGCCATTGGCGTCGCGGCTGTAGGTGAATCCGAACTTGGTCGCGATCACCAGCCGGTCGCGGAATGGCTTCAGCGCCCGGCCCAGCAGGGTCTCGTTGTGATGGACGCCATAGACCTCGGCGGTGTCGAAGAAGGTCACGCCCAGCTCGACCGCGCGCTCCAGCGTCGCGACCGAGGCGGATTCGTCCTGGTGGCCATAGGCCTGGCTCAGCCCCATGCAGCCCAGCCCGATGGCCGAGACCGTCAGCGTCGCGCCCAGTTTGCGCTGTTCCATCGCCTGCTCCTTGCATTGTCCGGGCGGCAGCATAGCCGCGCGCCCGGCACTTGCACAGGGTCAGGCGCTTGCACAGGTCAGGCGCGGGCGACCGCGCCATGCACCAGCCGGCCCTTGTGGAAGGTCGCGACCCGGGGCGAACGCCGCGCCACCGCCTCGGCCGAGCAGCTGCAATCGGCCAGCGCGAATTCCGCCGCGTCGCCGGGCCGGGGCCAGGCACGGTTGCCGTCCTGGTCCAGCGGCAGCACGTCGCCGGTGGCGATGGCCAGCGCCCGGGTCAGGGCGAATTCGTCGCGCCCGCCATAGACCTGGGCCAGCAGGTTGGCCTTTTCCAGCATGTCGCCGGTGCCGAAGGGCGACCAGTGGTCGATGACGCTGTCGGTGCCCGACATCAGCGTCACGCCCTTGTCGCGCAGCCGGGGCAGCGGCATGACCAGCGACCCGATGGGCACGGTCGAGATCACCGTGACGCCATGCTCGGCCATGCGCTCGGCCAGCGGGTCCAGCTCGGCCTCGGGCAGGGTGGCCAGGGCGAAGGCGTGGCTGAGGTTCAGCTTGCCCTTCAACTCGGGCGTGCGCACGACCGTCTCGACCATGTAGCGGATCGCCTCGGCGCCGGCCGGGGTGGTCTCGTGGATATGGATGTCCACGCCCTTGCCGTGGTCCAGCGCGATGGCGAACATCGCATCGACCGAGGCCTTCATGTCGCCGTCGACATTGGTCGGATCCAGCCCGCCGACGAAATCGACGCCCATGGCCATGGCCTCGCGCATCAGCCCGTCGACCTTGGAATGCAGCAGCCCGTGCTGCGGAAAGGCCACGATCTCGCAGTCGAAGCGGTCGCGGTTCTTCTGCAGCGCGGCCTGCAGGTGCTCGAGGCTTTTCAGCCCGCTGACCGGGTCGATGTTGCAATGGCTGCGCGCCATGGTGGTGCCCTGCGACAACAGCAGCGCGATCAGCGCCTCGGCCCGCTCCTGCGAGGTCGGCAGCAGCTTCGGCAGCAGCACCTCCTCGCGCGCGATCATGTCCATGATCGTCTTGCCCTGACGCGGCAGCGGCGCCTGCCAGGGCCCGCCGTAAAAGGTCTTGTCCAGGTGGATATGCATGTCGCGGAATGCCGGCAGCGCCAGCGCGCCGCTCGCCGAATAGCGCGGGACCGAGGCGTCCAGCGCCGCATCCGTCGCGTGGATCGCCGCGATGGCGCCGTCGCGGATCTCCAGCGTGTAAAGGCCCGTGCGGGTGGCGGCGACATATTCGCCCTCATGCGTGAAGCCGTCCTCGAGCCGGACCTCGGTCAGGAAGTAACGCGGGTCGTCGATGGCGGTCGCGGTGGCCTCGGGCGTGGCGGCCGCGGCGGCGCCGGCGCCCAGCAGGGACGAGGCGGCAATCATTCCGCCGCTGGCGCCCAGGAAGGTGCGGCGGCTGGGGTGGGACAGGGGCTGTATGGGGGTCTCCGGTCAGGAATCGGGTCGCCTCGCAGGATAGGGCCGGGCCGGATCATCTGGAAATTAAATGTCGGCATGATAATCATTCGGAAATCGAATGAGGAATCCATGCTCGATCCCCGCCTGCTGCGCGCCTTCGTCGCCATCGTCGAGACCGGAAGCTTCACCCGCGCCGCCGGCCAGTTGCACATGACGCAATCGACGATCAGCCAGCAGCTGTCGCGGCTGGAACAGGCTGCGGGCCAGCCGCTGGTCGCGCGCGAGGCGCGGCCGGTGCTGCCGACGCCGCAGGGCGAGCGGCTCTTGGGCTATGCCCGCCGCATCCTGGCGCTGCACGAGGCGGCGGCGGTGGCGCTTGGCGATCCCGCCGGCAGCAGCGCCCTGCGGCTGGGCCTGCCCGAGGACATCTTCAACCCGGCGATGTGCGACATCTTTCGCGACTTCACCGCGCGCTGCCCGCAGATCCGGCTGGACGTGACGGTGGGCCTCAGCCGCGAGCTGATGCGGCGCTATCGCGCGGGCGAGCTCGACATCGTCGTCGTCAAGGAAGAGGCCGCAGCCCGCGACTGCCGCGCCAGCTTTGCCGAGGCGATGGGCTGGTTCGAAAGCGCGGCGCTGGCGCGGGACTGGGCCGATCCGGTGCCGCTGGTGGTGTTCCCGCCCGGCGGGCTTTACCGCGACGTGATGTTCCAGCGCATCGAACGCGAGGGCCGGCGCTGGTATGTCGCCTTTTCCGGCAGCAGCCTGCACAGCGTGTTGCTGGGCGTCGAGCGCGGGCTGGGCATCACCCTGCTGCCCCTGGCCGCGGCCGAGGGCGCCGGGTTGCGGCGCTGCGCCGCCTTCGGGACCGAGCCGGCCATGGTCGTGGCGCTTTACGCCTGGGAATCCGGCGGTGCGGCGGGCGATCTGGTGGTGCGCATGACCGATCTGCTGGAACGGCGCCAGCGGCGCAGCCGGGCGATGCTTTGACTCCGCGCCCCGGCCTGCCCATATCCTTGCGCATGGGGCTTGCATATGCGGAGGACGAGCCATGCGCGGCGCAGTCGCGAAAACCCTGGGATTGACGATGATGCTGGCCATGGCCGCGCCGGTGGCGGCCCTGGCGGCGGGACCGGTCGGCGTGACCTATGTCGCGCCCGAGACGTTCCGGGACCGCGAATTCCGACAGGCGGCCAGCCGCGCCTCGGCCTTGGCCGAGTTCGATCGCTGGTTTGCCGAACTGGGCGCGCGCTACCTGCCCAGCGGGCAGAGCCTGCGGATCGAGGTGCTGGAGATGGACCTGGCCGGCGATTTCGAGCCGTGGCGCACCGACTGGCAGGACGTGCGCTTCCTGCGCGACACCACGCCGCCGCGCATCCACATGCGCTGGCAGCTGGAACAGGGCGGCAAGGTGATCCGCCAGGGCGACGCGCGGCTTCACGACATGAACTACCTGTGGGATCCGCGCGGCAAGGGCGACAGCCGCCGCTTCATCCATGACAAGCTGCTGATCCAGGACTGGTTCCGCAAGACCTTCGCCCCGGGCGTCTCGGGATGAGCGGCGCGGACGGAATCCAGCTGGGCAAGGAGCCGGGCCGCTATGTCGCCCGCATTCCCGGTATCGCGGGCGAGGGCGAGATCACCTTCACCGTCGAAGGCCCGGGCGTCATCAGCGCCGACCATACCGGCGTTCCGGACAGCATGGCCGGCAAGGGCGTGGCGCGGGCGCTGCTGGACTACATGCTGCAGGACGCGCGCGAGAACGGCTTTCGCATCGTCCCGCGCTGCCCCTTCGTGCGCGGCCAATATGCCCGGCATCCCGAATGGGCGCCGCTATTCACCACGCAGCCCGGCGAGGCGCCCTAGAGGCTGGCCGCGAAGCCGGCCAGATAGTCGCGCAGCTGCCCGCGCGTCTTGTCGTCGGTCAGGTTGCCCTGGTCGTCGAAGACGCTGCCCGCGCGCGAGACCATCAGCCGGCCCTCGGTCCACAGCCGCGTCTTCAGCGTGCGCAGCACCGGCAGCCAGTGGCTCTGCGCCAGGATCGTGCCGAAGCCGCCGGGCGAGGCGCCGATCAGCGCCACCGGCTTGCCGACGAACATGCCCAGCCCGTCGCCGCGCGACATCCAGTCGATGGCGTTCTTGAACACGCCCGGCACGCCGTTGTTGTATTCCGGCGTCACCAGCAGCAGCCCGTCGGCGGCGGCAAGCTGGGCCTGAAGCGCCTGCACCGACTGCGGCAGGCCCGAGGCGGATTCCAGGTCGCCGTCGTAAAGCGGCACCTCGCGGATCGAGCCGATCCGGATCGTCGTGCCCTCGGGCGCGGCTTCCGCGGCGGCGCGCAGCAGCCCGCTGTTGAAGGAGGCGCGGCGCAGGCTGCCGCTGAGGCCGAGAATGGTCTTGGTCATGGCTGTTTCCCCGTTCTTGCGTGGCGGCGATGCTGCCGCAGACCGGCCGGCAGGGCCAGCGCCTTATCGCGCCCGGGAACCGGCGATTGTGCAGCAACGCTTGAAATAGCCTTGCGGTTTCTTCGCCTGCCCATCGCCGCCGGGCCGGGCCAAGATGGGGCCAAGGCATGGGAGGAAGCGATGAAGGCGGAAGACGGCGACAGGGATGCGATGCGGGCCTTTCTGATGGACCTGCTGCTCAGCACGCCGCTGTTGCGGCCCGGACGCGAGCAGGAGACCGCGCGCGCCTATCAGGACCGGGCGGCGGTGGTGCATCCCGAGGTGGCGGGCGTTCTGCGCGAGGCCGCCTATCGCATCCTGCACGGCTGAGGCGACAGGAAAGGCCGGCGCGCCGTCTCCAGCACGCCGGCCCGGGGCCTTGGTCCTGGCGCCTTCAGTCGGCGCTGGCCTCGTTCAGTTGCAGGCCGGCGGGGGCCGGATGCAGGTCGCGGACCGGGCGGGCCGCGCCGGTAGCCTCGCCGTTCAGGGCGCGGTCGAACTGCTCGCGGTCCAGGGCGCCTTCCCAGCGGCTGACGACGACGGTGGCGACGGCATTGCCGATGAAATTGGTGATCGAGCGGCATTCCGACATGAAGCGGTCCACGCCCAGGATCAGCGCCATGCCGGCGACCGGCACCGTCGGCACCACCGACAGCGTCGCGGCCAAGGTGATGAAGCCCGCCCCGGTGACGCCCGCCGCGCCCTTCGAGGACAGCATGGCGACCAGCAGCAGCAGCACCTGCTGTTGCAGCGACAGGTCGGTGTTGGTGGCCTGGGCGATGAACAGCGCCGCCAGCGTCATGTAGATGTTGGTGCCGTCCAGGTTGAAGCTGTAGCCGGTCGGCACGACCAGGCCGACGACCGAGCGCTTGCAGCCCGCCTTCTCCATCTTCTCCATCAGCGAAGGCAGCGCCGATTCCGACGACGAGGTGCCCAGCACCAGCAGCAGCTCGGTCTTGAGATAGGAGATCAGCCGGAAGATCGAGAAGCCGTTCAGCAGGCAGACCGTGCCCAGGATCACCACGATGAACAGCGCCGCGGTCAGGTAGAAGGTGCCGACCAGCGTCGCCAGGTTCACCACCGAGGCGATGCCGTATTTGCCGATGGTGAAGGCGAAGGCCCCGAAGGCGCCGATGGGCGCGGCCTTCATCAGGATGTCCACCATGCGGAACACGGCATGGCTGATCGCCTCGAACAGCGCCACGACCGGCTTGCCCTTGTCGCCGATCAGGATCAGGCCGATGCCGAACAGGATGGCGATGAACAGCACCTGCAGGATGTTGCCCTCGACGAAGGCCGAGGTCATCGTGGTCGGGATGATGTCCATGACGAAGCCGGTCAGCGAGGTCTCATGCGCCTTGGCGGCATAGTCGGCGACCTTGCTGGCATCCAGCGAAGCCGGGTCGATGTTCATGCCGGCGCCGGGCTGGATGACGTTCGCCGTGATCAGCCCGACGATCAGCGCCAGCGTCGAGAAGGTCAGGAAATAGCCGAAGGCCTTGCCGACGACCGAGCCCACGCCCTTCAGCGTGCCCATGCCAGCAAGGCCGGTGACGATGGTCAGAAAGATGACCGGGGCGATGATCATCTTGACCAGCTTGATGAAGGCGTCGCCCAGGGGCTTCAGCGCCTCGCCGGTCTGGGGATAGAAATGGCCGATCAGCGCGCCGGCGGCGATGGCGATCAGCACCTGGAAATACAGGTGGCGATAGAACGGGCGCGGCGCGTGAACGGCCGGCGCTGCCGAGGTGTCGATTTGCATGGGGCCTCCTCCGACCTGCGAATGACGGGTATGTGACAGCCATGATAAAGCGGCGGGCGGTGGCGCCCAAAAGCCGGGCGCATGACAGCAATGCGTTGGAATCATGGGTTTTTGCTGGGGCCCGGGGTCGCAATCTGTGTGGTTTTCCGCACAGCCCCGCCGTGCTAGTGTGGGATTCCACACAGGGCCGGGAGGAAAGGCAGGCATGGCTGATTCGGCGCGGATGCGGCGGCTGGCGCTGGTGCTTGCCATTCTGGCGGGGGCACTGGCGGTTCTGGCGCTGACCTTCGTCACGGTGCGCGACGATGCGCTGCGCGAGTTGCACCAGCAGCTCGAGGTGACGGCGCGCAGCCGGGTGCAGGCGCTGGAAAGCGTGCTCGCCAAGCAGCGCGCGGTGGCGGTGGTGCTGGCCGACGACAGCCTGATGCGGGACGCCCTGGCGGCGCCGGGCGCCGGGACCGTGGCGCGCGCCTCGCGCAAGCTGGAGCGGCTGCGCGCCGATACCGACAGCGCGGTGATCTATCTCCTGGACCGCGAGGGGCTGGCCATCGCCGCCTCGAACTGGGACGAGCCGGCCAGTTTCGTCGGCTCGAACTACGGCTTTCGCGACTATTTCAGCCAGGCCCTGCTGCGGGGCGAGGCGACGCAATTCGCGCTTGGCACGGTCAGCAAGCGGCCGGGCCTGTATCTGTCCCACGACGTCCTGGTGAACGGCCGGCCGAGCGGCGTGGTGGTGGTCAAGGTCGAGTTCGACCGCACCGAGCAGAACTGGGCCCAGGCCGGCGAGAGGATCATGGTCACCGACGCGGCCGGGCAGGTGATCCTGTCCAGCCGACCCGCGCTGCGCTTCGGCCCGCTGCCGGCCCAGGCGGCGGGCGAGGTCGGGGCCGAGCTGCCGGTGCCGGGGGCGGATTGGCGGCTGGTGATCCGCGCGCCCTCGGCCCCGGCCGCGCAGGCGGCGGCGCTGGCGACCGGCACGGTGGGATTCCTTTTGTCGCTGCTGCTGGGCGCCGGCATCTGGGCCGCGCGCGCCCGCACCCGCGCCGCCCGCCGCGCCGAGGCCGAGCGGCGTTACCGCGCCGACCTGGAGCGCGCCGTGGACGAACGCACCCGCGACCTGACCGCCGAGATGCGCGAGCGCCGCGCCGCCGAGCAGCGGCTGGCCCAGTTGCAGGGCGAGATGGTCCAGGCCAACAAGCTGGCGACGCTGGGCCAGATCACCGCCGGCGTCGCGCATGAGGTGAACACGCCGCTCGCCACCATCCGCCTTCTGGCCGAGAACGGCCGCCAGATGCTGCCCGAGGGCGCGGCGCCGGATGTGGCGGGCAACCTGGACCAGATCCTGCGCATGTCCGACCGCATCGCCCAGATCACCACCGAGCTGCGCGGCTTTGCCCGCAAGGCCACCGGCGAGCTTGGGCCGGTGGCGCTGAAGGACGCGCTGGACGCCGCGCTGCTGCTGGTCGCCAGCCGCCGCCGGGCCGAGGGCATTCGCATGGTGCTGCCGCAGATCCCGCCCGGCCTGACCGTGCGGGCCGAGCGCGTGCGGCTGGAGCAGATCCTGGTGAACCTGATCCAGAACGCGCAAGAGGCGCTCTCGGGCCGCCCGGACGGCGAATTGCGCATCGACCTGGATCAGCAGCCCGACCGCGTGCGGCTGACCATCCGCGACAACGGGCCGGGGCTGGCGCCCGGCATCGCCGCGACGCTCTTCACGCCCTTCGCCACCTCGAAACCCAGCGGGCTGGGGCTGGGGCTGGTGATCTCGCGCGAGATCGCCCGCGATTTCGGCGGCGAACTGACCGCCGCGCCCTCCGCGCCGGGGCAGGGCGCCAGCTTCCACCTGGACCTGCCGAGGCTGCCATGACCGAGGTCCCGCTTGTCCGCCTGGTCGACGACGACCCCGACCTCTTGGCCGCGCAGGCGCAGGCGCTGAAGCTGGCCGGCTTCCGGGCCGAGACCTTCGACGACCCGGTCGCGGCGCTGCACGGCCTTGGTCCCGACTGGCCCGGCGTGGTGCTGTCGGACGTGCGCATGCCGGGGCTGGACGGCTTCCAGCTGTTCGAGCGCATCCATGCGCTGGACCCGGAACTGCCGGTGATCCTGCTGACCGGGCATGGCGACGTGCCGATGGCGGTCGCGGCGCTGAAGCAGGGCGTCTATGATTTCCTGACCAAGCCGATCGGCGGCGGCCCGCTGGCGGCGGCGCTGGCGCGGGCGGCCTCGGCCCGGGCGCTGGTGCTGGAAAACCGCGCCCTGCGCGCCCGCCCGCCCGAAGAGCCCGCGACCGAGATCGGCCTGTCCGGCGCCTCGCCGGTCATGGTCCATCTGCGCGACAGCATCGCGCGGCTGGCCGAGCGGGGCGGCGACGTGCTGATCGTCGGGCCGCAGGGCTCGGGCAAGCGCACGGCGGCGCGGGCGATCCACCGGCAAAGCCCGCGCCGCGCCCGCGCCTTCACCCGCATCTCCTGCGCGGCGCTGGACGAGGCGCGGTTCGAGGCCGAGTTCATCGGCCAGGAACCCGCCGGCTCGCGCCAGCCGCGCCAGCCCGGCAAGCTGGAAAAGACCCATCGTGGCACGCTGTTCCTCGATGAGATCGAGGCGCTGGCCCCGGCTCTGCAGGCCCGCTTGCAGGCGATCCTCGACGCGGGCGAGATCTGGCCTGCCGGCGCCGCCGCGCCGCGCCCGCTGGACCTGCGGCTGATCGCCTCGACCAGGGCCGACCTGGGCCAGATGGTCGAGGCCGGCACGTTTCGCGGCGATCTCTACTATCGCATCTCGGCCGCGACGCTGCAGATGCCGGCGCTGGCGCAGCGGCGCGAGGACGTGGCGGCGCTGTTCCGGCAGTTCCTGTTGCAGGCCTGCCAGCGGCTGAACCTGCCGGTGGCGCCGGTGACGGGCGCGGTCAAGGCGCGGCTCGCGGGCTATGGCTGGCCGGGCAATCTCAGCGAATTGCAGCAATTCGCCGAAAGCCACGCGCTGGGGCTGTCCGCCTTCGACGGCGCGGGGGGCGATGCCGAGCCGCCGGGCCTGGCCGAGCTGGTCGCCGATTACGAGGCCGAGCTGATCCGCGACGCGCTGCGCATGGCCGAGGGCAACGCGACCCAGGCGATGGCGCGGCTGAAACTGCCGCGCAAGACCTTCTATGACAAGCTGACCCGGCACGGCATCCGGCCGGCCGATTTCCGCGCCGCCAGCGGCTGGGAAAAATGACCAGCCCCACGGATTGCTCCGCGGGGCTGGTCAATGCGCCTGTGTCCAGACCGGACGAACTCGAGACCATGAAACGGGAAAGGCAAGCACCGCCTTCTCCTCTGGCGGGTATCGCATCGGGCAGCGCCCGCGAAAATGGCCGTGTTTGCCTAGGCAGTATTGCCTGGGGCGCCGCTGCAACGCCGCCGTGGCAAAAATGCCGGCCCGGCTGTTGCCGGGCGGGCTTCGGTTGTATGGAACACCGGCGCGGCGCCTTGCCGCGTTCCGGGATTCGGGGGCCCTTGGGCATGATCAGGACGCTCAGCGCGGGCGGCGGTCCGGCAACGGGCGGGCCGCGATGAAGAAATCGCTGGGCGCATCGCTGGCGCTGGGACTGGCGGGGCTGCAATTCCTCGCCATCCTGCTGGTGGTGTTTTCGTCCTATCTGACCTCCGAGCGGGCGCTGATCCGCCATGCCCGCGACCTTTTGCGCGACGTCGGCATCAACACCATCGAGCATTCGCGCGGCTTTCTCAGCCCGGCGCAGGGCGCGGCGGAACTGGCGGCGCAGCTGGCGCAGAACAGCGTCATCGCCAGCGAGGACACGCCGCTGCTCGAGCAGCTCCTGTTCCAGCAGCTGAAGATCGCGCCGCAATTCGCCGGGCTCTATTACGGGCGCGAGGACGGCAGCTTCGTCTATGTCATGCGCACCCCCGGCGCGCGCGGCGATTTCCGCAGCAAGATCGTCTCGATCCGCGACGGCCAGCGCCGGGTCGAATTCATCTGGCGCGACCACGACTTCACCCCGGTCGCGCGCAGCGAGGATCCCGCCGACCGCTATGACCCGCGCGATCGGCCCTGGTATGTCAAGGCCAAGGCCGAGCGCGCGACGATCTGGACCGACCCCTATATCTTCTTCTCGTCGCACCAGCCGGGGATCACGCTGGCGGCGCCGGTGCAGCAGCCGGACGGCGGGCTGCGCGGCGTGGTGGGCGTCGACATCGAGATCAGCATGATCTCGGAATTCCTGGCGCGGCTGAACATCGGCCAGCACGGCCGGGCGCTGATCATCAACCGCAACGGCGACGTGATCGCCCATCCCGACAGCAGCCTGATCCGGGCGCGCAACGCCGATGGCAGCCTGCGCTTCGCCGCCATCAGCGAGATCGGCGACCCGATCGCCCGCGCCGCCTTCGGCCCCGCCGCGCTGGCCGGCGCCCTGCCGGTGGCGCAGGAGACGCCGGGCGAGTTCCTGCACGACGGCGCCTCCTATGTCTCGACCATCATGCCGGTCATCAGCGACACGCTGCCCTGGACCATCGCGGTCTATGCGCCCGAGGACGATTTCACCGGCGCGTTGAAGCGCAACCGCACGCTGAACATCTGGCTGGCGGCGCTGGTCGCGGGGCTGACCGGGCTTCTGGGGCTGGCGCTGGCCGACGCGATCTATCGCCCGGTGCGGGCCTTTGCCGTGCGCACCGCGCTGGTCTCGCAGGGCGAGCTGGACCCGGACGCGCCGCTGCCCAGAACCTACAAGGAGCTGGAGCGTGCCAATGACGCGCTGGTCCAGCAGATCGTGGCGCGGCGCAAGACCGAGCGCGAATACGGCCAGACCTTCGATATGTCCTCGCGCGGGATGGCGCAGATCGCGCCCGACAGCGGCCGCTTCATCCGCGTGAACGCCAGCATCTGCCACATCACCGGCTACAGCGCGGCGGAACTGTCGCGCATGCGGCTGTCGGACCTGGTCCACCCCGAGGACCCGACCTTCGTCGGCGCCTTCTTCCACAGCCCGGCCGGCGATTTCTCGGTCAACCGCGAGATGCGCTGCATCCGCAAGGACGGCAGCACCATCTGGATCACCCTGAACGAGATCCTGATCCGCGACGAACATGGCAAGCCGCTGCATTCGGTGCTGACCATGGACGACATCACCCAGGGCAAGCGCGCCGAGGCGCAGATCGTGCAGCTGAACCGCGACCTGTCGCACCTGGCGCGCGGCAATACTATGGGCGAGATGGCCGCGGGCCTGGCGCATGAGCTGAACCAGCCGCTGGCCGCCATTGCCCAGAACGCCGATACCGCGCTGCTGATCCTGGACCAGATGGCGGCCAAGGACCCCGAGCTGCGCGACGTCCTGATCGAGATCGAGGGCCAGTCGCTGCGCGCGGGCGAGATCATCCGCGCGCTGCGCAGCTTCATCAGCAAGGACGAGGGCGCCGCCACCAGCTTCGACCTGGCCGACCTGGTGCAGCAGACCCTGCACCTGATCCAGGCCGAGGCCGCCGAGGCGCGGGTTCTGGTGCAGATCGATCTGGCCCCCGGCCTGCCGCCGGTGCGCGCCAACCGCGTGCAGATCGCCCAGGTCATCGTCAACCTGCTGCGCAATGCCATCGAGGCGCTGGCCGACCATCCCGCCACCGACCGCCGCGTCCTGCTGGCCGCCCGGCGCGACGACGGGCAGGTGCGCATCAGCATCGAGGACACCGGCCCCGGCATCGCCCCCGGCATCAGCCTGTTCTCGCAGTTCGAGACCAGCAAGCCCGGCGGCATGGGCCTTGGCCTGTCGATCTGCCGCTCGATGCTGGCCGCGAACGGCGGTGCGCTGTGGCACGAAAGCCGGCCGAGCGGCGGCGCGCGCTTCGTCTTTACCCTGCCCGTCAGCCGGAAGGTGGCGTGATGGACAGGCCCTCCCCCGGTATCCCGTTCTTGCAGGCAGGCCCGCCATGACCGATTCCCCGCTGACCGTCTTTCTGATCGACGACGACGAGGGCATCCGCCGCTCCTTGCAGCGGGCGCTGGAAAAGCGCGGCTATACGGTCGAGAGCCATGCCTCGGCCGCGTCGTTCCTCGCGGCCTATGACCCGGCGCGGCAGGGCTGCCTGCTGCTCGATTACGGCATGCCGGGAATGAACGGGCTGGAGCTGCAACGGCACCTGAACCTGCTTGGCGCGACCATTCCGGTGATCTTCATCACCGGCCATGGCGGGGTGCCGGAATCGGTGCAGGCGATCAAGGCCGGCGCCGTCGATTTCCTGGAAAAGCCGTTTCGCCAGGCGCATCTGGTCGAGCGCATCGAGACCGCCTTTGCCGTCGCCCGCGAAAGGCTGGACCTGCACGAGCAGGACCGCCGCCTGCGCGCCCGGTTCCAGAGCCTGACCGCGCGCGAGCTCGAGATCGTGCAGCGCATGATCGCCCGCCCCTCCGAGATCTCCAGCAAGGAACTGGCGGCGGCCTTGGGCATCAGCCCGCGCACGGTCGATCACCACCGCGCCCGCATCCTGGAAAAGATGAACGTGAAATCCGTGGCCGAACTGATCGCGCTGGCGACGCGCTGAACCTGGCCCCGGCCCGGCGCCCGGCGGATCAGCCCTCCAGCCCGTCCTGCACCCGGTTCCAGGCCTGGTCCATGTGCTCGCCGATGATGGCGGCCAGCCGGTCGGGATCGCGCGCCTCCAGCGCGGCGATCATCTCCTCGTGCTCGGCCACGGCGCCGGCCCATTTCTGCGGCCCCTCGTGGCCGATGAAGCGGATGCGCTTCAGCCGGGTCTGCAAGAGCTGGTGCACGTCGGCCAGCGCGGCATTGTCCGCCAGCGCCACGATGGCGCTGTGGATGGCCTGGTTCAGCTTGTAATAGGCCAGCCGGTCGCCGCGCTGGTAGCAGCCGATCATCTGGTCGTGCAGCGCCCGCACATGGGCGATGCCCGCGTCGCTGGCGGTGGCGCAGGCGGTGCGGCCGGCGTGCTGTTCCAGGGTGCGGATCACGTCGATCATGTCGCGCACCTCCTTGGCGGTGAATTTCTTCACCACGGCGCCGCGGCTGGGGATCAGCTCGATCAGCCCCTCGCTGGCCAGGAACTTGATCGCCTCGCGCAGGGGGGTGCGCGACACGCCCAGGAAGGCGCCGACCTGGCCTTCGTTGATGCGCGTGCCCGGCGCCAAGTCGCCCTCGATGATCATGTCGCGCAGGCGGGTCAGGATGGCATCGTGCAGCGAATGCCGCTCGATCCGGTTCGGGGTCTCGGGCAATCCGGCGCTGCGGATGCGGGATTCCTCCACGATGGCTCTCCTTGCTAGCTTTCGTCATGGCTACGCATGGCCGGGGCGCGAGTCAATGACGTGCTCTGAATGCTGCATACAAAATAATTGCTGCATGCCCCGCCATGCGCTAGGACAGGCGCAAGGGGATGATTCGAAAGGGGGGAGACATGGCGCAGCATGCCAAGGCCGCCGGCTGGACGGCGGAAAGCTGGCCGATCGCGGCGGCGATGATCCCGTTCCCGGCGGTGCTGCCGGACGGGCGGGCGATGCAGGACGGCGGGCCCGAGCTTTGGGCCGGACCGCTGGGCCAGGTGGCCGCCGCCGGCTTCGATGCGGTGGACCCGACCGATTCCTGGCTGCGGGTCGCCGACCTGGACCCGGCACGCCGGGCGGATTTCGCGGCGCTGTGCCGCGAGCTGGGGCTGGCGGTGCCGGCGATCTCGACCTCGCGGCGCAGCCTGATCGACGCCCGGCACGGCGCCGACTACCTCGCCTATGGCCATCGCGTCATCGACTGCGCGGCGGAACTCGGCGCGGGCCATGTCAGCTTCGGCTTCTTCGAGCCGCTGACCCCGGCGCAGCAGCAGGCGCTGTGGTTCTGGACCGAGGACGGGCCGCGCAACCCCGACGATCCGGCGGTCTGGCGCCTGGCGGTCGAGCGCGTGCGCGACCTGGCCGGCCATGCCGCGGCATGCGGCGTCAGCATCGCGCTGGAGATGTACGAGGACACCTATCTGGGCACCGCGCGCGATGCCGTGCGCTTCGTGACCGAGGTGGACCATCCCGCCGTCCGGCTGAACATCGACATCGGCAACCTGGTCCGCCTGCACCGCCCGGTCGAGCCCTGGGCCGAGATGATCCAGGCCTGCGCGCCCTTTGCCGGCTATTGGCACGTCAAGAACTATTACCGGATGGAGGACAGCCGCAGCGGGCTAGTGATGACCCATCCCGCGCCGCTGCTGGGCGGCACGATCAACTGGCGCGCGGCCATCGGGACGGCGCTGGATCTTGGCTTTGCGGCGCCCTTCCTGTGCGAACATTACGGCGGCGATGGCCTGGGCGTCTGCGCGCAGAACCGCGACTATATCCGCAGCATCCTTGCCGGCAGGAGGAACCATGACCAGGCTGTTTGACGATCCCGAGGAATTCGCCGCCACCGCGCTTGCGGGCTTCTGCGCCGCGAACCGCGACCGCGTGCGCCCGGTGCCGCATGGCGCCCTGCGCGCCGCGCCCGGCCCCCGCGGCAAGGTGGCGCTGCTGGTCGGCGGCGGCTCGGGCCATTATCCGGCCTTCCTGGGCTATGTCGGCGCGGGTCTGGCCGATGCGGCGGTGGCGGGCGATGTCTTCGCCTCGCCCTCGACCAGCGCGGTGGCCGGGGTGGCGCGGGCGGCGCATCGCGGCGGTGGCGTGATCCTGGGCTTCGGCAATTACGCCGGCGACGTGCTGAACTTCGGCGCCGCGGCCGAGCGGCTGCGGGCCGAGGGCATCGACGCCCGTATCCTGGCCGTGACCGACGACGTGGCCAGCGCCGGCCCGGCCGAACGTGCGAAGCGCCGCGGCGTGGCGGGCGATCTGCTGGTCTTCAAGATCGCCGGCGCTGCCGCCGAAGCGGGGCTCGACATCGACGCGGTCGAGGCGGTGGCGCAGCGCGCCAATGCCGCCGCGGTTTCCTTCGGGGTCGCCTTCGACGGCTGCACCCTGCCGGGCCAGGCCGCGCCGCTGTTCCGGGTTGCCGAGGGCGGCGTCGCCCTGGGCCTGGGCATCCATGGCGAGCCGGGCATCCGCGAAGAACCGATGAAACCCGCCGCCGAGCTCGCCCGCATGCTGCTGGCGCCGCTGCTGGCCGAACGGCCGCAGGGCCATGCCGGCCGCGTCGCCGTGGTGCTGAACGGGCTCGGCTGCACCAAATACGAAGAGCTTTTCGTGCTTTGGCACCACATCTCGCGCCAGCTTCAGGCCGAGGGGCTGGAGGTGGTCGATCCCGAGGTCGGCGAATTCGTCACCAGCCTCGACATGGCCGGCTGTTCGCTGTCGATCCTGTGGCTGGACGAAGAACTCGAGGCGTTCTGGCGCGCCCCGGCCGATGCCCCGGCCTTCCGCAAGGGCAATGTCGCGCCGGGCGAGGCCGTCGCCGAGGATGCCGCGCCGCAGGTCGCGCCGGCGCCGGGCATCGCGCCCGGCTCGGCCGAGTCGCAAAAGGCCGGCGCCTGCATCGCCGGGCTTCTGGGCCGGCTGGCGCAGGCCCTGGCCGAGGCCGAGGAGATGCTGGGCCAGATCGATGCCCAGGCCGGTGACGGCGACCACGGGCAGGGCATGGCGCGCGGCTCCAAGGCCGCCGCGGCCGCTGCCGCCGAGGCGGCGCAGGCCGGGGCCGGGGCCGCGACGGTGCTGGGGCTGGCAGGGGATGCCTGGGCGGATCGCGCCGGCGGCACCTCGGGCGCGCTCTGGGGCGTGGCCCTGCGCGGCTGGGGCGCGGCGCTGACCGATGCCGAGCCGGCCTCGGCCGCGCGGATCGCCGAGGGGGCGCAGGCCGGCCTCGACGCGGTGCTGCGGCTGGGCGGCGCCCGGCCCGGCGACAAGACGCTGGTCGATGCCTTCCTGCCCTTCGTCCAGACGCTGCGCGCGGCGGTCGATGCCGGCGCGCCCCTGGCCGACGCCTGGCAGCGCGCCGCCGACAGCGCCACCCAGGCGGCCGATGCCACGGCGCAACTGCTGCCGAAACTGGGCCGCGCCCGCCCATTGGCCGAGCGCAGCCTGGGCCATCCCGATGCCGGTGCCATCTCGCTGGCGCTTTGCGCGCGGGTCGTGGCCGAGGGGCTGCGCGAGGCCTGATCCGCTTCCTGCCGGACGGCTCGACGGCGCCGGGGCGACACCGGCGCCGTTTCCATTCGCCCGGCGGCACGACGTGGAAGAAACCCGTGGACAGGGTGCAAAATGCTGTATACAGAATTCTAAATGTAAGCCGAGGGGGAGATTCGGACATGCGGATGGCACTGGCAATCGGGGATGCGGGCGGCGTCGGGCCGGAACTGGGCGCGAAGCTTCTGGCGCATCCTCAGATGCAGGACCGCGACATCGTGGTCGTCGGTGACGCGCGGGTGCTGCGCATGGGGGCCGAACATGCCGGCGTGGCGCTGGACCTGCCGGTGCTGGCGGCCGATGCGCTGCAAGCCGAACTGCCCGCCGGCCGCGTCATCGTCGACCTGGCGAACTGCCCGGTCGAGGGGCGCAGCCTGGGCGCCTCGTCGCCGGAAAACGGCGCGGCCTCGCTGCAGAACTTCGCCGCCGTCTTGCGGCTGGCGCAATCGGGCCTGGCCGATGCGGTGATGTTCACCCCCTTCAACAAGCATTCGATGCGGCTGGCGCGCCCGGCCTATGTCGACGAGATCGGCTTCATCGACGCCACGCTGGGCGCCGCCCGCAGCGGGCGCGAGTTCAACGTGCTGGACGAGGTCTGGAACGCCCGCGTCACCTCGCATATCCCGCTGCGCGAGGTCGCCTCGCGCCTGTCGGTCGAGCGTATCCTGGACAGCATCCGCCTGACCGTCGAGGTCATGGAGGGCGCGGGCAAGGCCGCGCCACGCATCGGCGTCGCGGCGCTGAACCCGCATGCCGGCGACGGCCGCAACTTCGGCGACGAGGACGACGACATCATCGCCCCCGCCGTGGCCCGGGCCGCGGCCGAGGGGATCCGGGTCTCGGGGCCGATCCCGTCGGACACGGTCTTCGTGCGGGCGACGCGCGGCGAATTCGACGCCGTGCTGACCATGTATCACGACCAGGGCCAGATCGCGATGAAGCTGATGGGCTTCGACCGCGGCGTGACGCTGATCGCGGGCTACGGCTTCCCGATCGTCACCCCGGCGCATGGCACCGCCTTCGACATCGCGGGGCAAGGGAAGGCCGACCTGGGCGCGACGCTGGCCGCCGCCCGGCTGGGCTTCGACCTGGCGAAACTGAACCCGCCCCGGCAGGGGCAGGCCGCCCTGTCTGCGGACTGGGCCACCGAAGCCGTGGGAGAAGCGGCGCGCGTTGCCGGCTGAGGAGCCCGGCGCAAAGATCTGTGGAGGAGGAACGACCATGAACCATCTCAAGACCGGAGCCATCGCGGCGCTGGCGCTGGCAGCTGCCTTGCCCGCAAGCGCCGAATGGGCGCCCGAGCGGCCGCAGGAATTCGTCGTCGCCTCGGGCGCCGGCGGCGGCACCGACAATTTCGCCCGCACCATCCAGGCGATCCTGACCCGCGACAAGCTGGTCGACGCGCCCATCGTGGTGCTGAACAAGGGCGCCGGCTCGGGCGCCGAGGCGTTCCTTTACGCCAAGCAGAACGCCGCCGACCCGAACAAGGTGATCTTCGGCACCAACAACGTCTATCTGCTGCCGCATATCGCCAAGCTGGCCTACAAGGCCGAGGACCTGCAGCCGGTGGCCGCGCTGGCGATGGACGAGTTCGTGGTCTGGGTCAAGGCCGACGCGCCCTATCAGACCGTGCTGGACCTGGTCGAGGCCGCCAAGGCCGAGCCCGGCAAGATCCCCTTCGGCGGCAGCCAGTCCAAGGACACCGACGAGACCCTGGTCGCGCTGATCGAGCAGACCACCGGCGCCGATTTCAAATATGTGCCCTTCAACGGCGGCGGCGAGGTCGGCGTGCAGCTGGCCGGCGGCCATGTCGCCGCCAATGTCAACAACCCGAACGAGAACCTGGGCCAGTGGCAGGCCGGCGCGGTGCGCCCGCTCTGCGTCTTCTCGCCGACCCGCATGGCTGAAAGCGAGGCGATCCACGACGGCAAGGGCTGGCAGGACATCCCGACCTGCAAGGAGCAGGGCCTGGCCATCGACAGCTACCAGATGCCGCGCACGGTCTGGCTACCGGCCGGCGTGCCGGAAGAGGCCGTCGCCTTCTATCGCGACGCGCTGAAGAAGGTGGCCGAGTCGCAGGACTGGAAGGACTACCTGGCCAAGACCTCGCAGACCGGCGCCTATCTGACCGGCGAGGAACTGTCTAAGTTCATCGCCGACAGCGAGACCCGCACGGTCGAGGTCTTCAAGACCGAGGGCTGGTCCAAGGAGTGACAGGCTGACGCGGGCGCCGGCGGGGCATTCCCGGCCGGCGCCCTTCCATATCCGGACGGCAACCTGAGGGGGGAGCGATGACCGTCAGACGTTTTCACGCCGAGATCGGCACCGCCATCGGCACCGGCGCCATCGGCGCGGCCGCGGTGATCGGCGCCACCGAGCTGGGCTATGGCTGGGAGGAAAGCGGCCCGCAATCGGGTTATTTCCCGTTCTATGTCGGGCTGATCCTGATCGCCGCCAGCCTGTGGAACCTGGTCGCCGCCTTCGTCAAGCATCGCCGCCCGGCGCTGGACGATGCCGGCATCGAAGAGCCGTTCCTGGACGGCGAGCGGCTCGCGCGGCTGGGCGGCTTCCTCGCCGCGATGCTGGCCTTTGTCGTCGCCACCCTGACGCTGGGCATCTATGTCGGCGCGACCGGCTATATCGCCTGGAACGCCTGGCGCAAGGGCGGTTATCGCGCGGCCGTGGCGCTGGCCATCGGGCTGAGCTTCGCCGCGGCGCTTTACGTCATCTTCGAGGTGATCTTCCTGATGCCGCTGCCGAAGGGGCCGATCGAGCCGCTTCTGGGCATCTACTGACAGGGGCGCGTCATGGCCAATTTCGATCTTCTGATGCATGGCTTCGGCGTCGCCATCACGCCGATGCACCTGCTGCTGATGGTGGTGGGCGTGCTTCTGGGCCTGGTCGTCGGCGTGCTGCCGGGGCTCGGGGCGCCGAACGGCGTCTCGCTGCTGATCCCGCTGACCTTCACGCTGGACCCGACCTCGGCCATCATCCTTTTGTCCTCGATGTATTGGGGCGCCCTGTTCGGCGGCTCGACCACCTCGATCCTGTTCAACATCCCGGGCGAGCCAAGCTCGGTCGCGACCACCTTCGACGGCTATCCCATGGCGCGCTCGGGGCAATCGACCCGGGCGCTGACGCTTGCCTTCATGTCGGCCGGCATCGGCGCGCTCCTGGGTGTAATCGTCATCACCCTGCTGGCCGGTTGGGCCTCGAACTTCGCGCTGCGCTTCGGTGCGCCGGAATATTTCGCGGTCTATTTCCTGGCCTTTGCCGCCTTCATCGGCATGGGCAGCGCCTCGCCGGTCAAGACGGTGGTGGCGCTGGCGACGGGGCTGCTGCTCGCCTCGGTCGGCATGGACAACGTGACCGGAGAGGTCCGCCTGACCTTCGGCTTTTCCGATCTTCTGGGCGGCATCAGCTTCCTTGTCGTGGTGATCGGCCTGTTCGGCATCGGCGAGCTGCTGGCCACGGTGCAGGAGGGGCTGTCGTTCCGCGGCGTCTCGTCCCGCATCGACCTGCGCGACGTGCTGCGCACCATCGCCGAGCTGCCGCGCTATTGGGCGACCTCGGTGCGTTCCGGCCTGGTCGGGATCTGGATGGGCATCACGCCCGGCGGGCCGACGGCGGCATCCTTCATGTCCTACGGCATCGCGCGCCAGGCCTCGCGCAAGGGACAGGCCTTCGGCACCGGCCGCCCCGAGGGCATCATCGCCCCCGAGACCGCCGACCACAGCGCCGGCACCTGCGCCATGCTGCCGATGCTGGCGCTTGGCGTGCCGTCCTCGGCCACGGCGGCGGTGATGATGGGCGGGCTGATGATCTGGGGCCTGACGCCCGGGCCGATGCTGTTCGCGACCAAGCCGGATTTCGTCTGGGGCCTGATCGCCAGCATGTATGTGTCGAACGTGATCGGGGTGATCCTGGTCCTGCTGACCGTGCCCATGTTCGCGGCGCTGCTGCGCATCCCGTTCTCGATCATCGGGCCGATGATCGTCGCGATCTGCTTCGTCGGCGGCTATACCGTCTCGAACGCCAGTTTCGATCTGTGGCTGGTGCTGCTCTTCGGCGTGGTCGGCTATCTGTTCACCCGGCTCGACTATCCGCTGGCGCCCCTGGTGCTGGCCATGGTGCTGGGCCACAAGGCCGAGAACGCCTTTCACCAGTCGATGATCCTGTCGGACGGCTCGCTGTCGGTGTTCTTCTCGAACACGCTGGTCAGCTCGATCATGGCGCTGGGGCTGGCGCTGCTGATCCTGCCGAAACTGCTGCACCTGGGCGGGCGCCTGCGTCGCCGCCAGCCGGTCGAATAAGGAAAGAGGGCCGCCATGAACCACCTGCGGATGTTCGCCGGGCGCGAGACGCGCCGCATCGAATGCGCCCTGATCGGCAGCGGCGGCTTCGGCCGCAGCTTCCTGTCGCAGGCGCGCCATGTGCGCGGCCTGTCCTGCCGGCTGGCCTTTGACCGCGACCCGGCCATTGCCGCCGCCGCCCTGGCCGCAACCGGCCATGACCGCGCCGAGATCGCGCAATGCGCCGACGCCGCGCAGATCCGTGCGGCCTGGGCGGCGGGCAAGCCCATCGCCGCCAGCAACCCCGAGCTCTTGGCCGAAGTGCCGGTCGAGGTGGTGCTGGAGGCGACCGGAAACCCCGAGGCCGGCGCCCGCCACGCCCGGCTGGCCATCGAGGCCGACAAGCATGTCGTCATGGTCACCAAGGAGACCGACAGCGTCGTCGGCCCGATCCTGGCGCGCATGGCGGCGGCGCGGGGCCGGGTGGTCTCGCCGGTCGACGGCGACCAGCCCAGCCTGCTGATCGGCCTTGCCACCTGGGCCGAGGTGGTCGGGCTGCGCCTGGTCGCGGCCGGCAAGTCCAGCGAATACGACTTCGTCTATGACCCGGCGATCCGGACCATCACCAGCAACGGTGTGACCGTGCCGGCGCCGGACTTCGGCGCCTGGACCCTGGCCGGCGACCGGCCTTGGCCCGAAGTCGCCGCCGGCCGCGCCAAGGCGGCGGCCGCCCTGCCGCAGCGCGCCGTGCCGGACCTGTGCGAGATGACGGTGGTCGCCAATGCGCTTGGTCTTGGCCCCGACCGCGCCGACCTGCACGCGCCCATCGCCCGCATCACCGAACTGGCCGATGTCATGGCCCCGGCTGCCGACGGCGGCTTGCTGGCCAGGGCGCCGGCGCTCGACGTGTTCCACTGCCTGCGCCTGCCGGGCGAGCCCAGCTTTGCCGGCGGGGTCTTCGTCACCGTCGCCTGCGAGGACGACGAAAGCTGGGCCATGCTGAAGGGCAAGGGCCATGTCGTGGCCCGGAACGGCCGCACCGCCATGATCGGCCTGCCGCGCCACCTGCTGGGCCTGGAAGCCGCCACCACCGTCTTCGAGGTCGCGCTGCTGGGCCAGTCCTCGGGCGTCGCGTCGCCGCGCCCGGTCATCGACCTGACCGCCCATGCCGACCGCGACCTGCCCGCCGGCACGCTGCTGTCGGCCGAGGGGCACCACCATAGCATCGCCCATGTCTCGGGCCGGATGACCCCGGCGGCGGCACTGGCCGAGGACGCGCCGATCCCCTATTATCTGGCGGCGGGGCGCAGGCTCGCGCGCGATGTCGCGGCCGGCCAGCCGATCCGCTGCGCCGACGTGGCCTTGGACGAGGGGTCCGAACTGCTGGCCTTGCGCCGGGCGCAGGACGCGCAGGACTGGAGCTAGGCCATGCTGCTGGGCTGTATCGGCGACGATTTCACCGGCTCGTCCGACCTGGGCAATACGCTGGTCAAGGCCGGCATGCGGACCGTGCAATATTGCGGCATCCCCGACACGCCGGCGGATCCCGCGGTCGAGGCCGGGGTGGTGGCGCTGAAGACCCGCTCGGTCCCGGCGGCCGAGGCGGTGCGCCAGTCGCTGGCGGCGCTGGACTGGCTGCGCGCCCAGGGCTGCCGGCAGTTCCTGTTCAAATATTGCTCGACCTTCGATTCGACGCCGCAGGGCAATATCGGCCCGGTGGCCGAGGCGCTGGCCGAGGCGCTTGGCGCCGATGCGGTGATCTTCTGCCCGGCCTTTCCGGCGGCGGGGCGCACGGTCTGGCAGGGCCACCTGTTCGTCGGCGACCGGCTGCTCAGCGAAAGCGGCATGGAGGCGCATCCGCTGACGCCGATGACCGACCCCGACCTGCGCCGCTGCCTGGCCGCGCAGGCGAGGTGCGGCGTCGGCCACCTGCCGGCCGCGACGGTCTGGCAGGGGGTGCCGGCGATCCGCGCGCGGCTGGCGGCCGAGGCCGGGGCCGGGCGGCCGCTGGTCATTGCCGATGCGATCCGCGACGCCGATCTGGTGGCGCTGGGTCAGGCGGCGGCCGATATGCCGCTGATCACCGGCGGCTCGGGCATCGCGCTGGGGCTGCCGGGGAACTTCGCCCGCGCCGGCCTGCTGGCCGGGGCGGCCGCCCCGTGGCAAGGCCAGCCGGGCCGGGCGGCGGCGCTGTCGGGCTCCTGCTCGCGCGCGACGCGGGGGCAGGTGGCGCGGCATGTCGCGAGCGGCGCGCCCGCGCAGGAGATCGACCCCGAGGCGGTGCTCTCGGGCGCGGCAACCCCCCGGGCGGCGGCCGATTGGGCGCTGGCGCAGGACGGGCTGCCGCTGGTCTATTCCTCGGCCGATCCGCAGGCGGTGCGCGCGGTGCAGGACCGCCATGGCGGCGCCCGGGTTGCGGCCGCGCTGGAGGCGTTCATGGCCGAGACCGCGCGGCTCTTGCTCGCGGGCGGCGTGACCCGGCTGATCACCGCCGGGGGCGAGACCTCGGGCGCGGTGGTCGAGGCGCTGGCCCCCGGCGCGCTGGAGATCGGCCCCGAGATCGCGCCCGGCGTGCCTGCGATGCGCGCCGGCGCGGGGCTGGTGCTGGCGCTGAAATCCGGCAATTTCGGCGCCGAGGATTTCTTTGCCGCCGCCGATTCCGTGCTGGCGGGCCGGGCATGAGCGCGGATGCCCGCCTGCGCGAGCGGCTTTGCGACCTCGCCGCCTCGATGTTCGCGCGCGGGCTGACGGCGGGGTCCAGCGGCAATATCTCGGTCCGGACCCCGGATGGCGGCTTGCTGGTCAGCCCGACCGGCAGCAGCTTCGGCCGGCTCGATCCGGGCCGGCTGGCGCATTTCGACGCCTCGGGCCGGCAGATCGGCGGCGATGCCCCGACCAAGGAAATGCCGCTGCACGCCGCCTTCTACCAGACCCGGACGCGCACGGCGGCGGTGGTGCATCTGCACTCCTGCCATGCCGTGGCGCTGTCGGCGCTGCCCGAGGCGGATGCCGAGGATTTCCTGCCGCCGATCACCCCCTATGCGCTGATGCAGCTGGGCCGGGTGCGGCTCTTGCCCTATTTCCGCCCCGGCGATCCGGCCATGGGCGAGGCGGTGCGCGGCCTGGCCGGCCGCCGCTCGGCGGTGATGCTGGCCAATCACGGGCCGGTCGTCGCGGGGCTCGACCTCGAAGGCGCCTGCAATGCCATCGAGGAGCTGGAAGCCAGCGCCCGGCTGGCCCTGCTGTTGCGCGGCACCCGGCCGAACATGCTGGATGCCGCCCAGGTCGCCGAACTGCTGCACCTGCACGAGATCGCCTGGCAGGACTGACCAAGACATATCAAAAGCGATATGACGAATGGTGGTAATGTCATTTTATCATCATGTCGTTGCGGCGTTATCGTTCCGCCAGGCCGCCGTCGCAAGCCGGGGCCGATGCGGCGAGGCTTCGCCGCCGGGAGGGGGATGCAAGGCAATCGGATGCGCCGCTCTGCGGACGACCGGCCGCGCATGGCCCAAGCCCGGTGCGGCCCGCGCATCCATCGCAAGCGCAAGGGGGATCGGCCCATGTTCCTGTCGCAAATCAGACTGCCCGACGGCAGCCGCGCCGTCGCCCTGCGGCACCAGGGCAAGGCCCGGCTGGTGCCCGGCGCCAGCTCGACCCGCGACTTGGCGCTGGACGCCATCGCCGCCGGCCGCAGCCTGACGGGCGAGGTCCAGGCGCGCGGCGAGGGTGCCGCGGTCGATCTGGCGCAGGCGCTGGCCGAGGGGCGGATGCTGCTGCCGCTGGACCATCCCGACCCGGCGCATCTGCACCTGACCGGAACCGGGCTGACGCATCTCGGCTCGGCCGCGACCAGGAATGCCATGCATGCCAAGCTGGACGGCGACGAGCTGACCGACAGCATGAAGATGTTCCGCATGGGGCTGGAAGGCGGCAAGCCCGGCGCCGGGCAGGTCGGCGCGCAGCCCGAATGGTTCTACAAGGGCAACGGCCATGCCGCCGTGGCGCCCGGCGCGGCATTGGACAGCCCCGGCTTTGCGCTGGACGCGGGCGAAGAGCCGGAAATCGCCGGGCTTTACGTCATCGGCCCGGACGGCACGCCGTTCCGGCTGGGCTTCGCGCTGGGGAACGAGTTTTCCGACCACGTCACGGAACGCGGCAATTACCTGTGGCTGGCGCATTCCAAGCTGCGCCCGGCCAGCTATGGCCCCGAGCTGCGGCTGGGCGACCTGCCGCAGCATGTCGAGGGCAGCAGCCGCGTGATCCGCGACGGCGCGGTGATCTGGGAAAAGCCGTTCCTGTCGGGCGAGGCGAACATGAGCCACAGCCTGGCGAACCTGGAACACCACCATTTCAAATACCCGCTGTTCCGCCAGCCGGGCGACGTGCATGTGCATTTCTTCGGCACGGCGACGCTGTCCTTTGCCGATGGCATCCGGACCCGGCCGGGCGACAGTTTCGAGATCAGTTGCGACGCCTTCGGCCTGCCGCTGCAAAACCCGCTGCGCCAACAGCCCAACGCATCGGCGCCGGTCGCCGTCTCTGCCCTCTGAGGTCGCCCATGTCCTTCAAACCCGCCCCCTGGCCCCGTCCGCTTCGCTCGCAGCACTGGTATGGCGGCACCTCGCGCGACACGATCTATCATCGCGGCTGGATGAAGAACCAGGGCTATCCGCATGACCTGTTCGACGGCCGCCCGGTGATCGGCATCCTGAACACCTGGTCGGATCTGACCCCCTGCAACGGCCACCTGCGCGAGTTGGCCGAGAAGGTGAAGGCGGGCGTCTGGGAGGCCGGCGGCTTTCCGGTCGAGGTGCCGGTGTTCTCGGCGTCCGAGAACACCTTCCGCCCGACCGCGATGATGTTCCGCAACCTCGCCGCGCTGGCCATCGAGGAGACCATCCGCGGCCAGCCGATGGACGGCGCGGTGCTGCTGGTCGGCTGCGACAAGACCACGCCCAGCCTGCTGATGGCGGCGGCCTCGACCGACATTCCCTCGATCATCGTCACCGGCGGGCCGATGCTCAACGGCTATTTCCGCGGCGAGCGCGTGGGCTCCGGCACGCATCTGTGGAAATTCAGCGAGGCCGTGAAGGCCGGCGAGATGACGCAGGAGGAGTTCCTGGAGGCCGAGGCGAGCATGTCCCGATCCTCGGGCACCTGCAACACCATGGGCACGGCCAGCACCATGGCCAGCATGGCCGAGGCGCTGGGGATGGCGCTGTCCGGCAATGCCGCGATCCCGGCGGTGGATTCGCGCCGGCGCGTCATCGCGCAGCTGTCCGGCCGGCGCATCGTGCAGATGGTCAAGGACGACCTGAAGCCCAGCGACATCCTGACCAGGCAGGCTTTCGAGAACGCGATCCGCACCAACGGCGCCATCGGCGGCTCGACCAATGCGGTCATTCACCTGCTGGCGCTGGCGGGCCGGGTCGGAATCGACCTGACGCTGGACGACTGGGATCGCTGCGGCCGCGACGTGAAGACCATCGTGAACCTGATGCCTTCGGGGCAATACCTGATGGAGGAGTTCTTCTATGCCGGCGGGTTGCCCGTCGTCATCAAGCGGCTGGGCGAGGCCGGGCAGTTGCACAAGGACGCGCTGACCGTCAGCGGCGCCACGATCTGGGACGAGGTCAGGGACGTGGTGAACTGGAACGAGGACGTCATCCTGCCCGCCGACCGGCCCCTGACCGACCAGGGCGGCATCGCGGTCTTGCGCGGCAATCTGGCGCCGAACGGGGCGGTGCTGAAGCCCTCGGCCGCCAGCCCGCATTTGCTGGTGCATCGCGGCCGCGCCGTCGTCTTCGAGGATATCGACGATTACAAGGCCCGGATCGAGGACGAGGCGCTGGATATCGACGAGACCTGCGTCATGGTGCTGAAGAATTGCGGCCCCAAGGGCTATCCCGGCATGGCCGAGGTGGGCAACATGGGCCTGCCGCCCAAGGTGCTGAGGAAGGGCATCACCGACATGGTGCGGATCAGCGACGCGCGCATGTCGGGGACGGCTTACGGCACCGTGGTGCTGCACACCTCGCCCGAGGCGGCGGCGGGCGGGCCGCTGGCCGTGGTGCGCGACGGCGACATGATCGAGCTCGACGTGCCGAACCGCCGGCTGCACCTGGACATTTCGGATGCGGAGCTGGCGGCGCGGCTGGCGGCATGGCAGCCGCTGCCCGACCAGCCGGCCAGCGGCTATGCCTGGCTGCATCAGGCGCATGTGATGGGCGCGGATACCGGCGCGGACCTGGATTTCCTGCGCGGCTGCCGCGGCAACCCGGTCGGAAAGGACAGCCACTGATGAAAATCGCGCTCGTCGGTATCGGCAAGATCGCGCTGGACCAGCACGTCCCCGCGCTGACCTCCAGCCCGGACTGGGAATTGGCCGCGACGGTCAGCCGCCATGGCCGCGCCCCGGGCATCGAGGCCTTCCCGCGCATCGAGGCCATGCTCGACGCCCGCCCCGAGATCGGCGCGGTCAGCCTGTGCCTGCCGCCGGTGCCGCGCTTCGAGGCGGCGCAGGCGGTCTTGCGCGCCGGGCGTCACCTGATGCTGGAAAAGCCGCCCGGCGCGACCTTGGCCGAGGTGCATATCCTGCGCGATCTGGCGCAAGCGCAGGGGGTGACGCTTTATGCCACCTGGCATTCGCGCATGGCCCATGCCGTTGCCGGTGCCAAGGCCTGGCTGGCGGATCGCGTGATCCACGAGGGCCGGATCACCTGGCGCGAGGACGTGCGCAAATGGCATCCCGGCCAGGACTGGATTTTCGAGGCCGGCGGCATGGGCGTCTTCGACCCCGGCATCAATGCGCTGTCGATCCTGACCGAGATTCTGCCGATGCCGGTGCATCTGCGCGCCGCCGAGCTGGATTTCCCGGAGAACCGCCAGGCCCCCATCGCGGCGCGGCTGGCGCTGTCGGGCAATATCACCGCCGATTTCGACTTTCGCCAGCAGGGTCCGCAGACCTGGGACATGGAATTCGCGACCGATGCCGGCCGCCTCGCGCTGCGCCTGGGCGGCAATGTGCTGGAGATCGACGGCACCGAGGCCGGGGGGCAGGCCAGCATCATGGGCGAATATCCGGCGCTTTACGCGCACATGGCGGAACTGGTGCGCAAGGGCGCATCCGAGGTGGACCTGTCGCCGATGGTGCTGGTGGCGGATGCCTTTACCCTCGGCAGCCGCAACACCGTGGACGCATTCGAATTCTGAAGGAAGACCGATGGACTGGACACCGCAAGGCAAGCATCTGATCGCAGGCGAATGGATCGGGGGCGAAGCGACATTCCGCTCGGCCCCCGCGCATGGCCCGGCGCATGGTTTCGCCAGCGGCACGGTCGATCTGGTGGACCGGGCCTGCGCCGCGGCCGAGGAGGCGTTCTGGACCTATGGCTGGACCGCGCGCGCCGAACGCGCGGCTTTCCTCGACGCCATCGCCGATGAGATCGAGGCGCGGGCCGAGGCGATCACCCGCATCGGCACGCAGGAAACCGGCCTGCCCGAGGCCCGGCTGCAAGGCGAGCGTGGTCGCACCGTGGGCCAGTTGCGGCTGTTCGCGGATCATATCCGCAAGGGCGATTACCTCGACCGCCGCCATGATCCGGCGCTGCCCGACCGCCAGCCGCCGCGCCCGGATTTGCGGCTGATCCAGCGCCCCATCGGGCCGGTGGCGGTGTTCGGCGCCTCGAACTTCCCGCTGGCCTTTTCGACGGCGGGCGGCGACACCGCCTCGGCCCTGGCGGCGGGATGCCCGGTGGTGGTCAAGGGCCACCCCGCCCATCCCGGCACCGGCGAGATCGTGGCCGAGGCCGTCCATGCCGCCATCCGCGCCACCGGCATGCCCGCCGGCACCTTCGGCTTCATCCATGGCGACCGGCACGAGACCGGCGCGGCGCTGGTGCAACACCCGCTGATCCGCGCCGTGGGCTTCACCGGCAGCCTGCGCGGCGGCCGGGCGCTTTACGACCTCTGCGCCGCGCGGCCCGAGCCGATCCCCTTCTTCGGCGAGCTCGGCAGCATCAACCCCTGTTTCGTGCTGCCGGAGGCGCTGGCGGCGCGCGGCGCGCAGATCGCGCGGGACTGGACCGCCAGCCTGACCATGGGCGCCGGGCAGTTCTGCACCAATCCGGGCCTGCTGGTGCTGCGCGCCGAGGATGCCGACGCCTTCACCGCCGCCGCCACCGAGGCGCTGGCGAACGCCCCCGAACAGGTCATGCTGACCGAGGGCATCGCCGCTGCCTATCGCGAGGGCGCGGCCCGCATCAGGGCCCATGCCACGCCGGTGCTTGAACAGGATAGCCGGGGCCGCAATGCGCGGCCCGGCATCTACCGGACCAGCGCGCGGGACTTCCTGCACAGCCACGACCTGGGGGAAGAGGTCTTTGGCCCGCTCGGCCTTGTCGTCACCACCACCTCGGACGACGAGATGCTGGGCCTTGCCCGCGCGCTGGACGGCCAGCTGACCGCCACCTTGCAGATGGAGGCCGGCGACTTGGGCTTGGCCCGGCGGCTGATGCCGATCCTTGAGCGCAAGGCGGGCCGGGTGCTGGCGAACGGCTGGCCCACCGGGGTCGAGGTCGCAGACGCCATGGTGCATGGCGGGCCTTACCCGGCATCGACGAATTTCGGCGCCACCAGCGTCGGCACCCTGGCGATCCGCCGCTTCCTGCGGCCGGTCTGCTTCCAGAACCTGCCCGACGCATTGCTGCCGGAGGATTTGCGGGGCTGAGAGGAGCGGCCCCGCCCATGACGGTCATAACAGGGAGGAAACCATGACCCGATTCCTGATGAGCACCGCCGCCGCTGCTGCGCTGGCGATCTCGGCCACGGCCGCGCTGGCCGAGGGCGAAACCGTCGGCTTTTCCCAGATCGGCTCGGAATCCGGCTGGCGCGCGGCCGAGACCACGCTGACCAAGAGCCAGGCCGAAGAACGCGGCTTGAAGCTGCAATTCTCGGACGCGCAGCAGAAGCAGGAAAACCAGATCGCCGCAATCCGGTCCTTCATCGCGCAGGGCGTGGATGCGATCCTGCTGGCGCCGGTCGTCGCCACCGGCTGGGACGCCGTGCTGCAAGAGGCCAAGGAGGCCGAGATCCCGGTCGTGCTGCTGGACCGGCAGGTGGACAGTTCGGACGACCTGTATCTGACCGCCGTGGGGTCCAATCTGGTGCATGAGGGCGAGGTCGCCGGCAAATGGCTGGTCGATACCGTCGGCGACAAGGAATGCCGCGTGGTCGAATTGCAGGGCACCACCGGATCCAGCCCCGCCATCGACCGCAAGAAGGGTTTCGAGAACGCGCTGGCCGGGCATGACAACCTGAAGATCGTGCGCAGCCAGACCGGCGATTTCACCCGCGCCCAGGGCAAGGAGGTGATGGAGAGCTTTCTTCAGGCCGAGAACGGCGGCAAGGACATCTGCGCGCTTTACGCCCATAACGACGACATGGCGGTCGGCGCCATCCAGGCCATCAAGGAGGCCGGGCTGAAGCCGGGCACCGACATCCTGGTCGTCTCCATCGACGGGGTGCCGGACCTGTTCCAGGCCATGGCCAATGGCGAGGCGAATGCCACCGTCGAGCTGACGCCGAACATGGCCGGCCCGGCCTTCGACGCGCTGGAAGCCTATTGGAAGGACGGCACCCAGCCGGCGAAGTTCCTGCAGACCGAGTCGAAGCTCTACACCCAGGCCGACGATCCCGCCGGCGAATACGAGCGCCGCAAGGGCCTGGGCTACTGACCCCGCAGCGCCGGGCCGCCGCTGCGCGGCCCGGCAAGCGGCAGAAGGAGGGGCGCGATGCTGCTGACCATCCGGTCTTTGACCAAGACATTCCCGGGCACGAAGGCGCTGGACGCGGTGGATTTCGACCTGGCCGCCGGCGAGATCCACGCGCTGCTGGGCGAGAACGGCGCCGGCAAGTCCACGCTGATCAAATGCCTGACCGGCGCCTATCGTCGCGACGGCGGCACCATCTCTCTGGACGGCGCGCAGATCGACCCGCAATCCACGGTCGAGGCGCAGGAGCAGGGCATCGGCACCGTCTATCAGGAGGTGAACCTGCTGCCCAACCTGACCGTGGCGCAGAACCTGATGTTCGGCTGTGAGCCGCGCCGCTGGGGGCTGATCGACAGCCGCGCCCTGCGGGCCGGGGCGCGCGAGACGCTGCGGCCCTATGGCCTGGATATCGACGTGGACCGCGACCTTGGCAGCTATTCCGTCGCCATCCAGCAGATCGTCGCCATCGCCCGCGCCGTGGCGCTGTCGGGCAAGGTGCTGATCCTGGACGAGCCGACCGCCAGCCTGGACGCGGCCGAGGTGCGCATGGTCTTCGACGTGGTGCGGGGGCTGCGCGAGCGCGGCCTGGGCATCGTCTTCGTGTCGCATTTCCTCGACCAGGTGTTCGACCTGACCGACCGGGTGACCGTGCTGCGGAACGGCCGCAAGATCGTCACCGAGCGCACGGCCGCGCTGGACCGGGTGAAGCTGATCGAGCACATGCTGGGCCGCGCGCTGGAGCATGAGGTGGCCGAGCAGGCCGCCCGGACCGCCGCCGCCCGTCCTCCCCTGCTGGAATTCCGCGGCTTCGGCCGGCGCGGCGTGGTCGAGCCCTTCGACCTGACCGTGGGGCAGGGCGAGGTGGTGGGGCTGGCGGGCCTGCTGGGCTCGGGCCGCACGGAAAGCGCCGAGATGATGTTCGGCGTGCGTCCCGCGCAATCGGGCGAGGCCAGCGACGCGCAGTCCCGGCTGGACCTGTCCAGCCCACGCGCCGCCATCGCGCAGGGCTTCGGCTTCGTCCCCGAGGAGCGCAAGACCGACGGCATCGTCGACGAACTGTCGATCCGCGAGAACATCATCCTGGGCCTGCAAGCCCGGCGCGGCTGGGCGCGCAGGATCCCGCGCGCCGAGCAAAACCGCATCGCCGACGACTATATCAAGCGGCTCGACATCCGCACCTCGGGCCGGGAAAAGCCCATCGGCGAGCTGTCCGGCGGCAACCAGCAAAAGGCGATCCTTGCCCGCTGGCTGGCGATGAACCCGCGTTTCCTGATCCTGGACGAGCCGACGCGCGGCATCGACGTCGGCGCCCATGCCGAGATCCTGCGCCTGATCCGCGAGCTGACCCAGGCCGGCATGTCGATCCTGCTGGTCAGTAGCGAGATCGACGAGCTGGTCGCCAGCGCCGACCGGGTGATCGTGCTGCGCGACCGCCGCCATGTCGCGGAGCTTTCCGGGCCGCGCGTGACCGGGGCCGAGATCATGCGCGCCATCGCCGGCGGGGGGGTGGCGGCATGACCCTGCTGAAACGCATTGCCCCGCAACTGGTGGCGCTGGCGCTGCTGGTGGCGCTGGTGACGGTGTTCTATCCGGGTTTCCTGAAGATCGGCATCAGCGGCGACCGGCTGGTCGGGCCGATGATCGACGTGCTGAAGCGCGGCGCGCCGGTGGCGCTGCTGGCCACGGGCATGACGCTGGTCATCGCCACGCGCGGCATCGACCTGTCGGTCGGCACCACCATGGCGATCTGCGGCGCGGTCGCCGCCTCGGCCGTGGCCGGCGGCTGGGGGCTGGGGCCGGCGCTGCTGCTGGCCTTGGCCGCTGGTGCGCTCGCGGGGCTGTGGAACGGGCTCCTGGTCGCCGTGGTCGGCATCCAGCCCTTCGTCGCGACGCTGATCCTGATGACCATGGGGCGCGGCATCGCCCAGCTCATTACCGAAGGGCGCATCCTGACCTTCACCGACGCGGGCTTCGCCTTCTTCGGCTCGGGCAGCCTCTTGGGCCTGCCGGTGCCGGCCTGGCTGTGGCTGGCCTGCGGCCTGGGCATGGCGGCGCTGATGCGGCGCAGCGCGCTTGGCCTGCTGGTCGAATCCATCGGCATCAACCGCCGCGCCAGCGCCCTGGCCGGGGTGAACGCCACAGTGCTGCTGATCGCGGTCTATGTCGTCTCGGGGCTTTGCGCGGCGCTGGCCGGGATCGTCGTCACCGCCGACATCCGCGGCGCCGATGCCAACAACGCCGGGCTGTGGCTGGAGCTTGACGCCATCCTCGCCGTGGTGATCGGCGGCAATTCGCTGCTGGGCGGGCGGTTCTCGATCATCGCCTCGCTCTTGGGCGCGCTGATCATCCAGACCATCGACACCGGCATCCTGCTGGCCGGGTTCCCGTCCGAATACAACCTGGTCCTCAAGGCCGGGCTGGTGCTGGTGATCCTGGTGCTGCAATCGCCGCGCATCGCCGGGGAATGGCGGATCTGGCGCGACAGCCACCGCGCCAGCCGCGAGGCCGCGCTGCACCGAGGAGCCGCGAAATGAACACCCGCGCCCTGCCGCTTTACGCGACCGTCGTGATCTTCCTGCTGGCTTACCTGCTGTGCTGGCTGCAATTCTCGAACATCCTGTCCACGCGGGTGGTGGGCAACCTGCTGACCGACAATGCCTATCTGGGCATCGTCGCGGTCGGCATGACGCTGGTGATCCTGTCGGGCGGCATCGACCTGTCGGTGGGCAGCGTCATCGCCTTTTCCGGCGTCTTCATCGCCGTGATCCTGCGCGAGACGTCACTGCACCCGCTGGTGGTCTTTGCCCTGCTGCTGGCGCTGACCACGGCTTTCGGCGCGGCCATGGGCTTTTTGATCGACCGGCTGGCCATGCCCGCCTTCATCGTCACGCTGGCCGGCATGTTCCTGGCGCGCGGCGCGGCCTATATGCTGTCGATCGACTCGGTGCCGATCGCGCATCCCTTCTACAAGACCCTGCAATCGGCCTATTGGCTGATGCCGGGCAAGGGCCGGCTGACGCTGATCGGGGTCGTCATGCTGCTGACCGTGCTGGCGGGCATGGTCGTCGCCCACAAGACCCGCTTCGGCGCATCCGTCTATGCGCTTGGCGGCGGCGAGGCCACGGCGCGGCTGATGGGTGTGCGGCAGGGGCGCACGACCATGCTGGTCTATGCGTTTTCCGGGCTGATGGCGGGACTGTCGGGGATCGTGTTCTCGATCTATACCGGCTCGGGCTATTCGCTGGCGACGGTGGGGACGGAGCTGACCGCCATCGCGGCGGTGGTGATCGGCGGCACGCTGCTGACCGGGGGCGCGGGCTATATGTTCGGCACGCTGGTCGGCGTGCTGACCATGGGGCTGATCCAGACCTACATCGTCTTCGACGGCACGCTGTCGAGCTGGTGGACCAAGATCGTCATCGGCGTGCTGCTGCTGGTGTTCATCCTGCTGCAGAAGGGGCTGCTGAAACTGTCGCAATCCCGTCTGGCGTGATCGCGAAACTTGCGGTTCCCGTCCGCTGCTTTCATAGTCGGCGCGGGCAGCGATGAGACGGCGGAATGGACGCAAGCGCGGCGGATGAAAAGACCAAGCCTCCCCGGCGGATGCTGCGGGAGGCGCCGCCGTCGGCGCTGTTCGCCGAGATCCCGCAGCTGGCCGAGCTGGTCAAGCTGCGCCCGCGCGCGGCCGAGGAGGGGCTGGCCTTCCTGCACCGGCTGCGCGCCTCGACCACGCCGGAAGAGGCCGTGACCTTCACCGCCTTCGCCGCCCTGCCCAGCGTGGCGGCGGGCTGGGGCTATGAATGCCTGCGGCTGATGGCCGACCACCTGCAACCGCAGGAGCGCCCGGCGATGCAGCAGATCGCCGCCTGGCTGGCGCAGCCCACGACCCGGCAGCGGCACGAGATCATGCGCGCGGCGCTTTGGGCGCCGACGCGCAGCCCCTCGGTCCTGCTGGCGCTGGCGGTGGGCTGGTCCACGGGCACGCCGGCGCCGAACGACCCCGAACGCTCGGCCCCGCACAAGGCGCCGGTGGCGCTGAACAGCGCGGTGCTGTCCTGCCTGGCGCGGGCGGACCTGTCGCGGCGGTCGTTCTATCTTGCGCGATTCCTGGATATGGCCGAGGCGCTGTTTCGTGCCTATTGACAAGACATGACCCTGACCCTGCAAATCGAGAACTTCCATGTGCTGGACGACGGCGGCCCGGTCAGCGTCGCCGTGCCGCAGCGCGGGCTTCAGGTCGGGCGCCGCTCGGGCATGGACTGGGTGCTGCCCGACGCCAGCCGCCACATCTCGGGCCATCATTTCGACGTGGGGTTCGAGGAGGGGCGCTGGCTGCTGCGCGACCGCTCGACCAACGGCACCTTCCTGCAAGGCCATCGCCACCGGCTGGACGGGGCGCATGTCCTGCGCCACGGCGACCGCTTCCAGGTCGGGCAATATGTCATCGTGGCGCTGTTCGACCAGCCGGCCGCGGCGCCGATGACGCCGGGCTCGCTGCCCGAGCATCGCGTGGACAGCCCGGTGGACGAGCCGGTGGTCGACGATCCCTGGGCGCTGGCCCCGGCACCCGCGCCCATCGACGTGACGCCGCCCTCCGAGATCCGGCGCGGCCCGGATTTCGCCAGCGACTTCATGGCCTTTCCCAGCCCGCCGCCCGAAGCGGCCCCCGCGCCGATGGCGCCCGTCCCGGCCCCTGCGCCCCCGGCCGAGGATCCGTCCGCCGTGCTGCGCGCCTTTTGCGAGGGCGCGGGCCTGTCGCCCGACCTGGCGCGCAATGTCGCGGCCGAGGATCTGGCCCGCGCGCTTGGCCAGGCCCTGAGCGCCGTCGCGGGCCAGGTCATGGCCGGGTTGCAGGACCGGGCGGCGGCGCGGCATTTCACCCGCTCGGCCGAGCGCACCATGCGCGGCGCCAGCGACAACAACCCGCTGAAATTCCTGCCCGATGCCGGCGAGGCGCTGGAGGCGCTGTTCCTGCGCCCGCGCGCCGGCTTCCTGACCGGCGCCGCCGGTTTCGACGCGGCGCTTGGCGACCTGCGCCGCCACCAGACCGCGCTTTTCGCCGCGCTGCAACCGGCGCTGCTGGGCCTGGTCGGCGATCTCGCGCCCGAGCGGATCGAGGGCGAGGTCAAGGGCGGCGGGCTGATGGGCAACCGCAAGGCCAAGGCCTGGGACGAATATGTCGCGCGCTGGGACGCCCGCACCGCCAGCGAGAACGGCATCCTGGACGAATTCCTGCGCCTGTTCGCCGAGGCCTATCGCAAGGCCCATGACGGCGGACCTGGCGGGGGCGCGCCGTGACGAGAGGATTTCGATTTGGCTGATTTCAACGTGCTGGAACCCCTGGCCAACGAGCCGCCCTGCGGTCCCGACCTGGAGGCGCAGGAGGACGACGCCTTCCTCGACTATTACTACGAGGCGGAATCGCGCCTGCCCGAGCGTTACTTCATCCCCGGCAATCCCGGCGACCGGCGCGAGGACCGGCTGTTTGACCCGCGCTCGGTCGATCTGGGGGCCGAGGCGGCGGCGATCCGGGCGCTGCTGGCGCGGTCGCGCGACCTGCGGCTGCTGAGCCTCTTGGCGCGGTTCCAGATCCTGGCCGGGCGGCTCGAGGATTTCACCGCCACGGTCGAGGACATGGCGGCAGCTCTGGCGCAATGGCCGCATGATCTGCACCCGCAGGGCAGCGCGCGCCGCGCCGCCATCGAGGCGCTGAACGCCCAGGCGACCGCGGTGATGCCGCTCATGCACCTGTCGGTGGTGCCGAACGGCGAAGTGACGTTGCGTCGCTATATGGTGGTGACCGGCAAGGCCAGCCCGCGCGAATCCGAACAGGACCTGGCGGGCTCGGACTTCCTGGGCGCGCTGCGTTCGGACGCCAATCTGCGCGCGGTGACGCAGGTGCACGAACGGCTGTCGCGGCTGCTGGACGCGCTGCACCGCATCGCGGCGCTGGCGGCGGGGCAGGGCTTCCGCCCCGATCTGGCCGCGCTGCGCGATGCGGCGGCCGAGATGCAGGGCATGATCGCCGCCGCCCGGCCCGAGCTGCCGCCCTGGCAGGCCGCGGCCGAAGCCGAAGCGCCCGTTCCCGCCGCGGACCCGACCGTCGCCGATGCGCCGGCGCCGCTGCCCGCCCCTCCGGCAAGCGAGCGCCCGGTCCCCGACCGCGCCGCGGCCGAGGCGGCGCTGGACGCGGCGCGCGCCTGGCTGGCCGTGCAGGAGCCTTCTTCCCCGGCGCTGATGCTGGTCGCGCAGGCGCGCGCGCTGATCGGCCGCCCGCTGGTCGAGGCGCTGGAGATGCTGATGCCGCAGCAGGCCGGCGCCGCCGTGCTGCGCATCGGTCAGGGCACGCCCTTCGCCCTGCCGATGGAGCGGCTGAAGGCGCTGACCCAGGCCGGGCTGGAAGGCCGCCCCGCGGTCACGCCCACGCCCGCCGCGCCGCCGCCGATCGCCCGCCGCGCCGATCTGGTCGCCACGCTGCAAGGCGTCGAGGGCTATTTCGCCGCCCACGAACCGGCCAGCCCGGTGCCGTTGCTTCTGGCCAAGGCGCGTGACATGCTGCACAAGCGTTTTGACGCCATCGTGGCGGAATTGCTTGCCCAGGCGGGTTCCGGCGGGGAAACTTAGGGCAGTTTTGCGGAATTGACTCGCCGGGTGTTTTACAGTTTGCCTTGCGCAATGGAGGATTGATCTGATGGCTTCGGACAAGGCGACCGATTTTATCAAGCGCAACCGCCCGCCTCGGGTGAATATTTCCTACGAAGACCCCTATGACAGCGAGAAGATGGTCGAGCTGCCCTTCGTCATGGGCGTCATGGCCGACCTGTCGGGCAATGCCTCCGAGGTCGAGAAACCCGAGATGGAAGAGCGCGACTTCGTCGATGTGACCGCCGCGACGCTGGACGACTACATGAAGAGCGTGGCCCCCGGCGCCAGCTTCAACGTCCAGAACAAGCTGGGCGGCGAGGGCCGGCTGGGCGTCTCGCTGACCTTCGAAAGCATGGACGACTTCAACCCGGCCGCCGTCGCGCGCCAGATCCCGGCGCTGAAGAAGCTGCTGGAGGCGCGTCAGCACCTGGCGAACCTGCAACGCTACATGAACTCGAAGCCCAAGGCGCAGGAGCAGATCCGCAAGCTTCTGAACGACCCCGAACTGATGGCCGCCCTGGCCGAGCGCGAGACGTCGAAATCGGCCGAGGAAGAGGATAACTGATGGCGCAGAAACAGCAGGCCGAGGCCGCAGGCAGCCTGACCGGCCTTGACGAATTCTCGGACATCCTGAAGCAGACCATCAAGCCGCGCACCGACATCGCCGCGAAAGAGGTCGACAATGCCGTGGTCGCGCTGGTGCGCGAGGCGCTGGACGACGAGACCCTGATCGCCGAGGACGTGATCGACACCATCGACGCGATGCTGTCGAAGCTGGACCAGAAGCTGACCGAGCAGCTGAACGAGGTCATCCACAACGAGGAATTCCAGAAGCTGGAATCGTCGTGGCGCGGGCTAGCCTATACCATCAACCACTCCGAGACCGACGCCTCGCTGCGCGTGAAGGTGATGAACGTCTCGAAGAAGGAACTGCAGCAGATGTTCCGGCGCTATCCCGGCGCCAAATGGGACAAGTCGCCGCTGAACATGCGCGTCTACGAGGCCGAATTCGGCACCCTGGGCGGCAAGCCCTTCGGCGCGCTGATCGGCGACTTCTACTTCGACCATTCGACGGCCGATGTGGCGCTGCTGCGCGATATGTCCAAGATCGCCGCCGCGGCGCATGCGCCCTTCATCTCGGCCGCCGCGCCCGAGCTTCTGGGCATGGACAGCTGGACCGAGCTCGGCACGCCGCCCGACCTGTCGGAAATCTTCGACACGCCAGATTACGCCGCCTGGAACGGGCTGCGCGACAGCGAGAATTCGCGCTATGTCGCGCTGACCATGCCGCGCGTTCTGGCGCGCGAGCCCTACGGCCAAAACTCGAATTCCGTGGTCGAGGAATTCAACTTCGAGGAAGAGACCGACGGCCACGCCGGTCAGAAATATTCCTGGATGAATGCCGCCCATGCGCTGGCGGTGAACATCAACCGCGCGCACAAGGAACACGGCTGGACCGTGCAGATCCGCGGCGTGCAGTCGGGCGGCGAGGTGCTGAACCTGCCCACGCATAATTTCGACACCGGCGACGGGTCCAAGGATCTGAAATGCCCGACCGAGGTGTCGATCACGGACCGGCGCGAGGCCGAGCTGTCCAAGGCCGGGATGATCGGCCTGATCCATCGCAAGCACACCGACAAGGCGGCGTTCATCGGTGCGCAGACGCTGTATCGGCCCAAGAAATACGTCGATGACCAGGCGACGGCCTCGGACAATATGTCCTCGCGGTTGCCCTATATCTTCGCGGTGTCACGCTTCAGTCACTATCTGAAGTGCATGGTGCGCGACAAGATCGGGCAAAGCCCGGACCGGCTGCAATTGCAGACCCAGTTGCAGACCTGGATCAACAAATACGTCTCGGGCAACCCCGAGAGCGCGACCGAGCGCGAGAAGGCCAAGAAACCCTTGGCCGGTGCGAAGGTGGAAGTGGTGGAGGACGAAGAGAACCCCGGCTACTACATGGGGAAATTCTACCTGAAACCGCACTTCCAGCTGGAAGGCATGGATGTCGGCATGTCGCTGGTCTCCAAGCTGCCGAAAGGCAAGTAACCCATTGAGATGATTATTATAGCCAAGGAGTGATCGAATGGCTGTCGATATCTTTCTGAAACTTTCCAACAACATCAAGGGCGAATCCCAGGACGACACCCACCGCGACGAGATCGACGTGCTGGCCTGGAACTGGGGCCTGACCCAGTCGGGCACCACCCATGTCGGTTCGGGTGGCGGCGGCGGCAAGGTCAACGTGCAGGATATTACCCTGACCAAATACGTCGACCTGGCCACCAACGACCTGATCAAGCGCTGCACCAACGGCGAGCACATCGAGGATGGCGAGCTGATCGTGCGCAAGTCGGGCGGCGCGGCTCCGGTCGAATATTTCCGCATCAAGATGAGCAAGATCATGATCACCAGCTATTCGACTGGTGGCGCCAAGGACGGTCTTGACCGCATCCAGGAAACCCTGACCCTGAACTTCCGCAAGTTCGAGGTGGCCTATACCCTGCAAGAGGACACCGGGGCCGCCGGCGCCGAGACCCTGGCCGGCTGGGACATCGCCGAGAACAAGGAGTGGAGCGCCTAAGCGCCCCCTTGCCAGCAATCGGGGACAGGGTCGGCCAAGCCGGCCCTGTTCCTTTGCGCGCCGGACCTTTGCCCGGGCGCGCCGCAACCGGGGGCCGATGATGGCGCGTCGCTCTGATGCAGAGACCGGGCGCAGGGGCCTGCGCGAAATGTCCCTGATGCATATCTTTCGCGATTCCGCCCGCCGGCGCGATTCGCGCGACCCCGGCCGCCGCTATACCGAGGGCGAGCGCGACCTGACCCTGATGAGCCAGAAGCACCGCGAGGGCGCGAGCGAGGAATCCCTGCGCCGCAATCTGGTGCTGGACCTGGCCAGCCTGATGAACACCGTCCGGCTGGACGTCTGCACCGACCTTTCGGACACGCCGCGCGTGCGCGATTCCGTCGTCAACCACGGCCTGCCCGACATGGACACGCTGTGGCGCGACCATCGTACGCCGATGGACCTGGCCCAGGCCATCCGCGAGGCGCTGATCCGCAACGAGCCGCGCCTGCGCGCCGAGACGCTGGAGGTGCGGGTCGAGGATCTGGACCCCGGCCCCGACCAGCGCGTCACCTTCGAGATCCTGGCCGAGATGATCTCGGACCCGACCGACATCGCGGTGCAGTTCTATGCCGAGGTCGACCCCGCCGCCGGCAAGATCGCCATGAAACGCATGCAGGCCGAGCCATGAGAAAAGCCTTCCGCGACGCCTATGAGCGCGAGCTGGACATGCTCTACGAGCGCTCGGCCGAATTCGCCGAGGAATTCCCCGGCCTCGCCGAACGCCTGGGCGGCGTCTTGCGCGAAAACATCGACCCGACCATCGCCGGCCTGCTGGAGGGCTCGGCCTTCCTGGCCGCCCGGGTGCAGCTGAAGCTCGACGAAGAGTTCCGCGACTTCACCACCGAGTTGCTGGAGCAGATCTTTCCCGATGCGCTGGCGCCGATCCCCAGCTGCATGATCGTCGAGGCCGCGCCGCTGTCGCGCCGGAACGAGGGGCCGCAGGTCTTCAAGCGCGGCGAATACCTGGACGCGCGCTTTCGCGATGCCGAAAAGCGGGTGGCCTGCCGCTTCAGCCTGACCTCGGACCTGGTGGTGCTGCCGTTGGCGGTCGCGGGCCTGACCTATCACGACCAGACCACGACGCTGGGCGGGCTGGGCCAGGATCCCGACCCGGCGACCCGCGCCGGCCTGCAGATCGACCTTGCCCGCACCGATGGCGAGGCGATGGGGCTGAACGCGCCCGACGTGCTGACCTTTCACCTGACCGCCGATCATGTCCGCGCCATCGCCGCCTATGAGCAGATCCATTGCAACCTGACCCGCGTTTCGCTGCGCTGGCTGATGCCGAACGGCGACCCGGCCTTTTTGCGCCTGCGCGAGGGCCAGGTCGAGCAGATCGGCTTCACCCGCGAGGAACTGCTTTTCGACCGCGACGGCCGGCTGTTCGAGGGTTTCGCCATCCTGCGCGATTTCTTCGCCTTTCCGCGCAAGTTCATGGGCTTCCGCCTGACCGACATGCGCAGCGCGCTGTCCCGCATCCCGGCGGGCGAGGTGCAGCTGGTGCTGGAATTCGACCGCGCCAATGACGAGCTGGCGCGCCAGATCCAGCCGCGCGACATCCGGCTGAACTGCGCGCCGGCGATCAACCTGTTCGAGGAAAGCTCGAACCAGGTGCGGCTGGACGACAAGCGCCACGAATATGTCGTGACCCCGGATTCCAGCCCGATCACCCATTACGAGATCCAGCGCATCCTGCGCGTGCAGGCCAGCTATGGCACCGCGCATGACCGCGTCGATGTGCATCCGCTTTACGCCCTGCCGCAGGGCGGCGCGCCGCGCGCGGCCTATTACCACACCACCCGCCGCAAGCCGCGCCGCCTGACCGAGACCGAGCGCCGCACCGGCCAGCGCCACGACTATCGCGGCACCGAGACCTTCATCGCCATCTACGAGCCGCCCGAGTCGGTCGTCGGCCGCCGCGCGCAGCGGCTGCATATCCGCGCGCTTTGTTCCAACCGGCACCTGCCGGCGGTGCTGCCGCTGGCGGGCTCGGACGATTTCGCCATGGTCTCGGACCAGGCGCTGTCCCTGACCTGCGTGAACGGCCCGACGCCGCCGCGCGAAGCGATGACCGAGGTCGAGCGCGGCGGCCCGCACCGCATGCGGCAGGGCGACGTCTATTGGCGGCTGATCTCCTATCTGTCGCTGAACCACTTCGGCCTCGACGACCGTTTCGGCCGCGACGGTGCCGCCAGCCTGCGCGAGATCCTGACGCTGTTCGCGGATGCCTCGGACCATGTGACCGAGGTGCAGATCGCCGGGTTAACCGGGCTGGCGGTGCGGCCCATCACCCGCTCGATCCGCCGGCCCGAGGGCATCTTTCCGGCCCGCGGGCTGGAGCTGGTGCTGAGCTTCGACGAAACCGCCTTCGAGGGCAGCGGCATCATCCTGCTGGGCGCGGTGCTGGACCGTTTCCTGGCCGAATATGCCAGCATCAACAGCTTCACCCAGACGGTGATCGCCAGCCGCCAGCGCGGCATCCTCAAGCGCTTCCCGCCCCGCACCGGCATGGGGCCGCTGATATGACCGCGCCCGGCTTCCTTGCGCTGCTGCGCCGGCTGGAGCGCGAATCCGGCGCCAAGCCGCGCATCGGCCGCAGCACGCGGCGGGCGCAGGACATCGCCGACATCGGCCAGGACCCGCGCCTGGCCTTTCCGGCCGAGGATCTGGCCGGCGTCCGGACCGACGGCGCCCGCCCGCGCATCCGCGCGCAGTTCACCGGCTTCTTCGGCCCGCAAGGCGCGTTGCCGCTGAACACGACCGAGGAGGTGCTGCGCTGGCAGGACGCGGGCGAGGATGCCTTCGTCGCCTTCACCGACATGCTGTCGGCGCGGTTCTATCAGCTGTTCTTTCGCGCCTGGTCCGACGCCCATGCCATCACCCAGCACGACCGCCCCGACCAGGACCGCTTCCAGTCCTATGTCGGCGCGGTGGCGGGGATCGGCTCGCCCGCCTTCCGCCAGCACGACGATTTCCCCGACATTGCGCGCCTGCCGCTGGTGCCGGTCTTTGGCGGTCGGGTGCGCAGCGGTGTGCGGCTGCGGCAATTGCTCGACGGCTATTTCGGCTTTCCGGTGACGGTGCAGGAACACGTCACCAGCTGGCTGGAGTTCGAGCCGGACGAGCTGCGCGGCCTGGGCCGCGGCGGGGCGCTGGGGCGCGACAGCTATCTGGGCGCGCGGCTGCAATCGGTGAACGAAAAGATCTGCATCCGGCTGGACCTGCCCGATGCCGCGGCCTACCGCAGCTTCCTGCCCGGCCAGCCGCGCCATGGCCAGCTGGCGGCGCTGGTCTATTGGTATCTGGGCAAATGCCTGGACGTGGATCTGGCGCTGGCGCTGCCGGCCGACCGCATTCCCGCCGCCACCCTGGGCGGCGATGCCGCCATCGGCTGGCTTGCCGCCATGCGCCCCGAGGGCCTGCCCCAGAGCGCCGCCCCGATTGAAGTCGCCCGTTTCGCGCTTGGCCGCGATGCGGGCCAGCATTCCGCGAAAGGCCATTGATGACCGCGATCACCATCGAGAAATTCGCCGGCAAGATGAACCGGCTGGGCTATGAGGCCTTCCTTCAGGCGATGCGGCAGGCGCGCGGCGACGGCAACCGCAACGTGGAACTGTCGCATTGGCTGTTCCATGCGGTGTCTCAGCAGGATGGCGACATTTCCGTCACCCTGCGCGGGCTGGGGCTGGACCGGGGCCGGATGCTCAAGGACCTGGGCCGGGCCATGGACGGGTTGCAGAAGAACGTGACCGAAACCCCCGGCATCTCGGAACGGCTGGCAGACGGGCTGAACCACGCCTGGACCTATGCCACGCTGTTCTTCGGCGAGGCGCAGATCCGCACCGGCCACCTGCTGGTCGCGCTGCTGAACGATCCGGTCTTGCGGCGCGAGATCGAGCAATATTCGCCCCTGTTCGCCGAGATGTCGGCCGAACGCATCGGCTCCGAGGCGCGGACCCTGTGGAAGGAGTCCGAAGAGGAAAACCTGCGCCCAATGGACGGCACCGGCATCGGCGCCGCGCCCGCCGGCCGCGAGGGCGCCGCGACCGCGCTGGGGCGGTTCTCGGTGGACATGACGGCGCAGGCGGCCGAGGGCAAGATGGACCCGGTGGTCGGCCGCGACGACGAGATCCGCCAGATTATTGACGTGCTGATGCGCCGGCGCCAGAACAACCCGATCCTGACCGGCGAGGCCGGCGTCGGCAAGACCGCCGTGGTCGAGGGCTTCGCGCAGAAGCTGGCATCAGACGAGGTGCCGCCCGCGCTGCGCGGGATGCGGCTGCACATGCTCGACATCGGCGCCATGCAGGCCGGCGCCAGCATGAAGGGCGAGTTCGAGCAGCGGCTGCGCTCGGTCATCGACGAGGTGCAAAGCTCGCCCGTCCCGATCATCCTCTTCATCGACGAGGCGCATACGCTGGTCGGCGCAGGCGGCGCGGCGGGCACGGGGGACGCCGCGAACCTGCTGAAGCCGGCGCTGGCGCGCGGCACGCTGCGCACCATCGGCGCCACGACCTGGGCCGAATACCGCAATTATTTCGAGAAGGACCCGGCGCTGACCCGGCGCTTCCAGCCGATTGCGGTCGATGAGCCCTCGGTCGAGGTCGCCTGCGCGATGATGCGCGGGTTGCTGGGTCCGATGCAGGCGCATCACAAGGTCCGCATCGCGGACGCGGCGCTGGAGGCGGCGGTGAAGCTCTCGGCGCGCTACCTGCCGGCGCGGCAATTGCCCGACAAGGCGGTGTCGCTTCTGGATACCGCCTGCGCCCGCGTCGCGGTCAGCCAAAGCGCCGTGCCCGCCCGCATCGCCGACCTGCGCGCCGAAATCGCCGGGCTGGAAACCGAGATCGCCGCCCGCGAGGCCGAGCGCGACCTGGGCGAGGGCGATGCCACGCGGCTGGACGAGGCCCGCGCGCGGCTGGACGATTCCCGCGCCAAGCTGGCCGATCTGGAAACCGCCTTTGCCGACGAGAAAACGCTGGTCGAGCAGATCCTGGCCCTGCGCAAGGCGCTGGCGGCACGCGAGGGCGAGGATTTCGACGAATCCGCGATCCGCGCCGAGCTGACCGGCGCCATGGACCAGCTGGGCCAGATCCATGCCGACGAACGCATGATCTGGCCGCATGTCGATGAGCAGGCGGTGGCCAGCGTCATCAGCGACTGGACCGGCATCCCGGCCGGCCGCATGGTCGCGGACGAATTGCAGGCGGTGCTGGGCCTTTCCGACCTGCTGCGCGAGCGGGTCATCGGCCAGGACCAGGGCTTGCAGATGATCGCGCGGCGCGTGGAAACCGCCCGCGCCGGGCTCGGCAATCCGGAAAAGCCCATCGGCGTCTTCATGCTCTGCGGCCCCTCGGGCGTCGGCAAGACCGAGACCGCGCTGGCGCTGGCCGAGGCGCTTTACGGCGGCGAGCAGAACGTCATCACCATCAACATGAGCGAGTTCCAGGAGGCGCATTCCGTCAGCCTGCTGAAGGGCGCGCCCCCCGGCTATGTCGGCTATGGCGAGGGCGGCCGGCTGACCGAGGCGGTGCGCCGCAAGCCCTATTCGGTCGTGCTGCTGGACGAGATGGAAAAGGCCCACCCGGACGTGCACGAGCTGTTCTTCCAGGTCTTCGACAAGGGCAGGATGGAGGACGGCAACGGCCGCCCGATCAACTTCCGCAACACGCTGATCCTGATGACCTCGAACGTCGGCACCGGCACGATCATGGCCCTGGCCCCCGAGGGTCGCATCACCGACGAGGAAACGCTGGAGGCGAGCCTGAAGGAAGAGCTGCTGGGCACCTTCCCGCCGGCGCTGCTGGGCCGGATCGTGACCATCCCCTATGTGCCGCTCTCGGCCGAGGTGCTGGCCGGGATCAGCCGCCTGAAGCTCGGCTCGGTCGCGCGGCGCATGCGCGAGAGCCACGGCGCCAGCCTGGCTTGGGACGATGCGGTGATCGACCATATCGTGGCGGCCTGCCGCGACCCGGACAGCGGCGGCCGGATGATCGACAATATCATCACCAATTCGATCCTGCCCGACCTGTCGCGGCAGGTGCTGTCGCGCATGGTCTCGGGCGAGGCGCTGTCGGATGTCAGAATCCAGGTGAAGGATGACGGCTTCGCCTATGATTTTGCACGAACATAGACGCTGCTGACCCCGACCAGCGCCTCGGGGCCGACCTCGCGCGACAGGCGTTCGAAGAAGTCCTCGGCCAGTTCGCCCGCCCCGGCGCCGACGCTGGCCGGACGGGTGGGGGTGGCCACGGCCAGCAGCAGCTGATGCGTGTCGCGCCCGGCGCCGTCGCGGGCGATGGGCAGGTCGAAGCGGATCTGCCCGCCGGCGCTGACCATGAAGCGGCGCAGGTCGTGGGTCACGCCGTTGTCGTCGATCAACAGCAGCGTGACCTGCCGCCCGGCCCCGCCCGAGATGGTGCCGCGCAGGCTCGCGCCGCTGGCCACGTCCTGCGATTGCAGGTTGATGCCCAGCGGAAACACCGGATAGCGCGCATCGCGGCGGGCAAAGGCCAGCGCCGGGCATTGCCGGCGGTCGAGCAGCACGGCCTGGCCGTCGATGCCGGTTTCCAGCCCCTGCGTCAGCGCCCGCAGCAGGCCGGGGATCTGCGCGTCGTCGGCGGCCAGCAGGTTCAGCCGGATCCGCCCCTCGGCATCCAGCGCGGGCAGGGCCAGCAGGCAGGGCGCGGTCAGCTGGCTGCGGATGCGCTGGAACAGGGCAACCAGGCGGGGATCGGCGTCGGGACCGGCTTCGGCCCCCGCCTCGGGCAGCGCAGGCGCCGGTTCGGGTTCGGGCGGCGCCGCCTCGCGGCCGGTGGGCAGGGCATTGCTGGTCAGCACGGGCGAGGCGCCCTGCGGCACCGCCGGCGCCAGCGTGGGGTCCGGCTCGGTCTCGGGCTCGGGCGGAGCCGGGGCGGTGATCGGGCGCAGGACCTCGGGCTCGGGCGCCAGCACCGGCAGCGGCAGGGCGCTGACCTGGATCGGCGCCGGCGCCGGGTCCGCTTGCTGCCAGGGCAGCGTCGGGCGCCACAGGAACGCACCCGCCGCCGCGCCATGCACGGCCAGCGACAGCGCCGCCGCCACCACCCAGCCGCGCGCCATGGGCTGCTGGCCGATCACGGCGCGACATCCTTCTGCGTCACCAGCCGGATGTCCTGATCCGCCAGTTCGGGCCGGCGCAGCACCTGCATCAGCAGGCTGGACGGTGCCGTGCGGTCCATCAGCAGATGCACCGGCCCCGGCGCCGAGGCCAGCGCCGCCGGCAGCATCTCGGGGCGGATGGGGGCGCCGTCCAGCAGCCAGTCCTGCGGCCCCCGGATCTCGAGCACCGGCGAGGGCAGGTCTTCGGCCGCAAGCGTGGTCGAGCGCGCCAGCTCCAGCGGCGTCTCGACCCGGGGCGCCTGGCCGGCGAGCAGGAAATAGAAGATCAGCAGCAGCACGATATTCACGATCGACAGCGAGCTGTCGACATGCACCCGCCTCTCGCGGCGCGAGGGCAGGTGCAGGCTCATCCCGCGCCCCCCGGCGCCTCGGCGATCTGGACCGAGTCGATGCCGCGTGCCGAAAGGATCTCCAGCACCTGCACCAGGTCCTGCACCGGCACCGCCGGGCGCAGCACGATCAGCACGTTGCGCGTGCCCTGCGCCGCCAGCGCCTCGGCCAGCGCCGCCGCCCCGGACAGGGTGAATTGCTGGCCCGATGCGGTGATGCCGCCCGGGTTCAGCGTCCAGACGGCGGTGGCGCGCGCCTCGGTCAGGGTGGTGCCGGCCTGCGGTGCCTCCTCGCCCGCCGCCGCGCCGCCGCTGTCGCGCAGCGCGCCGCTGCGCAGCGGCAGCAGCGAATAGCTGACGAGGCTTGCCGAGACCATGAAGAAGATCAGGAGCTGGAACAGCACATCCGCCAGCGCCGTCATGGCAAAGAAGCCCCGGCGGCGCGGCCTGCGCGGCAGGTCGAGCCCGGGTGGCCGGATCGAGGGCCGCGCCACCTGCATGGCCTAGCGTCCGGGCCGCGCGATCCGGCCGTGGATCGCGGCCGAAACGGCCAGTTCGATGCCCTGGCGTTCATCCTCGATCCGGCCTTCCAGCCAGGCCGAGACGAAATAGGCGACCAGCGCGATGGCAAGCCCGGCGGCGGTCGTGGTCAGCGCCGTCCAGATCCCGCCGGCGAGCAGCCGCGGGTCCGAGGTCTGCTGGCTCAGCGCCAGGTTGCCGAAGGCGTCGATCATGCCGATGACCGTGCCCAGAAGCCCCAGCATCGGCGCCATCTGCACCACGGCCTCCAGCAGCCGCATCCGCGCGCCCATCTGCACCAGCTCGGCCAGCGCGACCTGGCGGGCCAGTTCCTCGCCATAGCCGGGCTCCGAGGGACGGGCGCGCAGGCCGGACATGGTGGCGCCCAGCACGCGGGCCAGCACGGTGCGGCCGGCATTGGCCTTGCGCTGCGCCTCGTCCGGGCGGCCGTTGAGCCAGTCGTCCAGGATCGCCTCGGCCAGGCGGTGGCCGCCGACGCCCATGCGGCGGAACTGCATCAGCTTGAAGATCACGACGGTCAGGGTCAGCACCGACAGCCCCGCCAGCGCGGCAAAGACGATCCAGGTGACAAGCGGCAGGTCGGCGAACATTTACAATCCGAACTCGATTTCGCTGCGGTTGCGGGCCTCGAGCCCGGTCAGGCAGGCCATGCGCTGGTCCGAGCCGTCCTGGCCTGCGCATTCCGCCACATCGTTGACAACGATGCGCCCGATCCGGTCGCAGCCCCGGCCCGGCAAGGCGAATTGCGCGACCTTGGTCTTGCCGGCGAGCAGCGCGCCGAAGTCGAGGATCGGCAGCCCCTGCACCGCGCCCTCGCGGTCAAAGATCGCCACCTGCCAGGCGGCGCGGGTCAGGCCGGTCGGCAGCGCATTGGTCGCGACGAGGGTCAGCTGGCAGCCGCCCTCGGCCGTGGTGACGGCGCCATTCAGCTCCAGCAGCAGGGGCTTGGCGGCGGGGGCGTCCTGCTGCGCCAGGGCGGGCCCGGCCAGCACCGCCAGCAGCGCGGCCACCCGCAAGGCAGGGGCCCGACTTCGCGGAAAGGTTGCGCCCGCTGTCAGGATCGGTTTCATGCTGTTGAAACTCCTTTGCCCGTCCCGGGCTGTAACATGGCTGAAAGCGGTGCTCAATCGGCGCTCGATCAACCCTGAATTGAAAATCCTGGCCCTGGGCCTGCTGGCCACACTCGGCCCGGCAGCCGCCCGGGCCGAGCTTCGGCTGTGCAATCAGTCCTTTGACGTGCTGAACGTGGCGCTGGCGCGGCCTTCGGGGCAGGATTTCGCCACCCGGGGCTGGTGGCGGGTGGCGCCGAACCAATGCGCGACCCTGGAACGCGAGCCGCTGCGGTCACGGTATTATTACGTCTTCGCCGCCGATGTCTTCGGTAATGAGGTGCTGGCGGGGGCGATTCCGATGTGCGTGGCGCCGCGCCGATTCCAGATCGAGGGCCAGCGGGATTGCCTGCTGCGCGGCTATCTTGACGCCCGTTTCGCCGAGATCGACACGCAGGACCGCGCCGACTGGACGGTCTTCGCCACGCCAAGGCCGAAGTGAGGCGGGATGGGCAGGCGCGGGGCATATCTGGCGATGGTCGTGCTGGCGGCGGGCTGGACGGCGCCGGCGGGCGCGCAGGGGCTGGTCATCACGCCCTTGCCCTCGGGCCAGGTGATCGAGGCGGTGGCGGCGCCGCAGCCGCTGCCCGACAGCCGGCCGCAGCCCCCGACCCGCGCCGGCCTGCCGCAACCCTCGATCATCGTCGGCGACCTTGCCGTGCTGGCCGGTTTCGATCCGCGCGGGCCGCTGGGCCTGGCCTTCGAATCGCGCCAGGCGATCCGGCAGCGCGACGCCGGGCTTTTCGAACGCCTGCTGGGCGACGGCGCCTTCGATCCCGATGCCGACCGTCTGGCCGAGGCGATCCAGACCGAATTGCGGCGCATGGCCTGTTACGCGGGCAGCATCGACGGCGCCTGGGGCGCGGGCTCGGCGGGGGCGGTGCGGCGCTGGTCGCAGGCGGCCGGCGCCGAGGCGGAGGAGCGCCCCGACACCGGCCTGTTCCGCGCCATCCTGCGCCGGGGCGAGCTGCAATGCCCCGCCCCGGCCACGGCCGCGGCGCCCGCGGCCACGCCCCGCGCCGCCGCCGCGCGCGCTGCCCCGGCGCGCGAAAGCCGCGCCGCGCCCTCGGCCAGCCGCGCCCAGCCGGCGACGCCGCGTCGTCAGCCTGCGCCGGCCCGGCAGCCCGCGCCCAGCCGGCAGATCAACCCGTCGCTGATGGGTTCGGGCCTGTTCCGCTAGGCCATGACCGGCATCGACCCCCGTTTCCGCCAGATGGGCCAGGGCGCGCGCCGGCGCCGGCGCCGGGGTTTCGCCCTGCGCGGCGCGCTGGCGGCGCTGGTCCTGGCGGCCTTCGGGGCCTGGCTTTGGCCCAGCCTGCAGCCGCGCCTTTCGGCCCTGCTGGCGCCCGAGCCGGCCATGGTGCAGGTCGAATCGCAATTCGACATCGCCCCGGTGGTGCGCGGCGACACCTTCACCGACATCCCCGGCGATCCGATCATCATCCCGCCGCCCGGCGACGGCGCCGAGGCCGAGACGCGCCGGCTGCCCGCACCGCCGGCACTGACAGCCTCGGGGCGGGTGCCGGGGCCGGCGGCGGGGGTGCGGCTTCTGGACAGCGCGCTGGTGCCGCAGGACCGGCAGCTGGTGGCGGCGCTGCCCTCGACGCGCGAGGAATTCGCGCTGTTCCAGGCCGAGCGCGGCCGCGAGCGGCTGATGAACGCCAGCCTTGCCGTGCCGGCCCAGGCCGATGCCAGCGCGGGCGTCCTGTTCCTGCGCGATGCCGCGAACCGGGCGCCGCTGTGGCGCGAGATGGTGCTGGAGACCGCGCGCGACACCACCGTCGCGGCGCTGCTTGCGGAAAACGGCTTCGATGCCGGGGCCGCGGCCCGGGTCGAGGAGCGCCTGCAAAGCCAGCTTGCGCTGGACGGCAAGCTGGCGCGCGGCACGGTGCTGGCGCTGCGCTGGCGGCCGCGCGACGGCGGGCGCGAGGTGATCCAGCTGTCACTCTATGGTCCGCAGGGCTATCTCGGCTCGCTGGCGCTGTCGGCGGCGGGGCAGCTGGCGGCCTCGGCCGACGCCTGGGCCGACCAGCCGCTGATGCAGGACGCCATGGCGCGCGCCGGCGATGCCGCGCCGCCGCAGGGCCAGCAGCGGCTGCTGGACGTGATCTATTCCGCGGCGCTGCGCGGCGACGTGCCGCCCGCCGTCATCGGCGAGGCGCTGGCGCTGATGTCGCAGGTCTTCGACCTGGACGGCTTCGCCGATGCGCAGGACCGGCTGGTGCTGATCTATGCCGATGCCGCCGCCGAACGGCCGGGGGCGGTGCTGTTCGTCGGCGTCAGCGGGCCGTCGGGCGACAAGCCCTGCTATGTCGTGCCGGCGGCCGAGGGTTTCGAATGCTACGCCCCCGGCGCGCGGGTCCGGCGCGCGGAGGGGGCGGCGCTGCTGCAACCCGTGGGCGGGGTGCTGTCGCAGCGCTTCGTGCCGGGCAATGCGGCCGAGGGCCGCGGCCAGGTGGTCTGGAGCGCGCCGCAGGGCAGCCCGGTGCTGGCGGTCGCTGCCGGGCGGGTCTCGGCGCTTGGCGCGGGGCTGGTCGAGATCACCCATCCCGGCGGGTTGGTCAGCCGCTACATGGGCCTTGTGCCCGAGGTGGCGCAGGGGGCGGAGCTGGCGCAGGGCGCCGTGATCGGCCGCGCAGGCCTTGCCCCGGGCCGGACCGAGCCGGGGCTGGCGCTGCAACTGCTGCGCGACGGCACGCCGGTCGACCCGCTGCCGCTCCTGGGCGGCGGGGGCGAGGTGCTGGCCTCGGATTCCATCGAGACGCTGATCGGTCACATCATCCGGGTCGAAAGCGGCGGCGATGCGGCGGCGAAGAACCCGCGCTCGACCGCGACCGGGCTTGGCCAGTTCATCGAGAGCACCTGGCTGCGGATGATGCGCAGCTATCGCCCCGACCTGGTGGCGAGCCTGTCGCCGCGCGAGGTGCTGGACCTGCGGCTGGATGCGGCGCTGTCGCGGCAGATGGTGCGCCATCTCGCGCAGGAGAACGAGGCCTTCCTGCGCGCGCGCGGCCATGCCGTCTCGGCCGGGCGGCTGTATCTGGCGCATTTCCTGGGTCCGGGCGGCGCGGACCTGGCGCTGCGGGCCGACCCGGCGCAATCGGTCGAAAGCGTCATGGGCGGCGCGGTGGTGGCCGCGAACCCCTTCCTGCGGCGCTGGACGGTGGCCGAACTGCGCGACTGGGCCGAGCGGCGCATGTCCGGCCCCGGCGGCGCGGTCGCGGCGGTCGAGACCATGCCGGCACGGCCGCTGACCGCCGCGCTGCGCGCCTTCGTGGCCGAGGTCGACCGGATGCGGCGCCCAGGCCCCGGCTGAGCGCGAAAATCGCCGCAGGGGGCGGTTGGGACTTGTGCAGGCCGGGCGGGCCAAAGTAACCCTGTTAAGCAGAGTTCCGTGCGTGCCACATTATTCCTTCGCAAAAAGTGAATTCAGATGCTGCCAGTTTTCATATTGCCCATTTCCCTGCCGCTGCGGCGCTTCGCCCGCTCGCGCCTTTTCGCGACCACCGCGCTGATCTCGCTGGCCGCGCTGCCGGGGGCGGCCCGGGCGGACATGGATCTGGATCTTTCGCGCGTGGACCAGGGTTGGTCGAACAGCAGCCAGATCTGGCTTGATGCCGACGGCGATCATGACAACCTGCCGGCGGATGAAACCGGGGTGATTACCGGCTCGCCTTCCGGCAGGATCACCATGCGGGTCAGCGGGCCGGTCACGGCGGCGGGGCTGCGGCTCGACGGCGGCGATTTCCGGCTGCGGCGCGACGGATTTTGGGGCGGGGAGTTGAATGCCAATGGCAGCGACCCGCTGGAGTTCTGGGTCGGCAGCGGCCATGAGTTGGTGCTGGACATCGACGTTGACGGCGACGTCCACATCGACGGTCCCGGTACGGTGGCGCTGGGATGGCAGGGGGCTTTGGCCGGCAATGTGGTCAACGACGGTTTCTTTGCCCTGCGCGGAGAGGTCACCGGGGATGTGCGCAACAACGACCGGCTGAATATCCTCGGGACGGTGAATGGCCGGGTCGACGATTACGGCCAGACCTATGTGGTGGGCGATAGTTCGGCCGACGAATGGGAGAATCACGACGGGGGCGAGTTGATCGTCCAGGATGGACTCCGGCTCCGCGTCGCCAATGCGCTGCAGAACAGCGGTGACATCGTTCTGCGAGGTGAAATCGCGGCGGATATGGACAATGACGCCGACGGAAGCCTCTCGATGGAAGGCGGCACGCTAGACGGCGATCTGACCAATGCCGGCAGCCTGACTGGCCGCGGCACCGTCTCGGGCGAGGTGCAGAACACCGGCAGCGTCACCACCGACGGCGCGCTGACCGTCGGCACGCTGATCAATGACGAGCAGGTCACCGTGCGCGGCGGCGATAGCCTGACCAGCACCGACGGGGCCTTGCAGAACAACGACCGGCTGACCGTCAACGGCAGCCTCAGCGGCGGGCTGGACAACAGCGCCACCGGCACGGTCAACATGGGCGCGAACGGTGCGATCTCGGGCGGGGTCGACAATGCCGGGACGATGAATATCGCGGGTCAGGTCGCGGGGCGGCTGACGAACGACAATATCCTGAACACCTCGGGCGACGTCCGGGTCGGGCAGCTGACCAACAACGCCACCGGCACGATGACCGTCGGTGCCGGCCATGTCATGACCGCCGACCAGCGCGTGGTGAACCGGGGCCGGGCCACGATCGCCGGCACGATCGCGGGCGACCTGATGAACGAGTCCGGCGCGACCACGGCGCTGAACGGCGGCAGCGTCACCGGCACGCTGGAAAACGACGGCGTCCTGAACGCGCGCGGCTCGGTGGGCACGCTCGACAACAACCAGACCCTGAACCTGACCGGCGACCTCCAGGTCGAGCGGCTGGAAAATTCGGGCACCGCCACCGTCGACGCGGGCGAGACCCTGACCGCGACCCAGCGCATCGACAACGACAGCGCGCTGAACATCGCCGGCACCGTGACCGTGAACGGCGCCGCCGGCATCCAGAACAACGCCAGCGGCACGGTCACGCTGGACGGAGCCGAGGTCAACGGCAACCTGACCAACCGTGGCACGCTGCTGGTCAATTCCTCGTCGCAGGTGAACGGCGACCTGACCAACCGCAACCAGCTGACGCTGGACGGCACCAATGGCAGCGTCACCCTGGGCGTCGATGGCATCTTCACCAACTCGGGCCGGGTGGACGGCACCAACGGCACCGAGGACACGCTGACCATCGTCGCCGACCTGTTCGCCAACGAGGGCGGCACGGTGAACAACGTCGACATCATCGGCGACCTGCTGAACCGCAGCACCGTCACCTATAGCGAGGATTCCTTCCTCGAAGGCAACCTGACCAACGATACCAGCGGCGACATCACCGTCTCGGCCGGGCTGGACATGCGCGGCCACGACCTCGACAATCGGGGCGAGCTGCATGTCACCACCGATGCCGATTCCAGCGGCGCGCTGAACAATGTCCGCGCCCTGACGAACGAGGGCACCCTTGCCATCGACGCCGGCACCACGGCCACGGCGCAAAGCGTGCGCAACCACGACGACGGGGTGATGGAGGTCGCAGGCACGCTGACCTCGGCCACGGCGCTGGACAACGAGGCCGAGCTGAATCTCTCGGGCCAGTTGACGGGCGACCTTGACAATTCGGGCACCACGACGCTGGCGGCGGGGACGGTGGCCGGATCGGTCACGAACAGCGGCAACCTGCAAGGCGCCGGCACGATCACCGGCGGGGTGACGAACAGCGGCAGCATGGAGATGACCGGCACGGTCACCGGCACGGTCACCAATACCGGCACCCTGACCCAGGACGGCAGCCTGACCGTGGCGGGGGTCGTGAACGACGAGGTCGTCGACATCACCTCGGCCGGGGTGCTGACCGCGACCGGCGTGGTCGAGAACCGCGACCGCCTGACCGTGGCCGGCCGGCTGAACGGCATGGTGCAGAACCAGGCGAACGGCCGGCTGACGCTGAACGGCGGCACGGTCGACGGCCGGGTCGTCAACCTGGGCTGGACCTCGGGCAGCGGCACGATCATCGGCGCGCTGAGCAATGCCGGCAGCGCCACCCTGGCCGGGCGGGTCGGGGGCGGGGTGGAGAACGCGGCCACCGGCGTGCTGATCTCGCAGGGCAGGCTGAGTGTCGCCTCGGTGCAGAACGCGGGCCTGGTGGACGTGGCCGCGGGCAGCACGCTGCAATCGGACACGGCGGTGCAGAACGGCAACGAGCTGATCGTCGCGGGCCGGCTCGAGGCCGATGTCGTCAACCACGACAGCGCGACGCTGAACGGCGGCACCATCGCCGGCACGGTGACGAACGCGGGCACCCTGACCGGCAACGGCACCATCGCCGCGCTGGCCAACAACGGCGCGGCCACGCTGGCCGGAAGGGTGACGGGCGCGCTGACCAATGCCGGCACCCTGACCAGCAGCGGCACGTTGCGCGTGGGCTCGCTGGTCAATGACGAGGTGCTGAACGTCGCCGCCGGCAGCACGTTGCGCGGCGACGGCACCCTGGTCAACAACGACCGCGCCACGCTGGCCGGCCGGGTCGAGGGCACGCTGAGCAACCGCGGCTCGGCCGTGCTGGCGGGGGGCACGCTGGCGGGGCGGCTGGAGAATGGCGGCACCCTGACCGGCACCGGCACCGTCAGCGGCACGCTGGCCAATGCCGGCGATGCCACTATCGCGGGACGGGTCGACCGGCTGGAAAACACCGGCACGCTGGCGTTGCAAGACGACCTGAGCGTCGCCACGCTGATCAATGACGAGCGGGTGACGGTCGGCGCGGGCCACCGCCTCGGCCTCGACAACGGCATGGTGAACAACGACCGGCTGCGCCTGGCCGGCACGCTGGACGGCTTCGTGGAAAACCACGGCACCGTGACGCTGGACGGCGGCACGGTCGAGGGCGACATCGCCAGCGCCGGCACGCTGACCGGGCGCGGGCGCATCACCGGGCGGCTGGTCAACGACGGCACCTTGACGACCGGCGCCCGGCTGAACATCGGCCAGCTTTTCAACAACCAGACCATGTCGATCGCCGAGACGGGCGTGCTGACCTCGGCCGCGACGGTGCAGAACGGCGGTGGCCTGACCCTGGCCGGCCGGCTGCAGGCCGATCTTGCGAACCGCGCCGGCGCCACCGCCACGCTGACGGGCGGCACCATCACCGGCGATGTCGGCAACCTTGGCCGGCTGACCGGCACCGGCACCATCGCCGGCACGCTGGAAAACGCCGGCACCGCCACGCTGGGCGGCAGCGTCCAGTCGCTGCGCAACCTGCGGGCCGGGCAGCTGAACGTGGCGGGCACGCTGTCGACCGAAGAGTTCCTGAACGCCGGCACCGCCAGCATCGCCACCGGCAGCCAGCTGACCATGGCCGACCCGGATGCCGCGCAAGGGGCGCCGGCCGCGGCCCAGAACCTGGCCAGCGGCGCGCTGACCGTGGACGGCACCTTGCAGGGCGCGCTGGTCAATGCCGGCACGCTGGCGGGCGCCGGCACCATCACCGGCCCGGTGCTGAACACCGGCAGCGCCGACTGGGCCGGCCGCATCCAGGGCACCGTCACCAACCGCGCCGACCTGACCCTGGCCGGCACCCTCGCCGGCGGGCTGGTGAACGAGGCCGGGAATTTCATCACCCGCGGGGGCGATGCCACCGTCGCGGGCGGCATGCGCAACGAATCCGGCGCGACGGCGCGCATCGTCGCCGGCAGCGGGCTGACCGCGACGGGCGGCATCCTGAACCAGGCGGGCGGCAATTTCTTCCTGAACGGCCGGCTGACCGGCGATCTCGACAACCGCGGCACGCTGAGCCAGTCGGGCACGCTGGACGGCTCGCTGGCGACCTCGGGCCGGGCGACGCTGGCCGGCACGGTCACCGGCGACCTGATCTATGACGGCGGCACGCTGGTCCTGCGCGACGGCGCCAGCATCGGCCGCGACCTGCGGCTGAATGCCGATTACACGCTCGGCGCCGGCGCCCAGGTCTCGGCGGCGCGCACCGTGGTCGGTTCGGGCACCACGCTGGCGCTGGCCGGCCTGCTGGACGGCGCGCTGCTGAACCAGGGCACGGTCGAGGTGGCGGGCAACCAGGCCCGCGTCTCGGGCGCGGTCACGAACAGCGGCACCCTCGACATGGCCGACCATTCCACCGCGGGCGTGCTGCGCGTCGGCGGCCTGAACGGAAGCGGCACCTATCGGCTGGACCTGAACCTGCGCACCATGACCGCCGACCGGATCGAGGTGCTGGGCGGCGCGGCGCATGGCAATTACCACCTGGATTTCGACCTGACCGACCGCGATACCGTGCCGCAGCGCGGGGCGCGGGTGACGCTGATCGACGTCGACGAAAGCTTCGGCAGCGCCAACGACTTCAACTATACCCGCAGCGACCTGCCCGCCGGGTCCGAGCGCATCGTCTATTCGGTGCAGCGCGCCGGATCGGACCGCCAGGGCGACCTGGAGCTGGTCAGCCAGCTGAACCCGGCCATGGGCGCGATCTTCGGCAACGTGGCGCTGGTGCAGTCGCTGATCGGCTCGGTGGTGAACCGCCCGACCAGCCCCTTCGTCACCGCGCTGGCCTATGAGGACCAGGAAAAGCCCTGCGGCATCGGCAGCTGGGGCCGCGCCATCGGCGGTCACGCCACCGCCAGCGGCCGCACCGACAACGGCATCAGCAATGTCGAGACCGAGGTCAACGCCGATTACTACGGCCTTCAGGTCGGCACCGACCTGGCCTGTTTCGACAACCGCTTCGGCGGCTGGAACATGGCCTTCGGCGCGCTGGCCGGGATCAACCGCGGCTCGACCAGCCAGCCGGTCTATGCCATCGACCCCTCGAACTCGCAGGACCTGACCTCGATCCTGACCTCCTATACCTCGACCGATTTCGAGCAGCGTTACGCCGGGCTCTATGCCACCGCGACCAAGGGGCGGTTCCAGGCCGACCTGCAATACCGCATCGAGCGCACCGATTTCACCATCGAGAACAAGCCGCTGCCGGGCTATACCGGCCTGGGCCTGGACGAGACCGACTTCTCCTCGGACACCCAGACGCTCAGCGGCTCGATCAGCTACGGCTTCCCGATCGGGGACAGCGGCTGGGCGGTGCTGCCGACCATGGGTTTCGCCTGGTCGAAGCTGTCCACCGACTCGATCCGCTTCGACGAGGATTACACGCTGATCTTCAAGGACAGCACCCGCAAGATCGGCTTCGCCGGCGCCACCGTGGCCAAGACCTTCGTCGACAACGGCCGCAATTCGGCGCTCTACGCCTTCGCGACCGGCACCTGGTACAAGGATTTCGCCGATCCGACGATCTCGCTTTTCGCCTCGGAGGAGAACACCGAGACGCTGACGACCGAGAACCTGGGCTCCTATGGCGAGCTCAGCGTTGGCGCCAACTGGATCAAGGTGATGGGGCCCAAGGCGCGGGGCCGTCAGCTTAGCGCCGGTGCGCGGATCGACGCCCGTTTCGGCGACCAGCTGGACAGCGTCGGCGTCTCGGGCCAGTTCCGCTGGCAATTCTGACTGGTCACCCGGGCGGCGCGTCGCTAGTTTGGCCGCGCCGCCGCGGGAAGACACAACGAGAACGGGAGTTCGCTGTCGCATGTCCTGGTTCAGCAAGGTCGCCTGGAAAGAGGGGCTGTTCCTGCAGCCGCAGCATCTGCAGCAGGCCGACCGCTATCACGAGCATCTGGTCCAGGCCCGCACCCGGCTGATCACCCCCTATCCTTGGGGCGTGGGCGAGCTGGTGCTGGACCGCGACCAGGCGCAGCAGGGCATGATCGCGCTGCGCGCCGTGGCCGGGATCATGCCCGACGGCACGCCCTTCGACGCGCCGGGCACCGGGCCGCTGCCGGTGCCGGTGCGCGTGCCCGAGGATGCGGCCGGGCAATTCGTCTGGCTGACCCTGCCCGATTCCAGCCCCAACATGCGCGACGCCGCCCCCTATGAGGACGAGGGCGCGACGACCCGCTGGGGCATCGTCACGGAAACGGTCAGCGACAGCGCCTCCTCGGCGCGGATCGAGCAGGTGCTGGAACTGGCCGTGCCGCGGCTTGAGATCGCGATCCGCAAGACCCCGCGCCCCGGCTACCAGAACATCCGCCTGGCCCGCATCGCCGAGGTGCGCGACGGCGTGGTGACGCTGGACGAGACCTTTCCGCCGCCCTCGCTGGTCATCGGCGCGCATCCGCAGGTCATGGGCTACCTGACCCGCGTCATCGGCTGGATCGAGGCGCGGCTGGAAAGCCTGTCGCGCTATGCCACCGACCCCTCGGCCGGGGGCGGCTTGCAGGCCAGCGACTACCTGATGCTGATGGTGCTGAACCGCCAGATCGGCGTCTTGCGCCACCTGTCCCGCACCCTGGCCGTGCATCCCGAGGCGCTGTATCGCGAGCTGGTCGCGCTGGCGGGGGAACTCGCCAGCTTCGACAGCGCCAGCCGCCACGCGCCGGATTACCCGGCCTATGACCACGAGAATCCCAAGGAAAGCTTCGGCGAGATCGTGGCCGACATCCAGCGCCTGCTGTCGCGCGACGTGGGCCGGGCGATCCGGCTGCCCTTGCAGCAGGTGCGGCAGAACTCCTACCTGGCGGCGGTGGCGGATCGCAACCTGTTCCGCGAGGCCAGTTTCATCATCGAGGTCGAAAGCGCCAAGCCGCTGTCGCAGGTGCAGATGCAGTTCCCCGAGCTGTGCAAGGTCGGCCCGAACACCCGCATGTCGGAAATCGTCAACAACAACCTGCCCGGCATCGCGCTTCAGCACCTGCCGAACCCGCCGCGGCAGATCCGGGTGCTGTCCTCGAACGTCTATTTCCGGCTCGAGCGCAATTCGCCGCTGTGGCGTGAATTCTCGACCGCGACCGCCATCGGCATGCATTTCGCCGGTGACTGGCCGAACCTGAAACTGGAACTGTGGGCGGTGCCCGAGAGGTCGTGATGGCGGGCAAGGACGACGACGGCGACAAGACGGTCTTCGGCGGCCCGCTTCCGGGTCAGCGTCCGCAGGACTGGTCGCGGCCGGCGCCCGGCCCCGGCGACGGCCGCACCGCCATCGGCGGCCCGGGCGGCGGCTCGGGCTCGCCCTTCGGCCAGGCGCCGGGCAGGGCGGGCTGGGGCAACCAGCCGGCCGAGGGTCAGACCTGGATCGGCGGCCCGGCGCGCCCGGCAGCACAGCAGCCCGCCCCCGGCCATCAGGGCTATCCCGGTGGCTGGCAGCCGCCGGGGCAGGGCGGCCACAGCCCCTTCGGCCCGGCCGACCCCGCGCAGATCGGGCGGGCGGCGGGGCCGGACCAGCGCGGCTTCTTTCCCGATATCGCCACGCAGCAAGCCCCGCAGGCCCGCGTCGCGCCGCGCATCCCGCAGGCGCAGGCGATGCAGGTGCGCGACCTGGGCGCGGCCAGTTCCGCGAACCCGCTGATCGCCGCCGCCGCGCCGCTGCTGATCCTGCTGGGACGCCTGCGCACCGGGCTGGTCGAATTGCAGGTCGCGCCGCTGATGGAGCATGTCACGCGCGAGATCGACCGTTTCGAGCGCAATGCGCTCTCGCACGGCGTCAACCCGCATGAGGCGCTGGTGGCGAAATATGCGCTGTCCGGCACCGCGGACGACATCGTGCAGAACCTGCCCGGCGCCGATCGCGGCAACTGGCAGCAATATTCCATGGTCGCGCGTTTCTTCCACAAGCGCGATTCCGGCGTCGGCTTCTTCCAGGAGGCCGAGAAGGCGCTTTATGCCCCGGCGCAGAACTACAACCTGCTGGAGCTGATGCTGGTCTGCCTGTCCCTGGGCTTCGAGGGCCAGTTCCGCACCATGCCGAACGGCGCGGCGGAGCTCTCGCGCATCCGCAGCGCCATCTATGAAAGCCTGCGCCGCGTGAACCCGCGCCCGGACGAGGATATTTCCGTCATGTGGGCGCCGGTGGTGCAGGGCCGGGCGCGCCGCTTCGGCGCCATCCCGGTCCCGGCGGTGGCGGGCATCGCCGCCGTGGCGCTGGTCGCCGCATTCGCGACGCTGCTGACGCTGATCAATCGCGACGGCGCCGTCGCGGCCGAGGACCTGCGCGGCGTGGCGCTGGACGCGCCGGTGATCCAGATCGACCGCACGCCGGGCGAGGTCTATGTCGCCGAGATCCCGCAGCTGCAACGCATCCGCGACGCCTTCGCGGCCGAGATCGCGGACGGCCGCGTCGGGGTCGAGGCCAAGGGCGACTATATCGCCATCCGCGTCGGCAACCTGCAACTGTTCGATTCGGGCTCGGTCACGGTGAAGCCGGGCTTCGCCGACCTGGCCGGGCGCATCGCCGAGGTGCTGAATGCCGAGGCCGGCCCGATCCTGATCGAGGGCCATACCGACAACGTGCCGGTCTCGGGCCGGGGCCGGTTCAAGGACAATTACCAGATCTCGGCCGCCCGCGCCGAGGGCGTGGCCGAGGTGCTGAAACCGCTGCTGAAAGACCCCGCCCGCGTCACCACCGAGGGGCGGGGCGAGGACGATCCGGTCGGCGACAACGCCACGCCCGAGGGCCAGGCCGCCAACCGCCGGGTCGAGATCATGCTGGCGCGCGAGGGCACATACGAGGCCCCCGCCGCGCAGGAGGCCGCGAATTGAGACTGCTGGGCTTTTACCTCCCGACCCCGCGCTGGAGCAAGCATGGCTGGTGGCGCTGGACCGTGACCCTGCTGGGCATCGCGGCGCTGTGCGCGGCGGTCTGGATCGGCGGGCCGATGACCGGCTGGGCGCCCCTGGCCTCGGTGTTCTGGCGGGGGCTGGTCATCGGGCTGATCCTGGCCACGACGCTGGCGGTGCTGCTGATCCGCTGGCGCCGCCGCGTCCGTGCCGCCCGCGCCATCGAGCAGGCGCTGGTGCCGCCCGAGCCCGAGGGCGATGGCAAGGCGCTGGCCGAGAAGATGTCCGAAGCCTTGGCGGTGCTGAAGAAATCCGGCGGCGCGGCCTCGCTCTACGACCTGCCCTGGTATGTCATCATCGGCCCGCCCGGCGCGGGCAAGACCACGGCGCTGGCGAATTCCGGCCTGGATTTCCCGCTGGCGCAGACCCAGGCCATCAGCGGCTTCGGCGGCACCAGGAACATGGATTTCTGGTTCGCCGAGGATGCGGTGCTGATCGACACCGCCGGCCGCTATACCACGCAGGACAGCGACAAGGTCGCCGACAAGGCCAGCTGGGACGCCTTCCTGGACCTGCTGAAGCGCACCCGCCCGAACCGGCCGATCAACGGCGTGATCCTGTCCTTCTCGGTCGAGGACATGATGCAGCAGGACGCGGCCACGCTTCAGGCCCATGCCGAGACGGTACGCGCCCGGCTGGCGGAACTGCACGAGCAGCTGAAGATCGACTTCCCGGTCTATGTGATGTTCACCAAGGCCGACCTGATCGCGGGTTTCCGCGAATATTTCAGCAGCTTCAGCCTGAACCGCCGCAAGCTGGTCTGGGGCGTGACCTTCCAGACCGCCGACCGCAAGGCGATCACGCATGAGGCCGTGCCGGCCGAGTTCGACCGCCTGGTCTCTCGCCTGTCGGACGAGATCATCGACCGGCTGTCCGAGGAACCCGACGGCGTCGCCCGCATCGCCATCTTCGGCCTGCCCGGACAGATGGCCTTGCTGCGCGACAGCGTGGCGACATTCCTGCGCCGGGTGTTCGAGCCGACGCGCTACAAGACCAACGCCATCCTGCGCGGCTTCTACTTCACCTCGGGCACGCAAGAGGGCACGCCCATCGACCAGGTGCTGGGCGCGATCCAGGAGCCGGGCATGGGCATCGGCTCGGGCTTCATGTCGGGGCGCGGGAAAAGCTTCTTCATCCACGACATGCTGCACGGCGTGGTGTTCCCGGAACAGGGCTGGGTCTCGCATGACCGCAAGGCGGTGCGGCGCGCCTTGGTGCTGCGCAGCGTGGCCTTGGCGGCGATTGCGGTGGTGACGCTGGGCCTCGGCACCGCCATCGGCGTCAGCTACTGGAAGAACCGCGAACTGGTCCGCACCGCCGAGGCCGAGACGACGAACTGGCGCCGCGCCGCCGCCGAGGAATTGCAGCGCGACGTGATCGACGACCCGGACCTGACCCCGGTACTGCCGCTGCTGAACGACCTCGCCACGATGCCCGCCGGCTATGGCGACAGCGAGCAGCCCAGCCTATGGGAAGGCTTCGGCCTGTCCCAGCGCGACCGGCTGAACAAGGTCGCGACCGACAGCTATTCCAACGCGCTGGAGCGGATGCTGCGCCCGCGGCTGATCCTGGACCTGGAACGGCGGATGCCCGAGATCATCGCCTCGGGCGAGATGACCGAGATCTATCGCGCGCTCAAGGTCTATCTGCTCTTGGGCAAGCAGGGCGAGACGACCGACGACCCGGCCATCGAGGCCTGGTTCGCGCAAAGCTGGCGGCAGGATTATCCCGGCCGCGCGGGCCTCGAGATGATCGACCAGCTTGCCGGGCACCTGAAGGCCATGCTGGCGCTGGACGACCGCCGCGATTTGCTGGTGACGCTGGACCAGACCACGGTGGACAAGGCCCGGGCGGCGATCTCGCAACTGCCGCTGGACGAGCAGGCCTATGCCATCATCAAGGACGGCGCCGTGGCCGCCGGCCTGCCCGACTGGGCGCTGGTGCAGGCGGCGGGGGGCCAAGCCGCGACGCAGGTCTTTGCCGCCCGCGACGGCAGCGACATCGCGGCCATGACCGTGCCGGGGCTTTATACCTATGAAGGTTTCTGGGGCTATTTCTACGACCAGCTTGCCGTGGTGGGCGAGGAATTGCGCCGCGACCAGTGGGTGCTGGGCGATTTCGCCAATTCGGACGAGATCGAGGGCCGGCTGGCCCGGCTGGACCGCGACCTGCTGGACCGTTATCGCGCCGAATTCATCGCCGCCTGGGGCAAGGTGCTGGACAACCTGACGCTGGCCTCGATGGTCGCCGACAAGCCGCAATATGCCGCGTTGGGAACGGCGGCGCAGGCGCAGAACTCGCCCATCCTGGAGCTGGTCAAGTCGGTCGCCGACCAGACCCAGCTGACCCGCGAATACGAGCAGCTCGAGGGCGAGCTGCCCGAGGCGCAGGCCGAGACCAAGGCCGAGGGCAGCACGGCGGGCGGCATCGGCGATGCGCTGGCCTCGCGCATCCAGTCGCGCTCGTCCGGGGTGCAGCGCATCCTGATGGACGCGGCGATGCGCAAGCAGGGCAAGGCCGCGCGCCGCGCCGGCGCCGGGGCCGAGGAGGAGACGAACAGCGTCACCGCCCCCATCGAGGCCATCGCGAAAGCCTTCGAGAACTGGCAGCTGCTGGTCGCGGGAGAGCCGGGCAAGCGGCCCATCGACACGCTGCTGGGCAACCTGGGCGCGGTCTGGGAAAACCTGCGCCTGGCCGAGCACAACCCCGACCAGTCCGCCGCCGCGCTGCCCACGCTGCTGAACTCGCTGACGCAATACAATTCGCAGCTGCCCGACCCGTTGGCGCGCATGGTCACCAAGGCCGAGGGCGATTTCCGCTCGGGCGCCTCGGATGCCTCGATCGAGGTGATGAACCGGGCGCTGACCGACCGCATCACCTTCATGTGCCGCGACACCATCGCCTCGGCCTATCCCTTCGGCAGCGGCTCGCGCAGCCTGTCCATCGACAATTTCGCCCGCTTCTTCGGACCCGGGGGCGAGATGGACAAGTATTTCACCGAATACCTGGAGCCCTATGTCGAGCGCACGCCCGAGGGGCTGAGCTGGCGCGCCGACAAGGAGGTCGCGCAGCGCCTGTCCACCGCCACCCTGCGCCAGTTCGAGCGGGCCGAGCGCATCCGCCGCGCCTTTTTCGCGGGCGGCGGCACCAGCCCTTCGGTCGAGATCACCGTGGCGCAGGTCGATGCGCATCCGACCGTGCGTTCGGCGATCCTGGCCATCAACGACACCGTGGTCGAGACCGCGACCGGCTCGATGCCGCGCACCGTGGTCTGGCCGGGGGCGGGCAAGTCCACCATCCTGCAACTGTCGCCGCCCCTGGAGCGCGACTCGGTGCTGCGGTTCGAGGGCAGTTCCTGGACCTTCATGCAGTTCCTCGCCGCCGCCCGCTACAAGGAGCAGCGCGGCGACACGCTGCGCGCCACCTTCATGCTGGGCGGGCGCAACATCACCTATGACTTCACCATCAACGCGGTGGCGAACCCCTTTACCATGCCCGAGATCAAGGATTTCCAATGCCCGCAGAGCATCGACTGAGTGCCGGCGCGGCAGGGCTTTACGGCAAGCATCCGGGCTTCGGCGATTTCATCTCGGCCGGGCTGGCCGAGGGCTGGCCGGGTTTCGCGGACTGGTTGCAGGCGGCGCTGGGGGCATGGCGCGAGGCGCAGGGGCCGGACTGGCAGGCGCGCTTCGATGCGGCGCCGGTGGTGCGGTTCTGGATCGGCCCGGCGCTGGCCGGGGCGGGCCAGGCGCTGCGCGGCGTCATGGCGCCGTCGCGCGACCGCAGCGGCCGGCGCTTTCCGCTGGCCCTGGCGCAGGCGGGCGGGGCGCCCCCGGTGCTGGAGGCAGGCCAGGATTTCCACGATGCGGCCGAGGCGGCGCTGGCCGGCCTGCTGGCCGCCGACAGTTTCGATCCGCGCGCGGCGGCCGCCGCACTGGCGCTGCCCGCGCCCGGCCAGCCGGTGCCGGACTGGCCCGGCTTCTGGGCCGCCAATCCGGCGCTGCCGCCCGAGCGGCTGCTGGCGCAATTGGCGGTGGCCGACCATGCCCATGCCACGGCCGCGCGCAGCTATTGGTGGTTCGGCGCCGGGGACGGCCCGTCGGGCGCGGTCTGCTGCCAAGGCTGGCCGGGCGTGGCCGAGCTGGGCTGGCTGATCGCCCGCGCGGCACCGGACGAGGTCGAGGCATGACGAGATGAACACGCATTTCCGCTATGATTTCGCCGCCTTGACCGACCGGGGCTGCCTGCGCGACCAGAATGAGGACAGCGTCATCGCCCTGCCCGAATTCGGGCTTTGGGCCGTCGCGGACGGCATGGGCGGCCATGCGGCGGGCGAGGTCGCCAGCGGCATGATCGTTGAGGAACTGGCCTCGACCGGCGTCGCGGTCAGCGCCCAGGACCAGCGCGCGCGCGTCATTGCCCGCATCGACCGCGCCAATCGCCGCATCCTGGACCACGCCGGCCGGAACGGCGCGCGCGGCGCCGGCTCGACCGTGGCGGCGCTGCTGTTGCACGAGGGCGAGCTGGCCTGCGTCTGGGCCGGCGACAGCCGGGTCTACCTGCTGCGCGACGGCCGGCTGACGCGGCTGACCCGCGACCACAGCGAGGTGGCGCTGCTGATCGCCGCCGGCCAGATGACCGAGGACGAAGCCCGCGCCTCGTCGCGCCGCAATGTCATCACCCGCGCCATCGGCGTCGGCGACCCCGCCGCGCCCGAGGTGGTGACCGGACTCGCCATGGACCGCGACCGCTTCCTGATCTGCTCGGACGGGCTGACCGAGCATTTCGAGGATGCCGAGATCGCCCGGCTGCTGGGCCAGGCCGGCCGCGCCGCCAGCGTCGCCGAAGCGCTGATCCGCGAGACCCTGGCGCGGGGCGCGCGCGACAATGTCAGCGTGATCGTGGTCGATTGCCAGGCGCCGCCGACCCTGGCCGAGGAGCTGGACTGACCATGTCCGGTCCGGACCCCGACGACCCCCGTCCCGCGCCGCCCGACGCCACGGTCATGGCCTCGGCCGCCGATCCAACGGTGATCGGTTCCGGCGCGGCCGCGCCCGAGCCGCGGCTGGTCCAGCCCGGCACGCTGATCAACAACAATTACCGCATCCTCGGCCTGGTCAGTGCCGGCGGCATGGGCGAGGTCTATCGCGCCGAGAACGTCTTTACCGGCGACCCGGTGGCCGTGAAGGTCATCCTGCCGGGCCTCGCCGACGACAAGGCGGTGCTGGAGATGTTCCGGCGCGAGGCGCGGGTGCTGGTGCAGCTGCGCGACGATTCCATCGTGCGCTATCACAACTTCGTCCTTGACCCCGGGCTGGGCCGCTATTGCCTGATCATGGAATTCGTCGACGGCCGGCACCTGGGCGCGCGGCTGAAGACCGACGGCGCGCTCACCGAACCCGAGGTGCTGGTGCTGATGCGCCGCATCGGTGCCGGGCTGATGCGCGCCCATGACAGCGGCGTCACCCATCGCGACCTGTCGCCCGACAACGTGATCCTGCGCGACGACCGCATCGCCGAGGCAGTGCTGATCGACTTCGGCATCGCCCGCTCGACCGAGCTGGGCGACGGGCTGGCCGGGCGTTTCGCCGGCAAGTTCAAGTATATCGCCCCCGAGCAGCTGGGCCATTGGGGCGGCGAGATCGGCCCGCGCACCGACGTCTATGGCCTGGCGCTGCTGATCGCCGCCGTGGCGCGCGGCAAGCCGCTGGACATGGGCGATTCCGTGGTCTCGGCCTCGGCCCTGCGCGGGGCCATCCCGGACCTGTCCGGCATCTCGCACCGGCTGTTCCCGCTGCTCCAGCACATGCTGGAACCCGACCCGGCGCTGCGGCCCGCCGACATGGGCGCGGTGCTGGCGATGCTCGACGATCCCTCGCGCATCCCCTCGCGCTATCGCCTGCCGCTGTGGCAGGACAGCGCCGCCGAGCCGCTGGCCGAGGCCCAGGCCAGCGTCGCGACCGGCTCGGGCCTGGGCTCCGGCCTGAGCGGGCCGGCGCATTCCGCCAGCCCCTTCGGCGCGGCCCCGCCGCCACCCGCCGAAGCGCCGCCGGTGCCGCCCGCATCCGCACCCGCACCGCGGCGCTGGCCGCTGATCGGCGGTGCGGCGCTGCTGCTGGCGGGGATCGTCGGCCTTGGCTGGGTGATGCTGGACCCGGGCGAGCCCGCCGTCACGCCGCCCGACGCCCCGGCCGCGACGCCGGCCGGGCTGCCGCCGCGCGACTCCTCGACGCGCGAGGGCTTCCTGGCCGAGCAGGCGCTGCCGGCCTGCGCGACGGTCGAGCGCATCACCGCCGGTCCCAATGCCGGCCAGCTGCAATTCATCGGCCCGGGCGACCTGCAACCGGCGCCGGTGGTCGCGGCCTATGGCAGCCGCTTCGGGGTCAGCCCCTCGGTCCAGCAGGCGACGGCCAGCGCGGCGCAATGCCCGGCGCTGGACTTCCTACGCGAGATCTCGGGCCGCCCGGCGCCGCCCTTGCTGCTGCGGGCCGAGGCCAGCGCCGGCGACCAGCAGCTGCAGATCCGCGGCGCGGTCGAGGCGGGCCGGGACCGCAACCTGTGGCTGTGGATCGTGCCGCCCACGGGCGAGGTCTATGACCTGTCGGCGCAGCTGGCCGCGCCGGGCGAGGGCGCGCGCGACTTCGGCTTTGCGCTGTCCTTGGGCGGGCAGGCGCCCGGCACCTATCTGCTGGTGGCGCTGGCGACCGAGGCGCCGCTGGCGGCGGTCGCGGCCGCGCCTTCCGGCGCGCCGGCGGCGCAGCTGCTGCCCCGGGTGCTGGAGGAACTGCGCGCCGGCGGCCAGGCCGCCTCGGTCGCGGTGCAGCCGATCATGGCCCCCTGAACGGCTCAGCGCCCGGCCCGGCGCGTCGTCAGAAGCAGGCTGGTCTCCGAGGACACCACCCCCTCCAGGTTGCGGATCCGGCGCAGCACCTCGTCCAGTTCCGCCAGCGATTCCGTGGCCAGTTCCACGATCATGTCCCAGCGGCCGTTGGTGGCATGCACCGCCATCACCGCCGGCATGCCGGTCAGCCGCGCGGTGATGCGGTCGCTGCCGCGCCCCTCGATCCCGATCATCATCAGCCCGCGCACCGGCGCCTCGGAGACATCCGCGCGGGTCAGCACGATGAAGCCCGCGATCTCGCCCGCCGCCTTCAGCCGCTCGAGCCGGCTGCGCACCGTGGCGCGGCTGACCCGCAGCCGCTCGGCCAGCTCGGAAATCGGCGCCCGCCCGTCGCGGCGCAACTCGGCGATCAGCCCGTGGTCGAGATCGTCCATAATGGCGGCCCTACATGCCAGTTTGGTTGAACTGCTGCGCAAATTAGCCAAAGATCCGGTTGAAGTCACCACCAGGCGGCAGGAATTTCCATCGAAGAAGGAGAGCGGAATGAGCAGAATTTCCCTTGTCGGCGCGCCCATCGACTCTGGCCAGCGCCGCCGCGGTTGCCTGATGGGGCCGGCCGCCTATCGCGTCGCCGGCATCGAGCGGGTGCTGGCCGAACTGGGCCACGCGGTCACGGACCTGGGCGATGTTGCGCTGGCCGACCTGCCGCAGGCCGAATGCCCGAACCCCGCCGTGGATCAGCTGCCCGAGACCCTGGCCTGGACCGCGGCCCTGCGCGAGCGGGTGGCAGGCGTGCTGGGCGCGGGCGGCATGCCGGTGGTGCTGGGCGGCGATCACAGCCTGGCGCTGGGTTCGGTCGCGGGGGCGGCGGAACATGCCGCCGCGGCCTCGCGTCCGCTGTTCCTTTTGTGGCTGGACGCGCATAGCGATTTCCACACGCCGCTGACCACCGAATCCGGCAACCTGCACGGCACGCCCGTCGCCTATATCGCCGGCCGGCCGGGCTTCGATGCCTTTCCGCCCTTCCCGGCGCCGGTGCCGCAGCAGAACATCTGCATGTTCGGCATCCGCTCGGTCGACGAGGCCGAACTGGCCGCGCTGCGCGAAACCGACATCGTCGTCAACGACATGCGCGTGCTGGACGAACGCGGCATCGTCGCGCCCTTACGCGAATTCCTCGACCGGGTGCGGGCGGAAAACGGCATGCTGCATGTGTCGCTGGACGTCGATTTCCTCGACCCGTCCATCGCGCCCGCCGTCGGCACCACCGTCCCCGGCGGCACCACCTTCCGCGAGGCGCATCTGGTCTGCGAACTGCTGCACGAATCCGGGCTGATGACGTCGCTGGACCTGGTCGAACTGAATCCCTTCCTGGACGAGCGCGGCCGCACGGCGCGGCTGATGGTGGACCTGGCCGGATCGCTTTTCGGCCGCCGGGTCTTTGACCGCCCCACCCGCAGCTTTCACTGAGTATCCAAATGCTGAAACCTTCCGAAACCGCCTATGTCCCCTTCGTCAGCGTCGAGAACATGATGCGGCTGGTGCTGCATGTCGGCGTCGAGACCATGCTGGCCGAGCTGGCCGCCGAGATCGAGCGCGACTTTGCCCGCTGGCCGCTGTTCGACAAGACGCCCCGCGTCGCCAGCCATTCCGACATCGGCGTCATCGAGCTGATGCCGACCTCGGACGGCGAGACCTATGGTTTCAAATACGTCAACGGCCATCCCTCGAACACGCGGCAGGGCTTGCAGACGGTGACGGCCTTCGGGCTTCTGGCCGATGTGGCGACCGGCTATCCGCTGATGCTGTCGGAAATGACCATCCTGACCGCGCTGCGCACGGCGGCGACCAGCGCCATGGCGGCGAAATGGCTGGCGCCCAAGGGCGCGACCACCATGGCGATGATCGGCAACGGCGCGCAGGCCGAATTCCAGGCGCTGGGGTTCAAGGCGATCTGCGGCGTCTCCGAGGTCCGGCTCTATGACATCGACCGGGGCGCGACGGCGAAATGCGCCCGCAACCTTGCCGGTCGCGGGCTGAAGGTCGTGCCCTGCCAATCGGCCGAAGAGGCGATCATGGGGGCACAGATCGTCACCACCTGCACCGCCGACAAGCAATATGCCACCATCCTGACCGACAACATGGTCGGCAGCGGCATCCATATCAACGCGGTCGGCGGCGACTGCCCCGGCAAGACCGAGCTGCACCGCGACATTCTTCTGCGCTCGGGGATCTTCGTCGAATATCCGCCGCAGACCCGGATCGAGGGCGAGATCCAGCAGCTTTCCCCCGACCATCCGGTGACCGAGCTGTGGCAGGTCATCGCCGGGCAGGCGCAGGGCCGCACGGATGCGCGCCAGATCACGCTTTTCGACAGCGTCGGCTTCGCCATCGAGGATTTCTCGGCGCTGCGCTATGTCCATTCGCGGCTGAAGGAATCGGGCCTGTTCCAGCGGCTCGACATGATCGCCGACCCGGACGATCCGCGCGACCTTTTCGGCATGATCCTGCGGGCCGAGGCGGCCAAGGCCGCCTGAGGCGCTTGCGGCCCCGCCCATGGGGCCGCTAAACGCGCCCCATCATGTCCCCGGAGGTTTCCATGACGCCCGTTTTCCCCGGCATCCGCATCGACGCGGCCGAGCTTCGGCTGGTGCGCCTGCCCCTGCTGACGCCTTTCGTGATCTCGACCGGCACCATGACGGAAAAGCTGTTCCCGCTGCTGGTGCTGCGCGGCGAAGGGCTGGAGGGCTACGCCGAGGGCGTCATGGACCCGCTGCCCGATTACCTGGAAGAAACCCTGCCCGGATCGCTGGCCTTTCTGCGCCAGGCGGTGCTGCCGCAACTGGTCGGCCGCCGCTTCGACAGCCCGGCGGCGCTGGCGGCGCTGCTGGACCCCTGGCGCGGGCATCGCATGGCCAAGGCCATGGTGGAAATGGCGCTGTGGGACCTGTGGGCCAAGGCGCTGAACCTGCCCTTGTCGGCAGCGCTTGGTGGCGTGCGCGATGCGGTCGAGGTCGGCGTCAGCCTGGGCATCGCCGACATCCCGACCACGCTCGGCCGGGTGCGGGTCGCGGTGGAGGCCGGCTATCGCCGCGTCAAGCTGAAGATCAGGCGCGGCCATGACACGGCCCTGCTGGCGGCCGTCCGCGCCGAATTCCCCGACACCAGGCTGACCGTGGACGCCAATACCGATTACCGGCTGGGCGACCTGCCGCTGTTGAAATCCATGGACGCCTTCGGCCTCGACTATATCGAGCAGCCGCTGGCCCATGACGACATCCAGGACCACGCCCGCCTGCAGGCGCAGATGCTGACGGCGATCTGCCTGGACGAAAGCATCCGCTCGGCCACCGATGCGCGGCGGGCGCTGGTCGCGGATGCGGCGCGGGTGGTCAATATCAAGGTCGGGCGCGTCGGCGGCTTTGCCCAGGCCCGCGCCATCCACGACCTTTGCGCGGCCTTCGACGTGCCGGTCTGGTGCGGCGGCATGCTGGAATCCGGCATCGGCCGGGCGCAGAACATCCACCTGGCGAGCCTGCCGAACTTCTCGAAGCCGGGCGATACCTCGTCCTCCAGCCGGTATTTCCGCCGCGACATCGTCGAACAGCCGCTGGAGGCCGAGGCCGGGCTGATGGCCGTGCCGCGCCACGGGCCGGGCCTGGGCGTCACGCTGGACCGCGCCCATCTCGCCCAGGTCGGCGACGCGCCCGAGGTGTTTGCCGCATGACGGTGGCGATCCGCGAACTCGACGGGCTGGCCGAGCTGAAACGCTCGGAGGATCTGCAACGCGCGGTCTGGGGCGAGGGCGACCCGGCCGACAATGCCGACCTGATGCTGGCGATCCAGCACGAAGGGGGGCTGGTCGCTGGCGCCTTCGACGGCGCGGACATGCTGGGCTTTCTCTTCGCCTTTCCCTCGGCCACGCCGGGGGTGCAGCATTCGCACCGGCTGGCGGTGCTGCGCCGGGCGCGCGGGCTGCGCCTGGGGCTGCGGCTGAAATGGTTCCAGCGCGACTGGTGTCTCAGGCGCGGCATCCGGCTCGTGCGCTGGACCTATGACCCGCTGCGCGCGGTCAATGCCGGGCTGAACGTGGCGGCGCTGGGGGGCGTCTCGACCACCTATCTGCCGGATTACTACGGCGCGATGGAGGGGATCAACGCCGGGCTGCCCTCGGACCGGCTGCTGCTGGACTGGCACCTGGACAGCCCCGGCGTGGCCGCCCGCGCCGAAGGCGCTGCCGCGCCCGCGCCAACGGTCGCCCGCCGCGTGCCGATCCCGCGCGACCTGGACGCGCTGATGCGGGCGGCGCCCGACCAGGCGCTGGCGGCGCGCATGGAACTGCGCGCGGCGCTGACCGAAGGTTTCGCCGCCGGTCTGGGCGTCACCGGCTTCGATACCGAAAAGGCGGAATACTGGCTGGGCTGAGGCCCGGCGCCGCGAGCACAAGCAGGGAGGAACAGATGGCCGAGATGCCAAGCCTAGGACAGCGCCTGATGCGGCGAAAGCCGGTCGAGCAATTCGTGATCCAGTCGCAGGCGCATGATGGCGAGTTGCGCCGCAGCATCACGCTGTTCCAGCTGACCATGTTCGGCGTCGGCGCCACCATCGGCACCGGCATCTTCTTCGTCCTGGCCGAGCAGGTGCCGGTCGCGGGTCCGGCGGTGCTGGTCTCGTTCCTGATCGCGGGCCTGGCGGCCGGGCTGACCGCGCTTTGCTATGCCGAGATGAGCTCGATGATCCCGGTCTCGGGGTCCAGCTACTCCTATGCCTATGCCACCCTGGGCGAGGGGCTGGCCTTCATGGTCGCGGCCTGCCTGGTGATGGAATACGGCGTCTCGGCCGGCGCGGTCGCGGTCGGCTGGAGCGAATATCTGCACAACCTGCTGATGATCACCACCGGGCTGGAACTGCCCCGCGCCCTGCTGCACGCGCCCCTGGTGGCCGAGGGCTATGCGCTGCGCTTCGGCGGCGACGGCATCATCAACCTGCCGGCGGCGATCCTGGTGTTCCTGTGCTGCATCCTGCTGACGCGCGGCTCGCGGGAATCGGCACGGGCCAATGCCATCATGGTGCTGGTCAAGCTGGGCGTGCTGGCGCTGTTCATCGCCATCGCCTTCACGGCCTATGATCCGCAGAACATGGCGCCCTTTGCCCCGCACGGCTTTGCCGGGGTCAGCGCCGCGGCGGGGTCGATCTTCTTCACCTTCGTCGGGCTGGACGCGGTCTCGACCGCCGGCGAAGAGGTCGAGAACCCGCGCCGCAACCTGCCGCTCGCGATCATCCTGGCGCTTGTGATCGTCATCAGCTTCTACCTGCTGGTGGCGCTGGCGGCACTGGGCGCCCAGCCGCAAGCCGCCTTCGAGGGGCAGGAGGCCGGGCTGTCGGTGATCCTGCAGAACGTCACCGGCTCGGCCATTCCCTCGGTGATCCTGTCGGCGGGGGCGGTGGTCTCGGTCTTTTCCGTGACGCTGGTGGTGCTTTACGGCCAGACCCGCGTGCTTTTCGCCATGTCGCGCGACGGCATGCTGCCGCCGATCTTTTCGCGGGTGAACCCGCATACGCTGACACCGACCGCGAACACCGTGATCGTGGCCTGCTGCGTCGCGGCCATCGCGGCCTTCCTGCCCTCGGCGGTGCTGTGGGACCTGACCTCGATGGGCACGCTGGTCGCCTTTACCGTGGTCTCGGCCGGGGTCATCATCCTGCGCTATCAGCGGCCCGACGCGCATCGCGGCTTTCGCGTGCCGCTGTTCCCGCTGCTGCCGATCCTCAGCATCGTCTCCTGCCTCTACCTGATCTCCAGCCTGTCCTCGATCGTCTTCAAGCTGACGGCGATCTGGGCGGTGCTGGCGGCGGTGCTCTACCTGACCTATTCGGCGCGGAACTCCGCGCTCGAGCGGGGCGGGGATGCCGTGATGGATGCCGCGGAATGAAGACGTTCCTGGTCGGTCACTCGGCGGACAAGGGCGGGGCCGAGGCGCTGCGGCTGGCCGCCACGCTGGCGCGGGCGGCGGGTGGCCGGGTGGTCGCGGCGGTGATCCTGCCGCAGACCTGGGACCATCCCTCGCCGGCGATGGTCGATGCCGAATATGCCGCCTTCCTGGAACGCCATGCCGCGCGCACCCTGGCCGCCGCGCGGGCGGCGATGCCGCCTGACGTGCCGGCGGAATACCTGGCGCGGCACGGCGCCTCGACCGCCGCCGGGCTGCTGGCGCTGGCCGATGAAGTCAGCGCCGATGCCATCGTGCTGGGCTCGTCGCGCAAGGCGCCGATGGCGCGCTTCCAGGAAGGCGTCGTCGCCAGCGAGATCCTGCGCAGCTCCCAGGTGCCGGTGGCGCTGGCACCGCGCGGCTATGACGCGCGGTCGGGCGGCGTGTCGCGGGTGACCTGCGCGATCTCGGCCTCGGAGCATTCCGTCGCCCTGGCCCGGCGCGCCGGCCAGATCGCGGCGGGATTCCGCGCGCCCCTGCGGCTGGCCACCTTCATCGTGCGCGACCGGCAGATGTATCCCAGCGACGCGGGCTATGACGCCGAGAACCTGGTCGCGAACCAGTTCCGCCGCCAGGCCCATGCCCTGCACGACCGCATCCGCGCCGACTGGCCGGACAAGGCCTTGCCGGAATGCGTTCTGGGCGACGGGCGCAACTGGCGCCAGGCGGTCGGCGCGCTGGACTGGAGGCCGGACGAGCTGCTGGTGATCGGCTCCAGCGGGCTTGGCGGGTTGATGCGGGTCTTTGTCGGCTCGAACTCGGGCAAGATCCTGCGCCACGCCCCGGTGCCGCGCATGATCGTGCCAAGGCTGACGGCCTGAGCATCGACAATCGCGCCGGCGTGAGCCTCTTGCCAAGCCGGGTGGCGGGCGCGCAGATCCTCCAGCGCGGTGGCGTCGCGAACGGGCGCAGGCAGCGGCCAATGTTCCCGGCATCCGGGTCGATCCGTCCTTTTCGGCCAGCTCGGACAGCGGCTTTTCGATCCGGGGCTTCAACGGCTGGGGCGCGAACCATCCCGACGGGCTGAAGGTCGGCACCGGCATGTCCCGCGCCGGCCAGCCCTCGGCCGCGCCCTTCGGCATGGAGCGGTTCGAGGTGCTGCGCGGCCCGGCCTCACTGGGCAGGTGGTGCCGGGCGGGCCGGGCGGCACCATCAGCAAGCGGCCGAACTTCGATCCGCAGCCGCGCCAGGCGATGCTGCGCCATGGCAATCCGGCCTGCACATGGGCGGTGTCAGCCGCGACGGGCCGGCCTGTTCAAGGGAAGGCGCAACCCTTTTGCGGGAGCTTCGCGGCAGGACGGACCGGGCCGATCACTCGGCTGCCGGGGCCTTGGCCGGGCGGCGCACGGTCGGACGGCGCACCAGCGGCTCCTGGCTGCGCTCGGCCGCGCGCTGGACCGCGGCGTCGAATTCCTCGGGCGTCGCATCCCGCCACAGGCCGGCGTCGGCGATCAACCCCCGCTCGGCCAGGCGCTGCGCCAGGCGCGGCTGGTCGAGCTCGCCCCAGGTGACGTGGTTGGCGATCTTCTGCCGCTCGGGCATCCAGTCGGCGACCAGCTCGTCGATGACCTCGGGCCGGCGGCCGGTGAAGCCGGCAAGATGCTCGACGATATGATGATAGGCGGGATGGTTGCGGCGCAGGATGATGCAGGCCTGCTGGTCGGGATTGGCGACGAAGCCCAGCATGTGGAAGGCCGAGCTGTCCAGCCCGACGATGCGCTTGGCGCCCTTGAAGATCGACAGCTGCTCGCGGATCGACAGTTTCTCGGGGTAGACGGCGGTATAGCCCTGGGCGGTCAGATTGTCCTCGACCAGCTGTTCGTTGATGATGCCGCCCTTGCCGCCGAAGCGGGTGCGCGAGACATAGACGTTTTCCAGCCCGCCCGGCTCGATCTGGGCAAAGGCGTCGCGGATGAAGCTGCGGAACTCCTCGGTCCCGGCCGAGATCCGCCCCAGGCCGAAGCCCTGGCCGGCGACGACCAGCTCCTCGACCCGCGTCGGTTCGCGCAGGATGCGGACCGGCAGGTCGGGCAGGGTCAGCTCGATCAGCTCCTTCTGGTAAGAGACGAAGTCGCGCAGCCGGCTGTGGCGCGGGGTGAAGATGACGCTTTCCACCCCCTCGGCGCGCGCCGCCCAGAGCCGCGACAGGGTCTCGACCAGGAAATGGCCGAAATGGCCGAAATAGATCCCGGCCCAGAGATGCCGTCCGGCAAGCGCGGTGGTGGGTTCGGGCGCCTCGGTCAGCGGCGGCGTCACCCGGGCGCCGTCGCGCCAGGTCGTCGCCTCGGCCACGTCGCCGTCGCACCAGACGCCGGGGATGTCCTGATGCGTCTCGGCCGGGCAGATCAGGGCGTCGCGCAGGTGCAGGATCTGCCGCGACCAGCCGCCATCGGGAAGGGGTTCGTGAATCATGTTCAGCTCTGCAAAGGGTCACGTCAGGGTTATGGCCCTTAAGACCATGCGCCGCCGTCCGAAGCAAGCCGCGCCGCTGCTGGCCTGGCGACCCGCTTGCGGGGAAATCGTTCCGGTTCGGGGGATGGCGTCGCGGCAAAGGCGCGATCATTTCCCGCCGAACCCGTATTTCTGGAACGCCGTTCCGCGCCGATGCTGTCGCGGCGCCGGCCGGGCCGTTAACCAGCCCGGCGGTTTTCGCGGCGGCGCGGTTTCGCGGCCACGCTTCGGCCGCCGCACCGCCTGTGGCACGGGCGGCGGGGTATTTCAGAAACGGAAAGCCGCAGGCCGGGGCGTCAGCTGAGGTGGAAGTTCTGCTCGACCACCGCCTCCATCGAGACATGGCTGGAGGTGCTGTTCACATGCGGCAGGGTCGAGATCTTTTCCGCGAGGATCCGGCGGAAATGGCCCATGTCGCGCGAGCGGATCTTCAGCAGATAGTCGAAGCCGCCGGCGATCATGTAGCATTCCTCGACCTCGGGGATGGCGCGGGCGGCGGTGTTGAACTGCTGCAGCGCCGCCTCGCGCGTGTCGTTCATCCGCACTTCCAGATAGGTGACGTTGGTCAGGCCCAGCTTCATCGGCGACAGGATGGCGCGGTAGCCGGTGATCAGGCCGATCTCCTCGAGATGCCGGATGCGCAACGCGACGGGCGTCTTCGACAGGCCGACCTTGCGCGCCAGTTCCGCCACCGGAATGCGCGCGTTCTGCGTCAATTCGGCCAGGATCTTGCGATCCACGGCATCCAGTGCATGATCCATCCTGAAATCCGCCCCAAGAATGTTCTCTTCGCCTAGCAGATAGCATGACTTCGGACGCATCGACCAGCATCCTTGTGGTAAACCACGCGCATCGGATCAAAGGAGATCGGCATGTCCTCTGTCAGCCCCCAGGTGTTTTCCCGCCAAGCCAAATTCGCGGACGAATCCGCGCTGCTCGAGGGGCTGGTCGCGCAGGCGGGGCTGGACGCCGGCCAGCGCGCCGCCATCACCGCCCGCGCCGCCGATCTGGTGCGCCGCATCCGGGCCGAGGCCAGGCCCTCGATGATGGAGCATTTCCTGGCCGAATACGGGCTGTCGACGCGCGAGGGCGTGGCGCTGATGTGCCTGGCCGAAGCCATGCTGCGCGTCCCCGACCGTCAGACCATCGACGCGCTGATCGAGGACAAGATCGCGCCCTCGGACTGGGGCAGGCACTTGGGCGAGGCGACCTCGTCGCTGGTCAACGCCTCGACCTGGGCGCTGATGCTGACCGGCAAGGTGCTGGACGACGATCAGGCCGGCACGCTGCGCCGCATGGTGCGCCGGCTGGGCGAGCCGGTGATCCGCTCGGCCGTCGGCCGCGCCATGAAGGAGATGGGGCGGCAGTTCGTGCTGGGCCAGACCATCGACGATGCGCTGGTCCGCGCCCGCAAGCGCGAGGCGCAGGGCTTCACCTACAGCTATGACATGCTGGGCGAGGCGGCGATGACCGCGCTTGACGCCGCGCGCTATGACCGCGCCTATGCCGATGCCATCGCCTCGATCGCGAAGGCCTGCGACAAGGGCTCGGTCGAGGCCAATCCCGGCATCTCGATCAAGCTCTCGGCGCTGCATCCGCGCTATGAGGTGGCGCAGGAAGCGCGCGTCATGGCCGAACTGGTGCCGGTGGTGCTGCGGCTGGCGCAGCAGGCCAAGGCCGGCGGCATGGGCATGAACATCGACGCCGAGGAACAGGACCGGCTGGTCCTGTCGCTGAAGGTGATCGAGGCGGTGCTGTCGGACCCCTCGCTGGCCGGCTGGGACGGTTTCGGCGTGGTGGTGCAGGCCTATGGCAAGCGCGCCGGGCAGGTGATCGACTGGCTGCATGCGCTGGCCGTGCGGCTGGACCGCCGCATCATGGTGCGGCTGGTCAAGGGCGCCTATTGGGACAGCGAGATCAAGCGCGCCCAGGTCGAGGGCCTGCCGGGCTTTCCGCTGTTCACCAGCAAGGTCGCGACCGACGTCAGCTATATCGCCAATGCCCGCAAGCTGATCGGCTATGCCGACCGGATCTATCCGCAATTCGCCACCCATAACGCCCAGACCGTCGCCGCGATCCTGGAGATGGCGGGCGACATCCGCTTCGAGTTCCAGCGCCTGCATGGCATGGGCGAGCGGCTGCACGACATCGTGCTGCGCGACTATAACGGCCGCTGCCGGATCTATGCTCCGGTCGGCGCGCATCGCGACCTTCTGGCCTATCTGGTGCGCCGCCTGCTGGAGAACGGCGCGAACAGCAGCTTCGTGAACCAGATCGTCGACGAATCGATCTCGCCCGAGGAGGTCGCCCGCGACCCCTTCGACGCGCTGGCCGAGGCGCGCCCGCCGCGCGGCCTGCTGGCGCCCGCCGCGCTTTACGGCGACGAACGGCCGAACTCGCAGGGTTTCGATCTGTCGGACGAAACGGTGCTGGCGGGGATCTTTGCCGCCCGCGACACCGCCATCCCGGATGCGCGCCCGCTGACGGTCCGCGAAGCCTCGGGGCAGCTGGCGGAGGTGCTGAACCCCGCGACGGGCGAGGCCATCGCCCAGGTGCTGATGGCCGATGCCGAGACCGCGACACGGGCCATCGACGACGCCCGGACCTGGGCGGCGCCGGCCTCCGAGCGTGCCGCGGTCCTGCGCCGCGCCGCCGATCTTTACGAGGAACACGCCGGTCCGATCCTGGGCGTGCTGGCGCGCGAGGCCGGCAAGTCGCTGGCCGATGCCGTGGCCGAGCTGCGCGAGGCCGTGGATTTCCTGCGCTATTACGCCGCCGAGGGCGAGGCGAGCCCGCAGGGCCCGCGCGGCATCATCGGCGCGATCAGCCCGTGGAACTTTCCGCTGGCGATCTTTACCGGCCAGATCGCGGCGGCGCTGATGGCCGGCAATGCCGTCATCGCCAAGCCCGCCGAGGCGACGCCGGTCATCGCCATGCTGGGCGTCCAGCTGCTGCACGAGGCCGGCGTGCCGGCGGCGGCGCTGCAACTGCTGCCCGGCGCCGGCCGCGTGGTCGGTGCGGTGCTGAGCGCGGACCCGCGCATGGCGGGGCTGGTCTTCACCGGCTCGACCGCGACGGCGCAGACTATCGCGCGCAGCATGGCGGCGAACCTCGCCCCCGGCACGCCGCTGGTGGCCGAAACCGGCGGGCTGAACGCCATGGTGGTCGATTCCACCGCGCTGCCCGAACAGGCGGTGCGCGACATCGTCAACGGCGCCTTCCGCAGCGCCGGCCAGCGCTGCTCGGCGCTGCGCTGCCTTTACGTGCAAGAGGACATCGCGCCGCATCTGATCGAGATGATCAAGGGCGCCATGGACGAGCTGGTCGTGGGCGACCCTTGGGATCTGGCGAGCGACGTCGGCCCGGTGATCGACCCGGCGGCGCAGCGCGGCATCCTCGACTATGTCGCCGCGCGGCAGGACCGGGTGCTGCACCGGCTGGCGGCGCCGGAGCGCGGCTTCTTCGTCGCCCCGACGCTGATCCGGGTGCGCGGCATCGTCGATCTGGAACGCGAGGTCTTCGGTCCGGTGCTGCATGTCGCGACCTTCAAGGGCGACGAGTTGCCCAAGGTCATCGCCGACATCAACGCCCGCGGCTTCGGCCTGACCTTCGGGTTGCACACCCGCATCGACAGCCGCGTGCAAGAGGTGTCGGACGCGATCCACGTCGGCAATATCTACGTCAACCGCAACCAGATCGGCGCCGTGGTCGGCAGCCAGCCCTTTGGCGGCGAGGGGCTGTCGGGCACCGGGCCCAAGGCCGGCGGGCCGCGCTATGTGCCGCGCTTCTTCGCGCCGCAGCCGCCGGCCGCCATCGGCATGGAATGGAAGGGGCCGGCGGACGAATCCCGCCTGCGCGCCGCGCTGGCCTCGGCCACGCCGCGCCGCATCGAAGAGCGGCTGATGCCGGGCCCGACCGGAGAGCTGAACCGCCTTTCGGCCCACAGCCGCGCGCCGGTGCTGTGCCTGGGTCCGGGCCGGGCGGCGGTGGCGGCGCAGGTCACCGCGGTCGAGCGGCTGGGCGGCAATGCCGTCGCCATCGACGGCGCATTGCCGGCTGCGGCGCTGACCGGGCTTCAGGGCATCTCGGCAGTGCTGTGGTGGGGCGATGCCGCGCGCGGCCGCGCCTATGCCGAGGCGCTGGCGGCGCGCGAGGGCGAGATCGTGCAGCTGATCGCGGCGATGCCCGACCTCGCCCATGTCGCGCATGAGCGCCACCTCTGCGTCGATACCACCGCGGCGGGCGGCAACGCGGCGCTGCTCGCCGGCTGAAACGGCGGGCGGCCGGTTTTCCGCTGCCGCTCGCCGGCCAGCCGGGCTAGGCTCGACGGCAGGCAGAGAAAGGGCGGAACGCATGGACAGACCCCGCATGGAGATCACCGGCCGGTGCCATTGCGGCGCGGTCGGCTATCGCGCCGTGATCGACCCCGAGGCGGTGTCGATCTGCCATTGCACCGATTGCCAGCGGCTGACCGGCTCGGCCTTTCGGCTGACGGTTCGGGCCCGGGCGCAGGATTTCACCCTGACCGGGACGGCGCCGCGCTGCTATCTCAAGCACGGCGACAGCGGCGCCAGGCGGTTCCAGTATTTCTGCGGTGACTGCGGCTCGCCGATCTATACCACGGGCGAGGGCGAGGCCGCGCAGATCGTCGGCATCCGCGCCGGCACCATCGACCAGCGCGCGCAGCTGGTGCCGCGATCCCAGATCTGGGGCCGATCCAGGCTGCCCTGGCTGGAGCGGTTGGGCGCCATTCCCTGCCGCGACAGGGAATAGCGTCCCGCCATGGCGGCGGCTCAGGCGCCGGCCGAGACCGAGATCGCGCGTTTCAGCGTCAGCTGCCCGACCGGGCGGCCCTGGGCGTCCTCGACCCCCAGCGCCTGCACGCCGCGCCCCATCATGTCGCGCAGCGCCTCGGTCAGGGTCACGTCGGCGCGGATCGCCGCCTCGGGCGTGGTCCCGTTCAGCGGCTCCATCACCGAGCCGACCTGGACCACCTTGCCGCGGTCGACGTGCTGGACGAAATTCGTCACGTAATCGTCGGCCGGGTGCAGCACGATGTCCTGGCCGCTGCCCTGCTGGATGACCGAGCCGTCGCGCAGCAGCGCGATGCGGTCGCCGATGCGCAGCGCCTCGTCCAGGTCGTGGGTGATGAAGACGATGGTCTTGCGCACCTCCTTTTGCAGGTCCAGCAGCACCGTCTGCATGTCATAGCGGATCAGGGGGTCCAGCGCCGAATAGGCCTCGTCCATCAGCAGGATCGGCGCGTCATTGGCCAGCGCGCGCGCCAGCCCCACCCGCTGCTGCATGCCGCCCGACAGCTGCGCGGGATATTTCGCCTCGAAGCCCTTCAGCCCGACCCGCTCGATCCAGCGCATCGAGACCTTGTTGCGGGCCGCGGAATCGACGCCCTGCACCTCGAGCCCGTAGCCCACGTTGTCCAGCACGGTGCGATGCGGCAGCAGCGCGAATTTCTGGAACACCATGGCCGTCTTGTGGCGGCGAAAGGCGCGCAGCTCGTCCGGGAACATCTTCACCACGTCCTGACCCTCGATCAGGATCTGGCCCGCGGTCGGGTCGATCAGCCGGTTGATGTGGCGGATCAGGGTCGACTTGCCCGAGCCGGACAGCCCCATCACCACTTGGATCGCCCCTGCGGGTATGCTGATGTTGATGTCGCGCAGGCCCAGCACATGGCGGTGCTTCTCGTTCAGCTCCTGCTTGGTCATGCCGCGGTTGACCGCGTCGATGAATGTGGCGCCGCGCGGGCCGAAGATCTTGAACAGGCTCTTGATCTCGATGCCGATGGGTTCAGACATGGCCGCCTCCGCGATGTTTCTGCAACCGGTGGCCCCAGGCCTGGCTGATGCGGTCGAACAGGATGGCGATGCCGACGATGGCCAGGCCGTTGAACAGCCCGAGCGTGAAATACTGGTTCGAGATCGCCTTCAGCACCGGCTGGCCCAGGCCCTGCACGCCGATCATCGAGGCGATGACGACCATGGCCAGCGCCATCATGATGGTCTGGTTGATGCCCGCCATGATGGTGGGCAGCGCCAGCGGCAGCTCGGCCTTGACCAGGCGCTGCCATTTCGAGGAGCCGAAGGCGTCGGCGGCCTCCAGCACCTCGCCGTCGACCTGGCGGATGCCAAGGTTGGTCAGCCGGATCATCGGCGGGATGGCATAGATCACCACCGCGATCAGCCCCGGCACCTTGCCGATGCCCAGAAGCATGACCACCGGGATCAGGTAGACGAAGCTGGGCATGGTCTGCATCACGTCGAGGACCGGATTCACGAAGGCCTGCACCCGGTCCGAGCGCGACATCAGGATGCCGATCGGCAGCCCGACCGCGATGGCCAGCAGCGTCGAGGTCAGGATCATCGAGATGGTCTTCATCGTGTCGGCCCACATGCCGAAGATGCCGATCAGGCACAGCGTCACGATGCTGGCGATGACGATCTTGACGCTGCGGCTGGCGAACCAGGCGATGGCAGCGACCACGGCCAGGATGATCGGCCAGGGGGTGTTGGTCAGCAGGTTCTCGGACCAGATCAGGAACAGGCGCAGCGGCTCGAAAACGCTCTCGATGGCGTCGCCGTAGGCGCGCGTGAAAGCGCGGAAGCCATCGTCGATGACCTTCTTCAGGTCACGGAGGAAACCGTCATTCAGCTGGGGAAACTCGTTGAACCAAGCCATGGCGACCTTTCGATGGGGGGCTAGGACGAAGAAAGGGCGGGACCGCCGGGACGGCCCCGCAGGCGGGCTCAGAGCGCCGCCTTGATCTTTTCGGCCGCTTCCGGGCTGACCCATTCGGTCCACATCTCGGGGTGGTCCTTGAGGAACTGGCGCGCGCCATCCTCGCCCGTGGCCTGGTTGTCGGTCATCCACGCCATCAGCTGGTTCACGGTGTCATTGGTCCAGCTGCGCTTCTTGAAATAGTCCAGCACGCCGGCGTCGGTCTTGTCGGCAAAATCCTTCGAGACCAGGGTGAAGACGTTGTCGCGCGGGAAGGCATTGGGCTTCGGGTCGGTGCATTCCGCGACCGAGGTGCAGCGCTTCCATTCCTCCATGTCGTTCGGCACGCCGAAATCGACCGCCACCATGTCGTATTTGCCCAGCATCGAGGTCGGCGACCAGTAGAAGCCCAGCCACGGCGCCTTCTGCTCGTATGCCTTGGCCATCGAGCCGTCCAAGCCCGCCGCCGAGCCGGTGTCGACCAGGGTGAAGCCCTTGCCCTCGACGTCGAAGGCCTTGGCGAGCTGCGTCGTGATGATGGTGCCGCCCCAGCCCTGCGGGCCGTTGTAGATCGCGCCCTTCGACGGATCCTCGGGCGCCGGGAACAGCTCGGGATGGGCGAGGATCTCTTCGATCTTGTTCAGGTTCGGATGTTCGTCCAGCATGTAGCGCGGGATATACCAGCCCTGCTGGCCGCCATCCGACAGCGAGCGCGCCATCTCGACGATCTTGCCGTCCTTCAGCCCGCCGGCCACGACTTCCGGCACCAGGTCAACCCAGGCCTCCGGCACCACCTCGGGCTGGCCCTTCTCGACCAGCGAGGTGATGGCCGGCACGGTGTCGCTGGTGGTGATGTCGACGCTGCAACCATAGCCGTTGTTCAGGATGAACTGGTCGAGGCTGGCCAGAACCTCGGCGCTTTGCCAGTTCATGCTGGCGATGGTGAACGAGCCGCAATCGGCCTGCGCCATGGTCGAGAAACCCGCCGCCGGGATGGCGGCGGCGATGGCGAATGCAAGTTTTTTCATTGTTTTTTTCTCCCTGTGGCGGCTTGGCTGAGGATCCCCGCGACGCTGCCGCCTGGCGCGCCGGGCTCTGGCTATGGGCTAGGTCGGAGAAGCCGCGACCAGGTGGCGCGCCTTTTCCGTGGCTGCTTCAAGCGCGCGCGCGACCGCCTGCGGGAAACCGGCGGCCTCGGCGGCCTCGATCCCGGCGGCGGTGGTGCCGCGATAGTCGCGATAGGCCGCGACCAGTTCGACCGCCCGTTGCGGCCGGCCCGCCAGCATGGCGGCGCCGCCGCAGACCGCGGCCTCGACCGCGCGCCAGGCAATGGCTTCCGGCACGCCATGGCCGGCCATGAAATCCGCCATGGCCATGGCCATCAGCGCCGGATAGGCGGCGCCCGAGCCGGGCAGGGCGGTCATCAGGTCGATCTGCGCCTCGGCCGGCAATTCGTCGGTGGTGCCGATGGCGCCCAGGATGCGGCGCACGGCCTCGCGATCCTCGGGCGTGACGCCCGGCGCGGCCCAGAAGGGCGAATAGGAACGGCCGCTTTCGGCGGCGGCATTGGGCATGGCGCGCACGATCCGCCCGCCCGAACCCGCCAGCAGATCGGCGCCGACCCCGGCCATGAAGGACAGGACCAGCTTGCCCGGCGCCTGCAGCGCAAGGCCCGGCCAGTCCTCGGGGCGGACGGAAACCACGATGACATCCGCCAGCGCCACCAGCTCGGCGGCATCGGCGGCCCAATGCGGGTGGTGGCCGTGGTAGTCGGCGCGCGGACCGCTGCGATTGAGCAGCACCAGCGCCTGGGCCGGGATCACCCGGCCAGACAGCAGGTGCTGCCCAAGGGCCGATCCCAACCATCCCGTCGCGCCGATGATCCCCACACGCATGTCGTCGATTCCCCGATCTCTGCCAGCTTGCCTGACTTGGCTAGCAGACTGGCGCCGCACCTGGCAAGAAAATGTTCATGATTGTCTTGACAGAGTTCACCATAGACCCTTTCATGGTCATGCAAGAACGGAATCGTGACGATCCTGCACATGCTTTCGCCAAACCGCATTTTCGGCCCGGCCCTGATGCAAGGATGCCGCAAAACTACCCGCGACAGGGATGATTTGCGACCTTTTCTTGTAATTTTGCGCCATGCACGGCGCCCGGGCCGGCTGTCAGCGGCGGAAGCGGGCGTTGAAACGCGCCATTTCGCGCGGCTCGGGCAGTTCGTCGGCGTAGATCTTGACATAGGTGGGGATGCGGGCCAGCCGGGTCTCGATGTCCTCGTCCGCCTGCATCGAGATATAGCCGATCTGCACCAGATAGATGGTGCGGGCGCGGATGTCGGCCTCGTCCGGGGCAATGCCCCATTTCGCCAGCATCTGCGTCAGCGCCTCGAGCCGGGCCTGGTCGGCGGCCTTGATCCGCGCCGCCACGTTCTGGTCCTGCAGCGACCAGCTGCGCACCGCGAATTCCAGCCGCGAATCGAAGACGCCCGGCGCCAGGAAGCAGGTCAGCACGTTCAGCATCGCCTCGGCCCGGGTCTCGGCATATTGCGTGGTCGAATCGATCAGCGGCCGGGTCGTGCGCAGCTCCCAGCCGTCGAGCAGCGCCGAAAGCAGCGCCTCGCGATCCTCGAAGAACCAGTAGAAGCTGGTGCGCGACAGGTTCAGCCGCTTGGCCAGCGGCAGGATCTTGACCGCGTCGATGCCGCTTTCGATCAGCGCCTGATAGCCGGCCTCGAGCCAGCCCTCGCGCGACCCTCGCCAGCCCGTTTCGGATGCGTTCGCCTGATCCATGACACTGCTTAGGACGCGCGCGACAACCGAGCAAGGTAAATGTGCAATTTGCGCCGCGTCAGGTTCACAGATGATTTTTTAATTGACACAAGTGAACATTTTCGGATCTTCTCGGACGCAGCACACTCCACCCAGAGCAGGCAGAGCCATGTCGAACGATCCCCTCTTGCAGCCGTTCCAGCTGAAGCACCTGACGCTTCGCAACCGGATCATGATCACCAGCCACGAACCGGCCTATCCCGAGGACGGCATGCCCAAGGACCGCTATCGCGCCTATCACGTCGAGCGGGCGAAGGCCGGGGTGGCGCTGACCATGACGGCGGGCTCGGCCTCGGTCTCGCGCGACAGCCCGCCGGTGTTCAACAATATCCTGGCCTGGAAGGACGAGGTCGTCGGCTGGATGAGGCAGCTCGCCGACGAATGCCACGATCACGGCTGCGCGGTAATGATCCAGCTGACCCACCTGGGCCGGCGCACTCGCTGGGACAAGGCGGACTGGCTGCCCGTCGTCTCGCCCAGCCACGAACGCGAGGCGGCGCACCGCTCCTTTCCGAAGAAGCTCGAGGACTGGGACATCGCCCGCATCATCGGCGACTATGTCGATGCGGCCGAGCGGATGCAGGCCGCGGGTCTGGACGGGCTGGAACTGCAGGCCTATGGCCACCTGATGGACCAGTTCTGGTCGCCGCTGACCAATGACCTGGACGGCCCCTATGGCGGCAGCCTGGACAACCGACTGCGCTTCACCTTCGACATCCTGAAGGGCATCCGCGAACGCTGCGGCGAGGATTTCCTGCTGGGCGTGCGCTATACCGGCGACGAATGCCTGCCCGGCGGCTTTGGCGCCGACGAGGGCATCGCCATCTCGCAAAAGCTCAAGGACAGCGGGCTGGTCGATTTCCTGAACGTGGTGCGCGGCCATATCGATACCGACGCCGGGCTGACCGACGTGATCCCGGTGCAGGGCATGAGGAACGCGCCGCACCTGGATTTTGCCGGCCAAATCCGCAAGGCCACGAATTTCCCGACCTTCCACGCCGCCAAGATCCCCGACGTGCCGACGGCGCGCCACGCCATCGCCGCCGGGCTGGTCGACATGGTCGGCATGACGCGCGCCCACATGGCCGACCCGCATCTGGTGCGCAAGGTCGTCGAGGGCCGCGAGGACGACATCCGCCCCTGCGTCGGCGCGAACTATTGCCTCGACCGCATCTATCAGGGCGGGCTGGCCTTCTGCCTGCACAACGCGGCGACGGGTCGCGAAGAAACCATGCCGCAGACCATCCCGCCGGCGGCGGTGAAGAAGCGCATCACCATCGTCGGCGCCGGTCCGGGGGGCATGGAAGCCGCCCGCGTCGCCGCCGAGCGCGGCCACGCGGTCACGGTCTTCGAGGCCGCCGACCGGCCCGGCGGTCAGATCCGCCTGACCGCGCTGCAAGAGCGCCGGCGCGAGATGATCTCGATCATCGCCTGGCGCCAGGCCATGTGCGAAAAGCACGGCGTCACCTTCAACTTCAACACCTTCGCCGCGGCGGATGACGTGCTCGCGACCCGGCCCGACGAGGTTGTCATCGCCACCGGCGGGTTGCCGCATACCGAGGTTCTGGAGGCCGGCAACGAGCTGGTCTGCTCGGCCTGGGACATCCTGTCGGGCGACGTGAAGCCGGGCCATAACGTGCTGGTCTATGACGATGCGGGCGATCATGCCGCGCTGCAGGCCGCCGACCTGATCGCCGCGACCGGGGCGAAGGTCGAGATCGTGACCCCGGACCGCAGCTTCTCGCCCGAGGTCATGGCGATGAACCTGGTGCCCTATATGCGCAGCCTGCAAAAGCGCGACACCACCTTCACCGTCACTTGGCGGCTGCAATCGGTCGCGCGCGAGGGCAATCGGCTGCGCGCCACGCTGGGCAGCGATTACGGCGGCGTCACCCGCGACCGGCTGGTCGATCAGGTGGTGGTGAACCATGGCACCCGGCCGCTGGACGAGTTGTATTTCGACCTCAAGCCGCAATCCTCGAACCTGGGCGAGGTGGATTACGAGGCGCTGACCACCGGCGGCTTGCAAGAGGTGCGCAAGAACCCCGAGGGCAAGTTCCGGCTGTTCCGCATCGGCGATGCGGTGGCGGCGCGCAATACCCATGCCGCGATCTACGACGCCTTGCGGCTGGTCAAGGATCTGTAATCGGCCAGGAAACGGAAAGGGCACGGAATGGAACGACCGCAGGAATTGCAGGATTTCCTGGACATCGCCTTGCCCGCCATGCAGGCGCGGGCAGTCGGTGCGCAATCGCGGGCCTCGCTGGCCTGGATCGCCAGGGCCGCGGCCACGCCTGCCGCGCCCGGCGCCGCCCCGGCCCGCCTGCCGGTGGTCGAGCAGGTGCTGGCGCGGGCGCTGGACCGCCCGGCCCAGGCGCCCGATCTGGCAGCGCTGCTGGCGGCGTTGCGGGCCTTGGCGCCGCGGCTCTGCTGGCGCCGGCGCGGCGGCCATGCCACCGCCGGCCCCGGCTTCGAGGGCGGCCATGCCAATGCCATGCTGCTGGGGCCGGGCGGGATCGAGGAACGCCGCGACCTGTGGATCGGGCTCAGCCTGCTGGCGCCGGGCATCCGCTATCCCGACCACCAGCACGCGCCCGAGGAAACCTATCTGGTGCTCTCGCCCGGCCAGTTCTGGCAGGCGGGCGGCGACTGGTTCCAGCCCGGCCTCGGCGGCAGCTTCTACAATCCGCCGAACATCCTGCACGCCATGCAAGCCGGGGAGGAGCCGCTGCTGGCGCTCTGGGCGCTGCGGCCGGAACGCGAGGCGGCCTCGCGCAAGCCGCGGCTTGCAGCGCCCTGAACCGCGGCCGGTCGCGCGCGACCGGCTCGGCAGTCTTAAAGGTGGCAGTCAGGTTCAGCGCCGCCGCCGGCCCTGCGCATCGAGCGACGGCCGGGCCCCGGCATTCGACCCGCTGGTCGATGACGGCATGGGCGCTGTAGCTCGGCCAGCCTTGCCATCACCGCTTGGGCGTCGGTGACGGTCCGGCCCTGCGCGCCGCGGGCTTGCCGGCCGCGATGTGCGGGGGATCCTGGTCCGGCTCGGCTTGCGCGCGGGGCCCGGGGGGCTTTGCCCCCCGCGTTTCGTGCACCCCTCGACGGGGTGCGCGAAACGCTCCCCCCAGGATATTTCGCCAAGAAAGAAGGCGGCCGGTCAGGAGGCCTTGCGGGTGCCGGGCATCTCGATGTTGATTTCCAGGCTCGACAGGTCGTCGCTGCGTTCCAGCTTGATGTCGACCGCATCGCCGTCGACATCCATGTGGCGGCGCACCGCCTCGAGGATGTCGCGCTGCAGCAGCGGCAGGAAGTCGGGGCCGGAGTTGCTGGTGCGTTCATGCGCGAGCAGGATCTGCAGCCGCTCCTTGGCGGTCTGCGCCGAGCTGGGCTTGCGCTGGCGGAAATTGAAACCGAACATCTCAGGCCGTCCGCCCCAGCAGCCGCTGGAAGAAGCCGCGCCGCTGTTCGCCGGGGGTCGCCCGCATCTCGATCTGTTCGCCGACCAGCCGACCGACCGCGTCCAGATAGGCCTTGCCCGCCGGCGATTTCTCGTCCAGCGACACCGGCGTGCCCTCGTTCGAGGCCTTCAGCACCGAAGTGCTTTCCGGGATGATGCCCAGAAGCGGGATGGCGAGGATTTCCAGCACGTCCTGCACGCTCATCATCTCGCCATTGGCCGAGCGGGCCGGGTCGAAGCGGGTCAGCAGCAGCTGCGCCTTGACCGTGCTGCCGTCGCCCTTTTCCGCCAGGAAGGTCTTGGAGTTCAGCAGCCCCAGCACCCGGTCGCTGTCGCGCACCGAGGACACTTCGGGGTTGGTCACCACCACCGCCTCGTCGGCGTAATACATCGCCAGATGCGCGCCGCGCTCGATGCCGGCCGGGCTGTCGCAGACGATATAGTCGAATTCCTCGCGCAGCTCGTCCAGCACCGCCTTGACGCCCTCGGTCGTCAGCGCGTCCTTGTCGCGGGTCTGCGAGGTCGGCAGGACATAGAGGTTCTCCAGCCGGCGGTCCTTGATCAGCGCCTGCTTCAGCTTGGCGTCGCCCTGGATCACGTTGATGAAGTCGAAGACCACGCGGCGTTCGCAGCCCATGATCATGTCGAGGTTGCGCAGGCCCACGTCGAAGTCGATCACGACCGTCTTGTGACCGCGCGACGCGAGGCCCGCGGCGATGGCGGCCGAGGAGGTCGTCTTGCCGACGCCGCCCTTGCCCGAGGTGACAACGATAACCTTGCTCACGAGCGTTTCCTTTCGATCAGGGTCATTTCAGCGATTCGATGCGCAGCTTCTCGCCGTCCAGCCAGACCTGCACATTGTCGCGGGGGGTGTCGGGGCCCAGATTCTCGCTGGTGCGGTAGAGGCCGGCGATGGCCAGGAGCTCGGCATCGAGCGCGTGGCAGAAGATGCGGGCCGAGGTGTCGCCGTTCACGCCGGCCAGCGCCCGGCCGCGCAGCCGGCCGTAGATGTGGATATTGCCGCTGGCGATGACCTCGGCGCCCGAGCTGACCGAGCCGACGATCACCAGGTCGCCGCGGTCGGCGAAGATCATCTGCCCCGAGCGCACCGGCTGCGTCACCATCTTGCTGGGCTGCGGCGCCTCGCGCACCGGGGCCGGCGCCTCGGCGCGGCTGCCCTGGCGGCTGACGCGGTCCAGGGGCACGTCGCGCCCGCCGGCCAGCGAGATCAGCCCCGCCGCCCGGGCTGCCGCGGCCTGCGCCGCCGTGCCGCTCTGGATGCCGAAGACCGACAGGTTGCGCGCCCGCAGGTCGTCGGTCAGGCGCAGGATCTCGTCGACGCTTTCCAGCCCCTCGGCCTGTTCCAGGTCGATGACCAGGGGCGCATTGTCGAAGAACAGCGGCACCTGCGCCAGCCGCGCGTCCAGCGCGTCGAAGAAACCGGCGTCGGGGCGGCCCGACAGATGCAGCGCCACGGCCGTGAAGAAGCGGCCGCGGATCTGGATAGGCTTCAGGGTCGCGACTTTGCGCGTCGCGCTCTTGCCGGGGTGCATTCTGTTCTGCTCGGGCTATGGTCGATTCTGGCTGCGCGCTTGTCCGGCGCGCTTAGGGCTGCCTTCCTAATACGTCGCGGCGGCTGCGTCCATGCGCAACTGCTGCGCCGCGCGATTTCGGCAGAGACATGCCGGCCAGACCGGGTGCATGGGCGGGAAACCGTCCCCCCTTGCCATCGGGGCCGCTTCTGCCGTCACCTGATCGGAAACCGGCAGGAAGGAATCGCCGCCATGTCAGGCAAGACCCGGAAATATGTCATCGTCCCCGAGGACAACGTCTTCAACGAAGGCATGGAAACCGCGAGCTTCCGGCTGTTTCGCAGCATGCACCAGCGGCTGTTCGGGGCCCGGGGCGCCAGCATCGCCAGCAGCGCCCCGCAGGGGGCCGAGGCGGGCGACGCGCCTCCGACCCGGCCGCCGCTGCGCATCCTCGACACCGAGGCGGGCCGCATCCGGCTGATCGATTCCATCGGCGAGGACGAGGCCTCGCTGGTCCGCATGACGCCCGAACAGGCCTTCGTGCTGCAACGTGCCTATCCCGGGCTGCGCATCCGGCCCGAGCTGAGGCTTTACCCGCTGCGCTTCGGCCAGGTGAACATCATCCGCCAGCAGGCCAAGCCCACCGCCTTCCGCTCGGAAAAGGAACTGGCGCTGCGCTGCGTCGATGCCGCCAGCGGCAAGCCCATCGCCGGGGCGCAGGTCGTGGTGGTGCTGAACCGGCGCCGCGGCTTCGGCATCTCGGACGTGCGCACCGATGCGCAGGGCTGGTTCCGCACCGCGCTGCCGGCCGGGCAGACCCGCATCGACGCGATCATCTGCGCGCCGCTGGCCGGCTATTGGCCGGGCGGGGTGCAGGATGTCGAGGTGGCGCCCCAGGGCGTGACCGAGGTCGAGCTGCCGGTGCCGCCCATCGCCGAGGACTTTTCCGATGCGCTGGCCCGGATGGTGGCGCCGGCGGGCAAGGGCGACGGCCAGGACGTCAAGGTCGCCGTCATCGACACCGGGGTCGATCCGGCGCCGGGGCTGAACCTGGTCAAGGGGCTAAACACCACCGGCACCGAGCCGGCGGACGAGTGGTTCGGCAATGGCACCGGCCACGGCACCCATGTCGCCGGCATCATCGCCCGCGTCGCGCCCAAGGTGGCGCTGCACGCCTATCGCGTCTTCGAAAAGGGCGACGGCGGCGCCAGCGAATTCGCCATCGCCCGCGCCATCCGCCAGGCGGTCGAGGACGGCTGCGACATCATCAACATGAGCCTGGGCCAGTCCTCAGAGCCGATCTCGATCTCGCGCGAGGTGCGGCGTGCGCGCGCGCTTGGCGTGGTCTGCATCGCGGCGACCGGCAATGACGGCATGGCGCCGGTGTCCTATCCGGCGCGCTCGGCGGCGGTGCTGGGTGTTTCGGCCGGCGGCGTGCTGGACGCCTGGCCCGAGGGTGCAATCACCGCGCGCAATGTCGCCCGGGATCCGGCGCCCGTGGGCGAGCGTTTCTTTGCATCTTTCAGCAATATCGGCCCCGAGGTGGACTTTATCGGGCCGGGCGTTGGTATTATATCTTGGGTCGACGACACGTCGAAAGGGGTGATGGACGGCACCTCGATGGCCTGCCCGGCGGTGGCTGGCCTGATCGCGCGGTTGCTGTCCCGGACCCCCGGGCTGCTGTCGGCCGAGCGCAACCAGCAACGCTCGGACGACATCATCCGGATGGCGAACGAACATGCCCGGCCGATCGGATTCGGCAAGGAATATGAAGGCGCTGGACTGATCGAATAGGTTTTGGCGATGGCTATGGAAAACAAGCGCAACGAATGTTTCGTGCTGGTCTATTCCGACGACCGCGACCCCTCGCGCGAGGAAACGGCCGAGGTTCTGGACCAGTTGAGACCGCTTCCGGCCGAGGAGGTGATTCCCGGCACGATTCGCATCACCGGCCCGCGGCGCGAGGTGGAACGCTGCACCGGGCCGCTGGCGCATTGGAAGCTGTCACGCGAAAAGGTGTTCCGGCTGAACCCGCCCTGGAAGGCGATGCGCTGACCGGCGCGGCGCCGGAAAAATCCCCACGGTCAAAAGACTTGCGGCAAGCCCCGCCTGCCGCCTAACATCGGCCGGCCGGTGCCGTCCCTGCCCGATCCGCGCCGGCGCCGGGGGAGTGTGTCGTGACGAGTGCCGAGACCAAGGCGGGAATGCGCGCCCAGCGGGAGATGGTCTCGCTGATGACGGCGCGGGTGCGCGACGCCGCGCTGCGCAAGCCGCATTTCGCCGATGCCGGCACCGACCTGGTCACGCTGTGCCGCGAGATGGCCGCGCGCGGCATCGCCGATGCGCTGGTCCGCGACGGCGACCGGCTGGGGATCTTTACCGCGACCGACCTGGTGGCGGCGCTGGCCGGCGACCGGCCGCCCTCGGCGCTGACGGTGGGCGCGTTCACGCATTTCGACCCCTGGTCGGTGCAGGCGGGCGACCCGCTTTACGACGCCATGCTGTTGATGCTGCGCCACCGCATCCACCGCCTGCTGGTGCGCGACGGCAACGAGGTGATCGGCATCCTGAGCCAGCTCGAGCTGATGGGTTTCCTTGCCAGCCATTCGCACCTGATCGCGGCCGAGGTGGCCCGGGCCGGGGCCATCCCCGACCTCGCCCATGCCGCGGGCCAGGTCGAGGGGCTGATCCGCGTCCTGCATGGCGACGGCGTGCGCATCGAGATCATCGCGGCGCTGGTCGGCGGGCTGAACCGGCAGATCTTTCGCCGGCTGTGGGAATTGCTCGCCCCCGAGGAGTTGCGCGCCAATTCCTGCCTGATCGTCATGGGCAGCGAGGGCCGGTCCGAACAGATCATCCGCACCGACCAGGACAATGCGCTGATCCTGCGCGACGGCTTCGATTTCCCGGGGCTCGAGCGCATCACCGAAAGCTTCACCGAGGCGCTGATCGGCTTCGGCTATCCGCCCTGTCCCGGCGGCATCATGCTGAGCCGGCCCTTGTGGCGCCAAGGCGTCCAGGGCTTCGGCGCCGCGCTTTACGACTGGGTGCAAGGCAGCGACCCCGAGGGGGCGATGAACCTGGCGATCTTTCTCGACGCGGCGGTGGTGGCGGGGGACGCCGAGCTGCTGGCGCAACTGCGCGCGCGACTGCGCCGCATCCTGACCGGCGGCGACAGCTTCCATGCCCGCTTCGCCGCGGCGATCCAGCAGTTCGGCGGCACCGCCCAGGGTGGCTGGTGGCGGCGCCTGCCGGGCCTGCGCGGCCCCGAGGCGGCCGAGATCGACCTGAAGAAGCTGGGCATCTTCCCGGTCGTGCACGGGGTCCGGGCGCTGGCGCTGGAATATGGCCTGAGCGCGCAGCCCACGGCCGAGCGGCTGCGGCAACTGGCCGAGGCGGGCCGCATCGATGCCGGGCTGGCGCGCGACCTGACCGATGCGCTGCATTGCATGATGGGGCTGAAGCTCGCCTCGAACCTGGGCCAGATCGCGGCGGGGCGGGCACCCGACAACACCATCCGCCCGGCGGGCCTGGGCACGCTGGACCGCCAGGCGCTGCGCGATTCGCTGAACATCGTGCGCGATTTCAAGGCTTGGCTCGCGCAGCACTATCGGCTGGACGCGCTGTGAACCGGCGCGACGGCCCGCCCGCCCGGCTGCTGGTGGCGCTGTGCGGCGCGGGGGTGCTGGCGCTGAACTTTCCGCTGCTGCTGATCTTCGACAAGCCGGTGACGGTCTTGGGCCTGCCGCTGCTGCCGGTGGCGCTTTTCGCGATCTGGGCGCTGCTGGTCGGGCTTCTGGCGCTGGTCTCGGGCCGGGATGGCGGCGAATGATCGCGCCGGGCACCGTGCTGGCCGCATCCTTCGGCTACCTGCTGCTGCTGGTCGCGGTCGCGGCCTGGGGCGACCGGCGGGCCGGGCAGGGCCGGTCGCTGGTCGGCAACGGGCTGGTCTATGCGCTGTCCTGGGGGGTCTATTGCTCGGCCTGGACCTATTTCGGCAGCGTCGGCCGCGCGGCCACGGCCGGGGTCTGGTTCCTGCCGATCTATCTGGGCCCGATGCTGGCCATGGCGCTGGCCTGGCTGGTGCTGCGCAAGATGGTGCGCATCGCGCAAAGCTATCGCATCACCTCGATCGCCGATTTCATCGCCAGCCGCTATGGCAAGAGCCCGGGCCTTGCTGCGCTGGTGACGCTGATCACGGTCGTCGGCATCCTGCCCTATATCGCCTTGCAGCTGAAGGCGGTCTCGGTCGGCTATGACGTGCTTACCGGCCATGCCGGCACCCAAGGCGCGCCGTGGTGGCGCGACGGCACGCTTTACATGGCGCTGTCGCTGGCGGGCTTCGCCGTGGTCTTCGGCACTCGCCACCTGGACCTGTCCGAGCGGCACGAGGGCATGGTCGCCGCCATCGCCTTCGAATCGGCGGTGAAGCTGGTGGCCTTCCTGGCGGTCGGGGTCTTCGTGACCTGGGGGCTGTTCGACGGCATGGGCGACATCTGGGCCCGCGCCCGCGAGCATCCGCAGATCGGCGCGCTGCTATCCCTGGGCGGGCCGGGCTTCACCGGCTTTGCCGGGGCGCAATGGTTCGCGCTGACGCTTCTGTCGGCGCTGTCGGTGCTGCTGCTGCCGCGCCAGTTCCAGATGATGGTCGTGGAATGCGGCAACGAGCGGCAGATCCTGCGCGCCTCGTGGCTGTTTCCCGCCTATCTGCTGGCGATCAACCTGTTCGTGCTGCCCATCGCCATCGGCGGGATGCTGAGCCTTGGCGACGGCGGGGCAGGGGCGGAAAGCTATGTCATGACCCTGCCGCTGGCCCAAGGCGCGCCCTGGCTCGCGCTCTTCGTCTATATCGGCGGGCTCTCGGCCGCGACCGGCATGATCGTGGTCGAGACCGTGGCCATCTCGACCATGGTCTGCAACGATCTGGTCATGCCCGCGCTGTTGCGCCGGGGCCGGCTGGGCGCGGGGCGGGACCTGACCCGGCTGCTTCTGAACATCCGCCGCGCCGCCATCCTGGCGGTCGTGCTGCTGGGATACCTGTATTTCCGCATCGCAGGCGAGGCCTATGCGCTGGTCTCGATCGGCCTCATCAGCTTTGCCGCCGTGGCGCAATTCGCCCCGGCGCTCTTGGGCGGGATGTATTGGCAGGGCGGCACCCGCGCCGGCGCCTTCGCCGGGCTGATCGGCGGCACGCTGGTCTGGGCCTGGACGCTGATGCTGCCCTCGGTCGCGAAATCGGGCTGGATCCCGGCGGGGTTCCTGGACGGGCCGCCGGGGCTCGCGTTCCTCGCGCCGCACAGCCTGTTCGGCCTGACCGGCTTCGACGAGCTGACCCATGCGCTGTTCTGGAGCCTCCTGGTCAATGTCGGGCTTTACGTGGGCGTGTCGCTGGCCAGCCGCCCCTCGGTGCGCGAGGCAAGCCAGGCGGTGCTTTTCGTCGACGTGTTCCGGCGCGGCGCGGACGGGCCGGTATTCTGGCGCGGCCGGGCGCGGACCCAGGACCTGCGCGCCCTCGCCACCCGCTTCCTGGGCCCGGCCCGGGCCGAGGCGCTGTTTGCCGACCACGAACGCGAGACCGGCGCGCTGACCCCCGACGCAAGGCTGGTGGACCGAGTTGAACGCCAGATCGCCGGCGCCATCGGCACCGCCTCGGCCCGCGTCATGGTCGCCTCGGTCGCGCAAGAGGAACCGCTGGGCACGGCCGACGTGCTGGAAATCCTCGACGAGGCCTCGCAGGTGCGCAGCCATGCCCGGGCGCTGGAACTCGCGACCGAGGAGCTGCGCGCCGCCAATGAAAAGCTGCTGAGCCTCGACCAGCTCAAGGATGATTTCATGTCCTCGGTCACGCATGAGCTGCGCACGCCGCTGACCACGATCCGCGGCCTGGCCGAGCTGCTGATCGACACGCCCGACATCGACGAGGCGCAGCGGCAGGCGTTCATGGCCATCATCCTGACCGAGAGCGAAAGGCTCAGCCGGCTGGTCAACCAGGTGCTGGACCTGGCCAAGATCGAGGCCGGCATGGCCGAATGGCACAGCGCGCCGGTCGACATGGCGGCGCTGATCCGCGGCGCGGTGCAAAGCAGCATGGGCCTGTTCCGCGACCGCGAGGTGGCCGTGGAGCTGGACCTGCCCGCGGTGCCGCCGGTCATGGGCGATGCCGACCGACTGGTGCAGGTCATAGTCAACCTGCTGTCGAACGCGGCGAAATTCGCGCCCTCGCCCGGGGGCCGGGTCCGCGTCTCGCTGCGGCAGACGGGCGAGGCGCTGGAGGTGCGGGTCGCCGACAACGGCCCGGGCGTGCCCCTGGCCGACCAGGCGGCGGTGTTCGAGAAGTTCCGCCAGGCGGGCGATGCGGCGACGCGGCCGCCGGGGACGGGGCTCGGGCTTCCTATCAGCAAGCAGATCGTGGATAATCTGGGCGGGAGGATGTGGCTGGAGTCGGAGCCGGGCCGGGGCGCCTGTTTCGCCTTCAGCCTGCCGCTTCGCCATCGGGAGGGGGTGGATGGTGACACGGGTATTGATCGCGGATGACGAGCCGAACATCGTCCTGACCCTGTCCTTCATGCTGAAACGCGAGGGCTATGAGGTGCTGACCGTCCCCGACGGGGTGCAGGCGCTGGCGGCGATCCGGGCCGAGCGCCCGGCGCTGGTGCTGCTCGACGGCGCCATGCCGGGCATGACCGGCTTCGAGGTCTGCGAGGCGGTGCGGGCCGACCCCGAGGTCGCAGCCACCCCGATCCTGATGCTGACCGCCAAGGGACGCGAAACCGACATCGCCCGCGGCATCGGCGCGGGGGCGGATGCCTATGTCACCAAGCCGTTCTCGACCCGCGAATTGATCGTGAAGATCCGCGAGATGCTGGCATGAGGCTGGAGCGGGGCCGCCTGCTGGCCGCGCTGGCGCCGGGGCTGGCGCTGGCGGCATGGTCCGGCGCGGGGTTGCTGATCTGGCGCGCGGCGCGGCCCGAGGCGCTGGTGCAGGCGCTGGCGGGGCAGGGCGCGCTGCTGCTGGGCTGGCTGGCGCTTGGCGCGGCCGGGGCCGGGTGGTTGGCGCTGTCCCTGCACGACCGGCTGGTGCGGGCGCCGCGCCGGCTGGCCGATGCGGCGGCGAACCTGGCCGAGAACCCGGCCGCGCCGCTGCTGGACGATCCGGCGCCCTTGGCGCAGGCGGTGAACCGGCTGGCGGGCCGCAGCCGCGACTTGCAAGCCGACATGGAGCGGCTGGTCGCCGAGGCCAGCCGCAAGGTCGCGCAGGAACGCGACCAGCTGGGCGCGCTGATGGCGGAATTGCAGCAGAGCGTCGTGGTCTGCACGCTGGACGGCCGCATCCTGCTGTATAACGAACGCGCCCGGGCGCTGTTCCAGCGGCTGTCCGACGCGCCGCAGATCGCCGGCGGGGCGGACCTGATCGGGCTCGGCCGCTCGATCCATGCCGTGATCGACCGCCCGCTGATCGAGCACGCGCGCGAGACGGTCGAGCGCCAGCTGGCGCGCGGCGAGCCGGCGGGGGCGGCGCGCTTCGTCACCACCACCGGGGCGGGGCATCTGTTGCAGGTGCTCTGGGCGCCGGTGCGGGCCGAGGGCGCGTTGACCGGCTATGTGCTGCTTCTGGACGACATCACCGAGGAACAGGCGGCACAGGCGCGCCGCGACCAGCGGTTGAATGCGCTGACCGAAGCCAGCCGCGCCTCGCTGGCGAATATGCAGACCGCGCTGGACATGCTGGACTATCCCGACCTGCAACCGGCCGAGCGCGACAGTTTCCAGCAGGTGGTCCGCGACGAGGTGCAGGCCATGGCGGCACGCCTGGCCGAGCTGACCCAGGGCGGCGCGGATGTGCTGGCGCGCTGGCCCTTGCAGGACATGCTGGGCGCCGACCTGCTGGCGGCGGCGGCCGGGCATCTGCGTGCCGGCAGCGGGTGTGCGCCCGAGGTCGAGGAGCCGGCCCCCGACCTGTGGCTGCGCGTCGACAGTTTCGCCCTGGTGCGGGCCCTGGGCGATCTGGCGGCGCCGTTGCCCGAAGGGGTGGCACCGGGGCTGCGGCTGGCCGAGGCGGCGACGCCGGGCTGGGCGCATCTGGATTTGACCTGGCCGCAGGACGCCGCGCCGGCCGAGCGTTTCGCCGCGATCCGCACGTCGGCCCGCGCCGTGGCCGAGCGCCATGGCGGCGAGCTGTGGCTGGAACACGACCGCGCCGCGGGGCGGTCGTTCTTTCGGTTCCTTCTGCCGCTGGCCCAGGGCCGGCCCGAGGCGGCAGCCGATCCGCGGCCCGAATTCTATGATTTCGACCTGTTCGGCGCCGACGCGGCGGATCACGCGCTGGACGACCGCCGACTGGAGCAGCTGGCCTATACGGTCTTCGACACCGAGACGACCGGGCTCGACCCCGCCGGCGGCGACGAGATCATCCAGATCGGCGCGGTCCGGGTGCTGAACGGCAAGATCCTGCATGGCGAGGGTTTCGACCAGCTGGTCGACCCCGGCCGCTCGATCCCCGAGGCCGGGATCCCCTATCACGGCATCCGCCCCGAGATGGTGCGGGGCCAGCCCCGCATCGCCGAGGTGCTGCCGGCCTTTCATGCCTATGCGGCGGGCACGGTGCTGGTCGGCCACAACGTCGCCTTCGACATGCGTTTCCTGCAATTGAAAGAGGCGACGACCGGGCTGCGCTTCGACCAGCCGGTGCTGGACACGCTGCTGCTGGCCAGCATCGCCCAGCCGCACGAGCCCTCGCAATCGCTGGAGGCCATCGCCGCGCGGCTGGGGGTGGCGATCGCCGGGCGCCACAATGCCGCCGGCGATGCGCTGGCCACGGCGCAGGTGTTCCTGGCGTTGCTGCCGCTGCTGAAGGCGCGCGGCATCGTCACGCTGGGCCAGGCGCGGGCGGCGGCCGAGACATCCTATTACGCGCGGCTGCGGTATTAGCCGTTGGCGCCGGGGCGCTGCCCCGGACCCCGGGGGTATTTGGAGAGCAAAGAAGCGCCGAAGCGATTAGCCCTGGGTGTCGAGCGGCAGGCGGATCTGGATCCGCAACCCGCCCTCGGCACGGTTGCCGAGTTCCAGCGTGCCGCCATGCGCGGCGATCACGTCCTGGGCGATCGAGAGGCCCAAGCCGGTGCCGCCCGTGGCCGGGTTGCGGCTGGCCTCGCCGCGCACGAAGGGTTCGGTCACGCGCGGCAGCAGCGCGGGCGGGATGCCGGGGCCGTCGTCCTCGATGCGGATCAGCGCCGCGTTCGGGCCGCGCTTCAGGCTGACCCGGGCCGGACCGGCATAGCGGCGGGCATTGTCGAGCAGATTGCGGATTGCGCGGCGGATGGCGACCGGACGCAGCGGCAGCACCAGCGGGCCCGGGCCGGCGTAGCTCGCCTCGCTTTCGGCGCAGAGCTGCGCCAGGGTTGCGTCGAGGTCGACGGGTTGCAGCGGCTCGGCACCGCGCCGGGCCGAGGCGGCATGCATCAGCCCGTCGGCCATCACCGCCATTTCGTCGAGGACGCGGATCATGTCCTGGCGCTGTTCGTCGCCCTCCAGCATCTCGGCGCGGATGCGCAGGCCGGTGATCGGGGTGCGCATGTCATGGGCAAGGGCGGCAAGCATGCGCATGCGTTCGGCCTCGAAGCCGGCGATGCGGCGCTGCATGTCGTTGAAGGCCAGCGCCGCCTCGCGCAGCTCGCTCGCGCCGCATTCGGTGACGCGGGCGCTGCGGTCGCCGCGGCCGGCGGCGCGGGCGGCCTCGGCCAGGGCGCTGAGCGGGCGGGTCATCCGCCGCACGAACACGAGCCCCACCGCCAGCGTGCCCAGAAGCGAGGCGAGCAGCGGCGCGAAGAAGCCCTGCTTCCATTGCCAGGCATCATGCGCCGGCAGCGGATAGACCAGCGCGTTCAGCCATTGCCCGGCATCGACGCCGCGCTCCAGCCGGACCGAGACCAGCATCAGGGGCGCGCGCTCCTGCTCGGCGGGCTGGGGGGTGCTTTCGTGGATGCGGATCAGCCGGCCCGGCAGTTCGGACGCGAGGTCGGCTTCGTGGTCGGGCAGGCGCGTGGTCTCGCTGAGGTCGGGCGGCTGCGAGGCGACCCAGAAGCGGGTGAAGCCGGTGCTGCTGGTGCCGGGCAGCAGCCGTGCGGTGGCAAGGTCCGCGGTCTCCAGCGCCGCGACCAGCGCGTGCAGCCGATGCGCGTCGCCCTGCAGGCGGATGGCGCGGTCGAAGGCCGAGCCCTCGCGCGCCATGACCCAGGCGGCGATCAGGTTGGCGCCGAGCAGCGCCGCGATCAGCAAGAGCGAGAAGCGCGCCGCAAGCCCGCCGGGCCAGAGCCGGCTCATGCCAGCGGCTCGACTTCGGCGCCCAGCCGGTAGCCGCCGCCCCATTCGGTGACGATCAGCTGCGGCAGGCGCGGATTGGCCTCGATCTTGTGGCGCAGCCGGCTGACGGTATTGTCGACCGCGCGGTCATAGGCCCGCATCTCGCGCCCCGCCAGCAGGTCGAGAAGCCGCATCCGAGACAGCACCTGGCCGGGGTGGTCGAGAAACAGCGACAGAAGCCGGTTCTCGCCCGAGGTCAGCGCCACCTCCTGCCCCGAGGGCAGGGTGACGGTGGCGCGGCCGGCCTCGTGCACCAGCCCGGCGAAGCGGCGCCGGAGCAGGGCGGGGGCGGGCAGTTCGGGCGGCACCCGGCGCAGGACGGCATGGATGCGGGCCAGCAATTCGCGCGGGTCGAAGGGCTTGGTGACGTAATCGTCGGCGCCGAGGTCGAGGCCCTGGACGCGATCCTCCTGCGCGGTGCGGGCGGTCAGCAGGATCACCGGCAGGCGCCGGCTTTGCACCAGGTCGCGGCAGAGGCTGAGCCCGTCCTCGCCCGGCATCATCACGTCGATGATCGCCAGATGCACCGGATCCTGCTCGAGCGCCGCCCGCGCTTCGACGGCATCGGCGGCCAGGCGGATGCGAAAGCCGTTGCGGCGCAGATACTGGCCCAGCGGCTCGCGGATGTCGCGGGCGTCGTCGACGATCAGGATGCGCGGTTCAAGCGTGTCGGTCATCGGCATTCGGCGGGATGGCATAAACGGCGGCACGGGTAGAGCGCCGCCGCAAGGGTCGTGCGGGCCGCGCCCGCCGATCCATATCAGAAGGTCGCGTTCAGCGACAGGTAGAAGGCACGACCCGGTTCATTGTAGGTATTGGCCCCGGCGCTAACGCCGCTGCCTTCGCGCAGCACCCGCTCGTCGAAGATATTAGTGACGCCGGCACCCATGCGGGCATTGTCCGTCAGCTGGTAGTTGAAGCCCAGGTTGACGATCGTATAGGGATCGCGCGCCTTGGGGTTTTCCACCGGATCCAGCGTCGTCGGGCTGTAGGTCGGCGATTCGATCTTGCCGTAATGGGTCAGCGATGGCGTGACCGTCAGCTTTTCGGTGGCCTGCCAGTCCAGTGCGGCGTTGACGGTGTATTTCGGCACCAGGCTCAGCGGATCGCCGGTCTCCTTGTTCTCGGACTTCGCCATATAGGTAAAGTTGGTATTGAAAGTCAGGGTCGGGGTGATTTCCTTGCTCAGGTTGCCCTCGACCCCGGCCACCACCGCCTTGGGGATGTTGATCCACTGGAAATATTGCGCGCGATTGCCGCTGCCGGTGTCGAAGCTGCCGAGCGGCTCCAGGCTGGCCTGGATCTTGTCGCGGTAATCGTTGTGGAAAGCGGTCAGCGTGCCCGACAGGCCCTGGCCCGCGTCATAGGCGATGCCGATTTCGGCATTAAGGCTGGTTTCCGGGTCGAGGTCGGGGTTGCCGACGACATAGCAGCCGCTGCCCAGGCTGGGATAGGCCGCCGGGCAGCCGTTGCCACGGGTGTAATAGACGTAGTTCGGGTTCAGCTGGTACAGGTTCGGCGCCTTGAAGGCCCGCGCCACGCCGACCTTCATCGTCCAGGCGTCGTCGAACTTGTAGCTGACGTTGAGGCTGGGGCTGGCGTTGAAGCCGAAGGTATCACCATGGTCCAGCCGCAGCCCGGGTGTCACCGTCAGCTTGTCGGTCCAGTAGATGTTCGCCTCGGCATAAAGTCCGGCGGTCAGCTGGGTCATCTTGACGTCGCGCGCCTCGGGGTCGCTGATCGTGCCGGGGATCGCGCCGTCGTTCACGGTCTGTCGGTTCGAGATCGGATCGACCAGTTGCTCGTGGCGCAGCTCGGCACCCAGCGTCAGGCTGGTCTCGCGGCCCGAGAGCTGCATGGGCAGGATCAGCTCGGACTTGGCGGTGATGTTTTCCAACTCGATGGTGCCGCGCTCGGTGTCGACGATCGAACCCTCCGGGCCGCCGGCGGTGCCTTCCAGGTTGCGGGTGTTGTCGGTGCGCTCGTATTGCAGATAGCTGTGCGCGGCGCCGAAGTCGTAGTCGCCGCGGTGCGTGACCGAGAAGGTCTTGCGCAGCATACTATTGGTTTCCTTGCCGTAAAGCGAAGTCAGCACCTCGTTCACCGAGGAGTTCTGCCGGTCGCCGGCGAAGAGATTGCCCTGGCGGCTGAAACCGGCCTCGAAGTCGATGACGTTCGAGGGGTCGAGCTGCCAGCTGAGCAACGCGGTCACGTCCTTGTTCACCACACCCTCGACCCCGGCAGCCGGGCAGGCGACGGTTTCGGTCGCGCCCGAGGAGTTGGTGTATTCACAGGTGGAATCGTCGACCTGGGCGTTGATTGTCGGGTCGTCGGGCTCCGACTTGGCGTAGTTGCCGGTCAGGCGGAAGATCAGGTTTTCGCCCAGCGGCCGGGCGAAGAGGAAGTTCGTGCGGTAATTGCCGCCCTCGAGGCTGCTTTCGGGCGAATTGACATAGGTGCCGAAGCTCAGCGTCGGCTCGGTCGGCCGCTTGGTGATGATATTGACCACGCCGCCCGCCGCGCCCGAGCCATAGCGCGCCGCCGCCGGGCCGCGGATGACCTCGATGCGCTCGATCAACTCGGCTGGCACCCAATTGCTGTCGCCGCGCGAATCGCGCTCGCCCGAGCGGCCCATGCGCACGGCATTGCGCGACAGCACGGGTTTGCCGTCGATCAGGATCAGGGTGTTTTCCGGCCCCATGCCGCGCAGGTCGATCTGGCGCTGATTGCCGCGCTGCCCGGTGGCCGAGGAGCCGGTCAGATTCACGCCCGGCATCTTGCGCACGATTTCGGAAATGTCGTTGACCGGCGGAGCATCCTGGATATCGTCGGCAGTCACGGTCGAGGTGCCGAGAGCCTGCTTGCCCTGTTCCTCGGCCGAGAGCACCACCGTTTCAAGGACGATGGTTTCATCGGGATTGGGGGCGTCTTGGGCCAGGGCCGTGCCGGCAAGGACCGGCAGCGACATCAGCAGACAGATTGCGGTGCCCGTGGCCGGGCGCGGGAAAGGCGTCGCCATCGCATGTTCCTGTGAAAAGGGTTCGGGGGTGGCTGGCGCGCGCGCGGGCTGGGCCCGCTTCAAGCATTTGTGAAGCCGGGCAGCAATGCGCAGCGTGGGATTATTGTGTCGCGAAATGTCGCAAATCGACTGGCTTCACCGCCGCTACCGGGGGTTTCACACCCCCGGACCCCCGTGGGATATTTCCACAAAAGAGAATGCCAAAAAGGCGCGCGGGAGTAAGATGGCGGCCGAGGGGAGGGTCGGGGCATGACCGGATTGCCAGGCACGGCCGAGCTGGAAACGCATCGGGTGGTGAATCAGCCGGCGCCGGCCGGGGATGTCGATCCCTGGCAGGACGATCCCATGCTGCACCGGGCGCTGCGCGGGCAGGGTGCCGCGCTGGAAGATCTGGCGCGCTATGGCGCCGGCCTGGGTGCGGCGGGGATGCGCGATGCCGCCCGCGACGCCGAGCGTCATCCGCCCGAGTTGCGCCTGTACGACAGCGGCGGCCGGCGACTGGACGAGGTGCATTTCCATCCGGCCTATCACCGGTTCATGCGCTTGTCGGTCGGCGCCGGCTATCACGCGGTCGCCTGGGAGGGCGGGCCCGCCGCCCATGCCCGTCACGCCGCGATGGTCTATCTGGCCAGCCAGGTCGAGCCGGGCCATTGCTGTCCGCTGACCATGACGCATGCGGCGCAGCCGGTGATCGCCGCCTCGGGTCTGCCCGCGGACTGGCGGCGGGGGATGATGTCGCGCGATTATGACCCCGCGGTCCGTCCGGTGGGCAGCAAGGCGGGCATCACCCTGGGCATGGCAATGACCGAGAAGCAGGGCGGATCGGATCTGCGCGCCACGCAGACGCAGGCGCAGCGCGACGGTGCGGCCTGGCGGCTGACCGGGCATAAATGGTTCTGCTCGGCCCCGATGTCCGACGGTTTCCTGACCCTGGCCCAGGCGCCGGGCGGCCTGACCTGCTTCCTGGTGCCGCGCTGGCTGGAACACGAGCGCAACGGCATCCGGTTGCAGCGGCTGAAGGACAAGCTGGGCAATCGCGCCAATGCCTCGGCCGAGATCGAATATCGCGACGCGCTGGCCTGGCGCCTGGGCGAGGCGGGCGACGGCATCCGCACGATCCTCGAGATGGTGCACCACACGCGGCTGGACACCGCCATGGCCCCGGTCGGCTTGATGCGGGCGGCGCTGCGCGAGGCGCATCGCTGGATCTCGCAGCGCAGCGCCTTCCAGCGCCGGCTGATCGACCAGCCACTGATGCGGGCGGTTCTGGGGGATCTGGTGCTGGATTGGGCCGGCTGCCTGGCGCTGGGGCTGGGCGTGGCGGCGGCCAGCGAGGGCACGGGCGATCATGACCGCGCCTTGGCCCGGATCGGCGTGGCGCTGGCGAAATACCTGGCCAACAAGCTGTGCCCGCTGGTGGTCGCCGAGGCGATGGAGATGCTGGGCGGCATGGGCTATGTCGAGGATACGCCGCTGCCGATGCTGTATCGCGAGGCGCCGCTGAACGGCATCTGGGAGGGTTCGGGCAATGTGATCTGCCTGGATGCGCTGCGCAGCCTGTCGCGCGAGCCCCTGGCGGCCGAGGCGCTTGCAACTCGCCTGGATGCGGCGATCGGGTCGGAGCCGGCCTATGACGCCGCGCTGGCGGCGCATCGGGCGCGCTGGCCAGGCCTGCCGCCCGAGGCCGAGGCGCGCTGGTTCGTCGAGGAGGCGGCGCTGCTTCTGGCTGCGGCGAATCTGCTCGACTCGCATGAGCCGGCCGTGGCGACAAGCTTCGTGGAAACGCGCCTGACCGGCAGGCGCGGTCGGCTCATCGGCGCCTTGCCGGTCTTGGCCGCGGAGCAGGTCGTGGGTGGCGCGTTCGGCGAATGGGTTACATAATTCGAATTATCGTCATCGGTTGTGATGTCTGTTTAACCACCGAAATATTGTTCGGGTCCCTTTGTTGAACCGACGGCCAAAAAGAAGCCATTTGGCCCGTTTCGGCGACCATTGGTTGGCCAAATGTTTACCACTGGACCGTCGACCTGATCGATGTTGGTATATTTCAATCTCTTACAGTCACGACCGACTTTCTCGCTTTCCCTTCCAACCAGAGGCCGAGGCCACTGCGATACTCGTTCGCCCCGATTGACGCGGCTGGAACATTTCAGCAACACCTCAGGAAATGTGCGCCTGGGACCGCAATGTCTTCGTTTCGCCGGACTGGCATCGGTTCGAACTGGATGCGCAAGCTGCCGAGTTCGACGCGTCGCGCACGGCACGGCAACGCCGCGCCTTGCGTCAGGGCTGAACCGATGCCGATGCTGCCTCATATCCCGATCAACCCGGGCGAAACCATCCTGTCCTGGGCGGATCGTTCCGCCCAGGCTCAGGCGGGACAATGCCTGCCGGAACTGCTGAGGGTCGTCGGCTTCCCTCAGAAGGACGTCGAACCGGTGAAGGACTTAGCAGCGCTTGCCCGTCTCAGCGATCTCTTCGGCGGCGACACGTCGGCGCTGGAGGCTTCCGCGATCTTCAGGCATGCCGGAAATATGCGGCGGTTTCGGCACGAGGTGTTCAAACCGTCCATGCTTTGCCGCCGCGTGACGGCATTCTGCCCTATGTGTCTGCTCGACGACGGATCCTTCCAGCACAGCCGTGCCATCTGGCAATTCAGCAGCACGGTCTGTTGCGATCGCCACGGCATTGCCCTGACCACGACGAAGGCCGAAATCCATTTCGACGCGCTGGTGCCGTCTGTCGCGTTTCCGGACCCGGCGGCGCTGCAAGAGCTTTGCGATGCGGCCACGCCGATGACACCCGGACCCTTGCAGCGCTATGTCGAGGATCGGTTGGCCGGCTCCACGCGCGAACCGCTGTGGCCGGACGGTTGTCGTCTCGATCAGGTCATGGGCATTTCGAGCTGCCTGGGGAATGCCATGCGGGATCACCCGACCGGCGACCTCGGGGATGCTTGTCGGATCGGCTTCGAAGCGCTGCGGCGGGGCGAGGCGGGCATCCTGAAGGCCCTCGACGATATTCTGTGCCAACGGGGCCGAAAGGCCCGCGTCAACACCCCCGCCCGTGCCTTGGGCAGGCTCTACGACGCAGTCAGGCTGAACGAGGATCTGTTCCCGCTCCGCCCGCTGGTGCGGTCGTTCCTTCTGGACAATATTCCTCTCGCAGCCGGCGATGAGATTTTCGGGGAGGTGGTGCCTGCACGGCGTCGACATGACCTGGCCACACTCTCCGTGGTGTGCGGAATGTCCAAGTTGCAGGTGAGAGACGTATTCGCCGGCTTGGGACTGTTGTCGGCAGATGACGGCCGACCTTTGAATGCGCTCACCTTCGACGCGACCGAAAGCGAAGCTATCGCGTGCGAGTTGCGGGGATCGGTTCCCGCCAACGCACTCTCCGCCCATCTTGGCTGCGACACGACGACGGCAGCGGCGATCCTCAATGCGGGACTGGTCGAAAGGGTCTTGGGCGACAGGATTATTGTCGATCGCGACGCGGATGCCCTGAAGCGGGTCAGCTTGGACTCAGTCCACGACCTTCTGGCCATTCTCTTCGAAAACGCCACCACCCTCGCGGTTGTCCCTGTTCAGTTCACCACCCTGAGCGCGGCCGCGCGCCACGCACATTGGCAAGTCGACCGGATCATTCGGCTGGTCCTGTCCGGGAGCCTCGACCTCTATGGCCTGGTCGGGCGAACCGATTTCGATGGCCTGCTGATCGATGAACGCCAGCTGCTGCGCATCCTGGAGGCCCCACCGATGACGGCCGCAATGTCGAAGGAAGACGCGGCAAAGGAACTGGGCGTCGAGGTGCAGATCCTCGAGAACATCATGCGCATTCCCGAGGAGAGCGGAGCGCCGATCATCCGGCGCGTTGTGCCGCTCATCGGCCCGCTGAAACGTCGCCATCAGGTCGCGAAGCCCGACTTCGAACGGTTCCGGCGCGACCATATCTCGATCCGCGAACTGGCCGAAGCTGAAGGCACGACGATCGCGGGAATGCATGCAGCCTTGCAGCAGCGCGGGATCTTGCCGATTCTGTCAGGCATGCCCTTGGCGACTCAAATCTTCCGCCGATCCGACATCTGACCTTATCCAAGCCTGAAGTCTTGCGAGCCGCCCATCATGGGCGGCTTTTTTTTGTTGCGCATCAGAGGTCACAGGCGAGTTTCGATGGGCGTTATTTGCCCTCGCAATGGCACAGAACCGCCGCCGGCTTGGGAAAACGTCATTGATTCATCTCAATAAAATTTCCGGCGCTGGCCTCTTATTGGCCGTCATTTCATCTCCGCTACAAGAAATTTGCTGTCCGCCGCCGCAACTTGGACGTTCGACAGTGAATGCCTTTGCCGGGGCGCCCGCGCCTGAGGACAGCAAGGAGGAGCGAAGGTTCAGCTGGCATCCGGCAGCGACCATCTGCGCCGGCAAGCAGAGCGAGATCGGCGCGGTCGGGCTTCGACGGTATTTCCCCGTCAGTGGCTGACTGCGGGCGGCGGACCGCGCGCAAGTCCTGTGACCGCAGGATGATCGGGCGGCGATCAAGGCCACCGACGCGACGGATCGCAGGAAGATTCCGTCAAGACCATGGCATACGGACGGCGCGGCAGGCAACTGCGGCGCCGGCGCTTGCCAAGGCATATCCGGTCATCGCTCGATGGACCAGATTCGGGCCGACGGCCGGGATGGCGGCGCAGCATCTATGCCTCGGGCGCGCTGCTGATCGGCACCGGCGCCAGATCCTTCAGAAAGCCGCGCGCCCAGGCCTCGATCGGGTTGGCGCGCAAGACCGCCATCATCGCGGCGTGGCGCTCGCGGCGTTCGTCCTCGGGCATGGTCAGGGCGCTGGCCAGGGCCTCGGCCACCTCCTCAATGTCATGCGGGTTGACGATCAGCGCCGCCGAGAGCTCCGCCGCTGCCCCGGCAAAGCGCGACAGGATCAGCACGCCCGGGTCCTGCGGATCCTGCGCCGCGACATATTCCTTGGCCACCAGGTTCATGCCGTCGCGCAGCGGCGTCACCAGCCCGACCCGCGACATGCGATAGAGCCCGGCCAGCAAGGTCTGGCTGAAGGCGCGGTTGATATAGCGCACCGGCATCCAGTCCAGGTTGCCATAGGTCGCATTCAGCCGGCCGGCGCGTTCGGCGACCTCTTGCCGGATGCGCTCATAGCCTTCGATCCCCGCGCGCGAGGCCGGGGTGATCTGCATGTATCCCAGCTTGCCATGCAGCTCGGGGTGGCTGGCCAGCAGCTGCTCGAAGGCGCGCAGCCGCTCGGGCAGGCCCTTGGAATAGTCCAGCCGGTCCACGCCGATCACGTGGTCGCGGGCTCCGAAACGCTGGTGCAGCTCGCGGATGCGCGGCAGATCGCGCGCCCGCGCGGCCCGGGCGGCAAAACCCGCCGTGTCGATCGAGATCGGATAGGCGCCGATGCGGGTGTCGCGCGGCGGGGCGAACTCGAGCCGGTCGCGGGCGCCCTCGAGCGCGTCGCGCAGGTTCGCGGTATCGGTCGGGGTCTGCAACCCGACCAGGTCATGGGCCAGCATCGCCGACAGGAAGCGGCGCGAGCGCGGCAGCGCCCGGAACAGGTCCCGCGCCGGCCAGGGGATGTGGTGGAAATAGCCGATGCGGTTTTCCACCCCGCGCCGGCGCAGCTCGGCCGCCAGCGGGATCAGGTGATAGTCGTGCACCCAGATCAGGTCGTCGGGCCGCAACAGCCCGACCAGCGCATCGGCAAAACGGCCGTTCACCTGCTGGTAGCACTCCATGTCGTCGCGGGTATAGTCGAGCAGGTCGGCGCGATAATGGCACAGCGGCCAGAGCACGCTGTTCGAGATGCCTTCGTAATAGCCCTTGACCTCGGCCGGGGTCAGGTCCAGCGCGGCAAAGGTGACCTCGCCGGCCTGGCTGAGGGCGACCGGGCCCGGCGTTTCCGCCGTGCGCCCCGACCAGCCCAGCCACAGCCCGCCCCGGTCCTTCAGCGCCGCTTCCAGCGCGACGGCAAGCCCGCCGGCCGCGACGCCCTTGCCGCGTGCGGGCAATCGGTTCGAAACGACGACAAGGCGGCTCATACGACGTCTTCCCATTTGCGCGACAGCTTGATCGCGGCGTTGATCAGCCCGACCATGGAATAGGTCTGCGGGAAATTGCCCCAGAGCGTGCGGCTGGCGACATGCACATCCTCGGACAGAAGCCCCAGGGCGGTGCGTTGTTCCAGCACCGCGGCGAAAATCTCGCGCGCCTCGTCATGGCGGCCCAGCCGGACCAGCGCGTCGATCAGCCAGAAGGTGCAAGCGGTGAAGGCGGTCTCGGGCGTGCCGAAATCGTCGGGGGCGCGATAGCGGAACAGGTGGTGGCCCTGGCGCAGCTGCGCCTCGCAGGCGGCGACGGTGGCCTGGTAGCGCGGGTTCTCGCCGGTGCAGTAGCCGACCTCGGGCATCAGAAGCAGGCTCGCATCCAGGTCCGCGCCGCCGAAGGCCGAGACATAGGCGCCGACCGTGTCGTTCCAGCCCTGGGTCTCGATCGCCTGGCGCATGGCGTCGGCATGGGCGCCCCAGGCGGCGGCGCGCTGCGGCAGGCCCAGATGCGCCGCGATCCGCGCCAGCCGGTCGCAGGCGCCCCAGCACATCAGCACCGAATGGGTATGGACGCTTTCGCGGGTGCGGAATTCCCACAGCCCGGCGTCGGGGGTGTTCCAGCGCGCCACCGCCTGCCGGCCCAGCACCTCCAGCCGCTCGAACAGCTCGATCCCGCCCAGGCGCGGCAGGCGCTGGTCGAAGAAGCACTGGCTGACCGCCAGGATCACCGAGCCATAGCCGTCGTTCTGCACCTGCGTATAGGCGGCATTGCCGCGCCGCACCGGCCCGTGCCCGTCATAGCCCAGAAGCGCCGGGCAGGTCTCTTCGTCCAGCACCCGCTCGTGGCCCAGGCCGAACAGCGGCTGCATGTAGCCGTCGGGCGTGCCGGTGGCGAGGTTCAGCACATAGGCGAGGTAATCCTCCATCGTCTTGGTGACGCCCAGGCTGTTCAGCGCCTTGACGGTGAAGAAGCTGTCGCGCAGCCAGCAGAAGCGGTAATCCCAGTTGCGCTGCGTATCGGCATATTCCGGGATCGAGGTGGTCAGCGCCGCGACGATGGCGCCGGTTTCCTCGTATTCGCACAGCTTCAGCGTGATGGCGGCGCGGATCACCACCTCCTGATAATCCGGCGGGATCGACAGCGCCCGCACCCAGTCCAGCCAATAGGCCTCGGTCCGTTCCAGGAAGGCGGCGGCGATGACATGGGGCCCGTCGCTCAGCGGCTCGTCGGGGCCCAGCAGGAAGGCATGCGGACGGTCCAGCAGGAAGGGCGTCTCGTTCAGCACGAATTCCACCGGCGCCGAGGTGGTCAGCCGCAGCGCCTGCTGGTCCAGGTCATAGCGCAGGTGGTTGGAGCCGCGCATGACCCGGGCGGCATGGGCGCCATAGCCGTGGCGCGGGCACAGGCGCACGGTGATGCGCGGCGTGCCGGCCAGCGGCTCGACGATGCGCACCAGCGTGCGGCCGCGGAACATCCGGCCGCGATCCGGGAAGCGGGGCAGGAAATCGGTGATCTTCAGGCGGTTGCCCTGGTCGTCCTCCTGGATCGTCTCGAGGATGGCGGTATGGCCGCGATAGCTTTGCCGGGTGCGGGCCAGCTCGTCGCAGCGGATCGACCACAGCCCGCTATCGGGACCGGATTGCGGCTCGAGCAGCCGGCAGAACACCGGGTCGCCGTCGAAGCGCGGCAGGCACATCCAGGTCACGTCGCCAAGCGCGTTCAGCAGCGCGGCGGTCGCGGCATTGCCGATCAGGCCGAGTTCCAGCGAGGGGGCAGGCATCGGGATCATTCGAGGCTCCGTCTTATCCAAAGGGCAAGGGCGGCCGGCCCGGCCAGGCGCAGGTCGCAAGGCAGGTCGCGTTCGCCGACGGCCACGGCCAGCCCTCCGGCCTGCCGCGCCGCCCGCAGCATGGGAATGTCGGTCAGATCGTCGCCGAAGGCGACCGGGCGGCGGCCGCGGAACGGCGGGTGCGCCATGAAGCGGCGCAGCGCGTCGCCCTTGTCATGGCCCCGCGGGCGGATCTCGACCACGCATTTGCCGGGTTGCAGCACCCAGGCCGGGCCAAGCGCCGCGACGGCCTGCTCGGCGGCCAGGGTCAGGGCGGGCTCGGCCTCGGGCGCCAGGCGCCAATGCAGCGCCAGCGCCGGCCCCTTGTCCTCGAGCCGCGCGCCGGGATGGTGGGCGGTGATGGCGGCAAGGCTGTCGCGCAGCCCGTCGAGCGCATGCGCCAGCGCCGCGATCTCGATCGTGTCGCCGCCCTCGATCTCCCAGCCGTGCAGCCCGGCCAGCGGGATGTCCGCGGGCAGATAGCGGGCCAGGTCGGCGCGGCGCCGCCCGCTCAGCGCGGCGACGGCACCGCCGCTGCGCTGCCAGAGCCGCAGCAGGTCGGCGCGCAGGCCCCGGTCCAGCACCACATCCTCGGCGCGCGGTGCGATCTCGGCCAGGGTGCCGTCGAAATCGAAGAAAAAACCGTGGCTTCGAGGGTCCGGCATCGCCTCGCCCGCTGTGCTGTGATCCGTCAACCCCTGCCCCTTCCTGCCGCCGCCGGCGCGCGCAACATGGCGCGGCCGGACGCGGGATCGCGGCCCCTGCCCCGTCGTGGCGCGGGACCGACCGCTGCTCCATTAAGGCCCGGGGGCGGCGCAAGGTTCCGCGATCGGCGCACGGGCAAGGAGATGAAGCGGGCCGGAGCGCCCGTCGCGGGGATGCCGTCGCGCCGGGATGCGGCGCGACGGATCGGTTTCAGAACCTGTGCACCAGGGTCAGGGTGGCGTTGCGGCCCTGGCCGATGAAATTGCCGTAACCCGGGCTGGCAATGGCCGAGTAATACTGCTTGTCGAACAGGTTGTTGACGTTCAGCTGCACCGCCGTCGCCTCGGACAGCTCATAGCGTGCCATCACGTCGGCCACCACGAATCCGCCCTGGCGCATGGCATAGGGCGCGCCGCCGGAATCGAACGAGCCGTCCGGGTTGTCCTGATAGGTCCGGCTTTGATAGCGCAGCGCGCCGCCGACCGTCAGCCCCTCCAGCGCGCCGGCCAGGCGATAGGTGGTGTTCAGCTTGACCAGGTGCAGCGGCGCCGTGCCGGTGTTGTAGCGCTGGCCCGCATTCTCGCCTTCCTCGTATTCGGCATGGGCATAGGTATAGCTCGCCGCGACGTTCCAGCGGTCGTTGACCGCGCCCGACAGCTCGAACTCCGCGCCGCGGGTGCGGATCAGCCCGGCGTTGATCGAACAGCCGGTGCCGGGGCCGCCGCAGCCCGTATTGTCCGGGTCGTCCTCGGCCAGGCCGTCCTGGTCGGTCTGGAAGGCGGCGGCGGCAAAGGTCAGGCCGCCGTCCAGCAGCGCGGCCTTGGCGCCGACCTCGAAATTCTTGCCATAGACCGGGTCGATCAGCCCGTCGACGCCCAGGGCGCTCTGCGGGGTGAAGATCTCGGTAAAGCTGCCATAGACGGTCCAGGTGTCGTTCACGTCATAGACCAGCCCGACATAGGGCGTCACCTCGGCATCGACCTTGTAGCCGTCGCTGGAATTGCTGCCGGCATAGCCGCTTTCGTTCTGCGCCTCGTACCAGGACACCCGGGCGCCGGTGATCAGCTTGACGTTCTCGGCCAGGCTCCAGCGGGCCGAGCCATAGAGGCCGTAGTTCCGCGACACCATGTCGCCGAAATAGGTCACGTCGTTCGCCGCCGGATAGGGATGTTCGTTCGGGTCGGCGACCGAGGGATCGGCGATGACATAGGCATAGGGATTCTTGCCGTCGTAGCGGGTGCGGTCGCGGTTGCCGTTCACGCCGAAGACCAGGTCGTGCTCGCGCCCGAACAGCGTGACCTGGCCCGACAGGCGCAGGTCGCCCGAGTTGGTCTGGCTGACATAATGAAACAGCGCGCCGTCGCGATAAAGCGTGCCGGTGGTGTCATACCACATATAGGACGACAGCATGTCCACCATGCCGTTCGACCGGCGCAGCTTGGCCGTCAGCTGCCAGCCGTTGTCGAACTGATGCCGCAGGTCCAGATAGCCGACGGTCTGCTCGCGGTCGGAATATTCCCATTCCGCCGCCGAGGCGGTGCTGGAATCGAAATCGTAGAAGCTGCCGTCGCGCGCGGTCCAGATGCCGCCCCAGGAATAGCCGTCGATCTTTTCCTTGCCGTGGCTCAGCGCCGCGCTGATCGTGGTGCTGTCGGTCAGGTCGTATTCCAGCACGCCGTAAAGCAGCCCGCGCTCGTCGGTCATGTAGTCGCGGAAGCCGTTGCCGGCCAAGGCCGAGGCGACGAAGCGGCCGCGCAGCCGGCCGTCGGCCGTGATCGGCCCCGAGGTGTCATAGGTCAGCCGCCCGTTGCCAAAGCTCGACGCCTCGACCTCGACCGAGCTTTGCCGCTCGGCCGTGGGCATCTTGCGCACCAGGTTGATCGAGGCCGAGGGGCTGCCGGTCCCCTCCAGCAGGCCGGTGGCGCCGCGCACGACCTCGACGCGGTCGAACATCGCCATGTCCTCCTGCGGGTTCACGTCGCGGGAATAATAATGCACATAGTTCGGCACGCCGTCGAACTGCTGGTTCTCGACCGCCGAGCCGCGGGCGTAGAAGATCCAGCGGAATTCGCCGTTGCCCTGCTGCGCGGTCAGGCCCGGCGTCCAGTCCACGACCTGGTTCAAGGTGGTGATGCCCTGGTCCTGCATCTGCTGGCTGGTCATCACCGAGACCGATTGCGGCGTTTCCCTGGCCGTCAGGTCAAGGCCCGCCGCCGTGCCCGAGGCGGCCTGGGTGGTATAGCTGCCGGTGCCCTCGGTCGCGGCATCGCCGCTCAGGGTGACGGTGTTCAGCACCACGGGCGCATCCGGCGCCGCATCGCTGTCCTGGGCCCAGGCGGCCGGGGCGGCCAGTGCCCCCACAAGAGCCAGCGCCAACGGGCTGGCGCAGCCGGCAAGCTGCCGGCGGATCGGGTTCGCGACCATGAAACTACTCCTGACGGGGTGCCCACGCTCAGGCACGCCCCGAAATGTCGAGCGGCTGGCTTGGCCGCAGGAGTCAGGGTCGCGGCTGGCTGGGTTTCTTCCCTAACCGCTGCATGGCCGGCGCCGTCAATGATTCCCGCGCAGGAAAAGCGCGCCGGGCCGTCGCCTTTACCCCCGCTGTGGCACGAATGTGACAGGCCCCGCATCCAGCCGGGCGCGGGGCAAAGCTGCGCGGGGCGCCATAGGGTGCCGCCGGTGCGCCTCAGCCGAAACTCAGGCCAGAAGCAGCGTTTCCAGCTGGCTCAGCGCGACGAAGGGAAAGGCGCGGGCCAGGTTCTCGGCAAAGACCGGCTGCTCGAGCAACCTCAGCCCGTTGCCGCGACGCGGCACCTCGGGCCGGGAATCGTGGCCCTCGAGCTTCAGTTGCAGCGAGCCCAGGAAGCGCGGGTCGAGCAGACAGGGAAAGCGCCGCATCAGCGCGTAATGGCCGAAGGAATAGATCGTCTGCGCCGGCGATCGCGGCCGCACCGCCGCGCCGGCCGAATGGAAGGGGCGGTCGATCTCGTAGCGCGCCGGCTCGGCCCCGGCATAGTTGCTGACCAGAAGCCCGCGCGGCATGCTGAAGGCAAAGACGTCGTATTGCCGGCCCGCCTCGGCGGCGCGATGCAGGGCGGCGGTGTATTCGATGCCCAGGCAATCGTCGTCGTCCAGCCGGAACTGCACCAGCCGGTGCCGCCCGTCTTCCGAGATCTGCGCCAGCAGCGGCGCCAGCGCCTCGTTCACCATCGGCCGGTCCGAGACCAGCAGGTGGATGCGGCCATCGCCGGCGCAGAGCCTTTCCAGCCGGGCGCGATAGGCCGGCGGCATCGCCGGCGAGGTCAGCACGATGAAATGGAAATCGGGATGGCGCTGCGCCTTGATCGAGGCCAGCGTCAGCGCCTCGAAACTGCGAAAGCGCTGCTCCAGCCGCTCGGGCCGATACAGCGTCTCGGCGACCTTGCGGCGCGCCTCGGCCTCGGCCTCGGAGCCGTGCCCGGTGCCGGAATAGATGGCCCAGTCGCCCCGGCCCAGGAAGGAAAAGCGGCAGATTCCGACGATGAGGTCAGCCATGACCAGCCTCCCCGCCCCGATGCGCACCGGCCGAAAGAAGCCCCGCGCTGTTGCCTTTCATCGCCGGCGCGGCAGCGAAGGAAGGCCGCGCCCGGGACAGAGCCGTGGCATGAAAAGGAAGCACCATCTGAAATCACCTGCGCATTGCAATGGATCAGGAAACAGGCGGCCCTTGACACGGGCCACCGCATGAAACCGGGAAATCGTCTTACAGGCATAGCGGGGGATGGCCACGCAGGCAAGCACCGGCAAGGACCTGATCTGGCAGCGGAAGTTTCCGCAGGCCGGGCGCGTTCCGGAAGCGACCGGGCATCTTGGGATCCCCGGCCGCCGAGACAGCGCACTCGTTACTGTTAAACCCGGCCCCGACAAAAATGCCGCAGCCAAGTTGATTAATCACGCAGGATGCGGGTTGCGAAATTTCCGATTAGGTCATCTGCTGCTGCCGGAAAAGCAACACGGAGAAACGTCCATGGTGAAGCAATCGGCAACAGCAGAGGAACCCGCGCTTCCGGTCAGCCGCGGCCAGGCGCTGTCCCCTGCCCTGCTGGCGCGGATTTTCTACCAGGCGTCGCTGGTTCACTTCAACGCGGTGGCCGAGCACCTGTCGGTGCGCGAGGCGTCGCGCCGCCTGAACATCGCCGCTTCGGCGGTGTCGCGGCAGATCAGCCAGCTGGAATTCGCGCTGGGGGTCGAGCTTTTCGTGCGCGACCGGCGCCGGCGCCTGACGCTCTCGCCCGCCGGCGAGATCCTCTATGGCCATACCCGCAACCTCGGCAACATCCTCGACAGCGCCGTGGACGAATTGGAGCTGCTGCGCGGGCTCAAGACCGGCACGGTGCGGATCGCCACGGTGGAAAGCATCGGCATCGCCTTCCTGCCCGAGATCATCTCGGAATTCGGCCGCCGCTACCCGGGCCTGCAACTCGAGGTGTCGATGGTTTCCGGGGCCGAGGTGATCGAGCGGCTGATCGACGAGCGGGCCGAGGTCGGCTTCGGCTTTCCCACCGACACGCATCCGCAGATCAGCGTCGCCCTGCACCGCGACGTGCATATCGGCGCCATGATCCGCCACGACCATCCGCTGGCCGAAAGCCGCGGCCCGGTCAGCCTGGCCGAATGCCTGGCCCATCCGATGGCCATCGCGAATTCCGAGATCTCGATCCGCAGGATCGTCGACCCGTTCCTGTTGCAGGCGACCCAGACGCTGCCGCCCATGGTCGAGGTCGATTCCATCCGCATGCTGGTCGAACTGGCGCTGACCGGGCGCTATGTCTCGATCACCACGCCCATCGGCGCCCAGACCGACATCGCCGAGGGCCGGCTGGTGTTCCGGCCGCTGTCCGAGGAAGGCCTGCCCGCGAACCGCTTTGGCGTCATGCTGCGCGGCGGCGGCACGCTGCCGCTGGCCGCCGCGGTGTTCCTGGACTATGCCCGCAACCAGTTCTTGCGGATCGAACTGCCCGGCGCGGTGCTGGCCGAGAGCGACGAGGGATAGGCGCCCTCGGGCCGGGAAGGATCGCGGCCGGCAAGGCCGCGATCTTCGCTCGGCAGCCGCCTTGGCCGGTTCAGAACCGCAGCGCCGTGGTCAGGAAGAAGCTGCGCCCGGCTTCGGGATAGCCCTCGACCAGCGCATAGTCGCGGTCGAAAAGGTTGCGCACGCCGAACAGCACCTGGGCCCGGTCGCTGGCCGCCCAGGCGAAGTCCAGGTTCGCCAGCGCGAAGCCGCCCATGCGGGTATAGGCGATCGCCGCCGGATCCTCGGGCTGGATCGCGCTTTCCGACAGGCGCGAACTCGACACCTGCACCGAGGACGAGACCGTCAGCACCGGCGTCGCCTGCCAGTCCAGCCGCAGGAAGGCGTTGTGGCGCGGCGTGTCGGTCGGCCGATAATCGGCGCGCAGCGGGTCGGTGATCGAACGGTGCAGCCAGGTATAATTCGCCACCAGCATCAGGCTGTCGGCCAGCTGCCAGTTCGCCGCGACCTCGAAACCCTTGTAGATGCCATTGCCGACGTTGCGGCTCTGGGTGATCTGGTCGCCCTCTTCATCCAGCGCGCCGGTCGGGACCGACTGGATCATGTCCTTGACCTTGCTGTAGAACAGCGCCGCGTCCACGGTCGCGGGACCGATCTCGCCGCTGTAGCCCAGCTCGGCATTCAGCGCGCGTTCCGATTCCAGGTCCGGGTTCGGCACCGCCGTCCCGAAGCGGGTGCTGTAGCGGTCGAAGAGCGTCGGGAACCGGGTGCGCGACGACAGGCTGGCGTGATATTCGCCCGAAGCCTCCGGCTGCCAGATCGCCGCCAGCTGCCAGTTCACCGCGTCCGAGGAGCCCGTCGGCAGGCCGGCGTCATCCTCGGTCCGGTCGGCTTCCAGCACGCGGGCCTTGTCATAGCTGAGCCCCGCGACCACGCGCAGATCCTCGCGCGCCTGCCAGCTATCTTCCAGCGCGACGGACCAGGTTTCCTCGGTGCTGATCTCGGCCGGATCGGGACTGCCGCCCAGGCCCGGGCTCGAGAACTGTATCGATTCATGCTTGTCGCGGCGGAAATGCGCGGCGCTGCGCAGGGTATGGGCACCAATGTCGGCCCCGCCCTCCAGGCTCAGGCCCCAGGAGCGGTCCTTGTAGCGGCTGTCGAAGGCGCGGCGCTCGGTCTGGGTGCGATGGGTGTAATCGTCCCAAGCCGAAAGCAGGTTGTCGAAGCGGTTGTAATAGGCCTTGGTCTTGACATAGCCGGCGCCGAGTTCGGTGTGCGAATAGAAGGCCAGGCTGTCGATGTCCCATTCCGGCCAGGTCCAGTCGCGCTGCCAGCTTTGACCTTCGCCGGGCTCGTCGGTCAGGCCGCGGATCGGCTGGTCGACGTTATAGGGCGCGTTCTTCTGCCCGGTCTGGCGGGTATAGCTCAGCACGTATTCGTCACTCGCGTTCGGCGTCCAGCCGGCCTTGAGGTTCAGCCGCGAATCCTCGCTGTCGGAATAGTCGCGCAGGCCGGCGCCCTGCTGCGGGCGCGGCCGAAAATCGCGCGACAGGTAAAAGCCGTCGCTGTCGCGCTTCAGATAGCTGCCTTGCAGCCAGAACTGGTCGCGCTTCATGCCCAGCGACAGATAGCCGCTGCGGCCCGAGATGTCGCCGCGATTGCCAGCCTCGACCCCCAGCCGGGCCTCGCCCTCGAAGGGCTGTGTCGGCTGGCGCGTGACCAGGTTGAGGGCGCCGCCCATGCCGCCGGGACCGTTCAGCACCGAGACATAGCCCTTTTGCACCTGGATCTCGGCCAGGTCGGGGGTCAGGAAACGGCCATAGTCCAGCCGGTTGTCGGCCGGCAGATAGACCCGGATGCCGTCGATCGACAGCGGCGCCTGGAAGCGGTCGAAGCCGCGCACGAAGACCAGCCGCTCGTTGCGGCTGCCGCCGGTATTGCCGACCTCGACCCCCGGCACCACGGCCAGCGCGTCGTCCAGCGTCAGCCGGTTCTGCCGCGCGACCTCCTCGGCGGGAACGGTGCTGGCGGTGCCGCCCTGCGCATCGGCCTTGCCGGTCAGCACCACCGTGCCCAGCGTGAAGACCGGGCTGGCCTGTTCGGGCTCTTGCGCCCTGCCCGTGTCGGGCTCTTGCGCCCTGCCCGCGCCAGGCTCTTGCGCCATGCCGGTCCCGGGCAGCAGCCCGACCAAAGCCAGGGCGAAAAGCCCCTTCCTGTGAAACCCCATCGCTCCCTCTCGCGAATCGTTATGTTTAATAAGACATAACGTAACCGGGCCGGATGACCATAGGCCGAACGATGTCGCACCCCCGGGGGCGTGTCCGCCGCGCCACGGGGCGCTTGCCAGCGGCGCCCGTTATGTTCCATCATCCATAACGTCGCGGGAATCAGCGTCGAAGGGGAACCACCATGGACATCCGCTATGTCTGCTCCGAGGAGGAGTTCAGGACCGACAGCGTGCTGAGCGCCGCGGCCGAGCGCGCGACGGCGCTTGGCATCGCGCTGGCGGGCACCGTGCAGCCGGTCGACCCCGAGGCGCCGCGCGGCCATTGCGACATCGTGCTGGCGCTCTTGCCCGATGGCGAGCGGCGCGGCATCAGCGTCGATCTGCCGCCCGAGGTGCCCGGCTGCCGGCTGGACCCCGAGGCGCTGGAGGCCGCCGTCGCCGTCGTCGAAAGCCGCCTGCCCGGCGCGCAGGCTCTGGTCGTGAACAAGTTCGGCAAGCAGGAGGCGGCGGGCCGCGGCCTGGTCGGCGCCATCGGCGAGGCCTGCGCAAAGGGCCTGCCGGTGCTGGTCGGCGTGGCGCCGCAATGGCGCGAGGCCTTCCTGGCCTTCGCCGAGGGCAAGGCCCAGCCGCTGCCGGCCGAGACAGGGGCGATTGTCGCATGGTTGCAGCAGGCCTGCCTTGCTAAGGTGGGCTGATTTGCAACCCTTTGGAAAGGAACACCCGATGAAACTCAGCGCAAGGAACGTCCTGCCCGGCACCGTGACCGAAATCGTCACCGGCGCCGTGACCAGCCATGTCCGCATCGACCTGGGCGGCAGCGTGGTCACCGCCTCGATCACCAATGACGCGGTCAAGGAACTGGGGCTCAAGGTCGGCGGCCGCGCCTCGGCCGTGATCAAGGCCTCGGATGTGATGGTCGGCGTGGATGAATGATGCCGGCGCAGACGCGCTGCGGCCGCATGAGCAGGCCGTCGGCACGCCGCAGGGCTTTGACGCCGGGCTGTGGTTCATCGGACGCATCCGCACCCCCTGGACCCGGCGCGGCGACTGCCCGCATCGCGGCGATGCCGAAGCCGGCCCGCCGTGCCGGATCGAGCTGTTCGATCCCTGGGGGCCGGCGCTGACCGGCATCGAGGCCCAGGAGCACCTGCAGATCCTGTATTGGATGGACCAGGCGCGGCGCGATCTGGTGCTGCAAAATCCCAAGTTCGGCGACCGCGCGACGGGCACCTTCGCGCTGCGCTCGCCGGTGCGGCCGAACCCGGTGGCCTCGTCGGTCGTCCGGCTGCTCGACGTGCAGGGGCCGGTGCTGACCGTGCGCGGGCTCGACTGCCTTGACGGCACCCCGCTCATCGACATCAAGGCAGCGTTCGGAGCCCGCGCATGATCCGCCTGACCCGCCGGAGCCTCGCCGGCCTGATCCTCGCGCTGGCCGCGGCCGGCCGGGCGCTGGCGCTGGATGGGGCGCGTTTCACCGATGCGGCCGGGCGCACGGTCGCGGTCCCGGCCGATCCGGCGCGGGTCTTTGCCGCCGGGCCACCGGCGGCGGTGCTGCTCTATGCGCTGAAGCCGCAGGCGATGGTCGGCTGGGTCCGGCCGTTGAAGCCGCAAGACCTGCCCTTCCTGCGCCCCGAGGTCGCCGACCTGCCGACCCTCGGCCGCCTGACCGGCAGGGGCGACACGCTGAACCTCGAGGTGCTTCTGTCCACCCGGCCCGAACTGATCGTCGATTACGGCACGGTGAATGCGACCTATGCCGACTTGGCGGCGCGGGTGCAGGACCAGGCCGGCGTGCCCTATGTGCTGGTCGACGGCGGTTTCGCGCAGATGCCGCAGGCGATCCGGCAGATGGCCGGCGCGCTTGGCGTGCCCGAGCGTGGCGAGACGCTGGCCCGCTATGCCGAGACCACGCTCGCCGACCTGGACGCCATGCTGGCCACCATTCCCGAAACGGCGCGGCCCCGGGTCTATCTGGCGCGCGGCCCCGAGGGCACCGAGACCGCCGGCCCCAACTCGATCAATGCCGAGGTCATCGCCCGCGTCGGCGCCATCAACGTCGCCGCGACCCACAGCGACGGTCTGGCCATTGTCTCGCCCGAGCAGGTGCAGGCCTGGGCGCCCGATGTCATCATTGCCGTCGATCCGGATTTCGCCGCGAATGTCGCCACGATGCCGGAATGGCAGGGCATTCCCGCGGTGGCGCAGGGCCGGGTCTATCTGGCGCCGGGGGCGCCCTTCGGCTTCATCGACACGCCGCCCTCGGTCAACCGGCTGGCCGGGGTGATCTGGCTGGCGCATATGCTGTATCCCCAGGCCGCCAAGGGCGATCTGCACGGCCGGATCGCCGATTTCTACCAGCTTTTCTATGGGCCGCGACCCGATGCCGCCGCTGTCTCGGCACTGCTGGGTGGCTGAGCGCAGCCTGCTGCCGCTGCTGCTGCCGGGGCTGGCGGCGGCGATGCTGCTGGGCGTGGCGCTTGGCCCCTATGGCCTGCCGCCGGGCCGGATCCTGGCGATCCTCGGCGGCGACCGCTCGGACCCGCAGGCGGTCACGGTGCTTCTGAACATCCGCATGCCGCGCGTGCTGGCCGCCGCCATGGTCGGCGCGGCGCTGGCCGCCGCCGGCGCGGCCTATCAGACCGTGTTCCGCAACCCGCTGGTCTCGCCCGACATCCTGGGGGTTTCGGCCGGGGCGGGTTTCGGGGCGGTGCTGGGGATCCTGCTGGGCCTGCCGGTGATCGCGATCCAGATGCTGGGCTTCGGCACCGGGCTGGCCACGGTCGGGCTGGTGCTGGCGCTGAGCCTTGCGCTGCGCGGCACGGGCCAGGTGCTGGTCATGGTGCTGTGCGGCATCGCCGTCGGCGCGCTGGCCGGGGCCGGCATCGCGCTGGTCAAGCTGCTGGCCGACCCCGAGCAACAATTGCCCGCGATCACCTTCTGGCTGATGGGCAGCCTGGCCGGCATCAAGCGCCCCGACATCATCGCCGCCCTGCCCGCCATGCTGGCCGGCCTGCTGCCGCTGCTGGCGCTGCGCTGGCGCATCGGGCTCTTGGCGATGGGCGAGGACGAGGCCCGCGCCATGGGCGTTCCCGCCGGCCGGCTGCGGCTTCTGGTCATCGCCTGCGCCACGCTGATGACCGCGGCCGCCGTCGCCATGGCCGGGGTGATCGGCTGGGTCGGGCTGATGGTGCCGCATATGGCGCGACTGCTGACCGGGCCGCGCTTCGACCGGCTGCTGCCGGCCTCGGTGCTGATCGGGGCGGGCTTCATGGTGCTGGTGGACACCGCCGCCCGCAGCATCGCCCAGATCGAGGTGCCGCTGGGCATCCTGACCGCCGTGCTGGGCGCGCCGATCTTCGTCGGCCTGCTGGCGCGCGGCGCGCGGGGGTGGAGCGAATGACGCCGCTGCTGGCCGCCCGCGACCTGGCCGTTGGCCATGGCGACCGGGTGCTGGTGCGGGGCGTGGATTTCCGGCTGGCGCCCGGACGGTGCTTTGCGTGCTGGGGCCGAACGGCGCCGGCAAGACCACGCTGTTCCGCACGCTCTTGGGACTGATCCCGGCACTCTCGGGCCAGGTGCTGCTGGGCGCCGATCCGATTGCCCGGCTGTCGCGGCGGCAGATCGCGGCGCGGCTGGCGCATGTGCCGCAGGCGCTGGCCAATCCCTTTGCCTTCACCGCGCTCGACATCGTCTTGATGGGTGCCGCCGCCCGGCTGGGCGCCTTCGCCCACCCCGGCAGGCCCGAGACGGCCCGCGCCATGGCCGCGATGCAGGATCTGGGCATCGCCGACCTGGCGGCGGCCGATCTGGCGCGGCTGTCGGGCGGACAGCGCCAGCTGGTGCTGATCGCCCGGGCGCTGGCGCAGGACGCGGCGGCGCTGGTCATGGACGAGCCGACCGCCAGCCTCGACTTCGCCAACCGCCGCCATGTCGGCCAGGCGATCCGCCGCCTTGCCGGGACCGGGCGCGGAGTCATCCTGTCCAGCCACGATCCCGACCATGCCGCGGCGCTGGCCGACGAGGTGCTGCTGGTGAACCGCGCGGGCGTGCTGGCCCTGGGCCCGGCGCCCGAGGTGATGACGGCCGCGAACCTGTCGCGGCTCTACGGCATCGCCATAGATCGCACCGAGGCCGCGGACGGCCGGCTGCATTTCCACTGAGCGGCGTCCGACAGGCAGGGGCGCGCGGGTCCGATCAGCCGCTTTTCCGGCGCGGCGCCGGCTTTTTCCCCGCCGGAGCCTTGCGCGCGGCAGAGGCCTTCTTCGCCACCCCGGCGCTTTCGCGCAGCGCCGTCATCAGGTCCACCACATTCTCGCGCGGGGCCGGCTTGCGGGGGGTGATCTTGCGGCCCTCGATCCGGGCCTTGACCAGTTCGGCCAGCGCCGCGTCATAGCGGTCGTCGAAGCCCGAGATGTCGAATTCGCCCATCTTGGTCTTGATGATATGCTCGGCCAGCTCCAGCATCTCGCCCTTGATCCGCCGGGCGGGAATGTCGCGGAACACCTCGGCGGCGGGACGCACCTCGTGGTCGAAGTTCAGCGTCGTCGCGATCATCCCGGCATCGTCGGCGCGGATCAGCACCGTGCGCACGCGGCGAAACAGCACCGCCCGCGCCAGCGCCGCCACCTTGCGGCGCGCCATGCCCTCGCGGATCAGGGCAAAGGCCTCCTGCGCGGGCCGGTCGGCCGGGGTCAGGTAATAGGGCCGGTCGAAATAGGTGTCGTCGATGTCCGGGCAGGCGATGAAATCCGACACCGCCAGGGTCTTGTCGCTTTCCGGCACCGCCGCCGCGATCTCGTCGGGCTCCAGTACGACATAGTCGCCGCTGGCCAGCGCATAGCCCTTGACCTGGTCCTCGCTCTCGACGGGCTTGCCGGTCTCGGCATCGACGAACTGGCGCCGGACCCGGTTGCCGGTGGCGCGGTTCAGGGTGTGAAAGCCGATCCGCTCGGAGGTCGAGGCCGCCGTGTGCAGCGCCACCGCGCAGCTCAGCTCGGCGATCTGCAACCGGCCTTTCCAGACTGCCCGAGGGGCCATGGCTCGCATCCTTCCGCATCCGCCTGGGGCCAACGCCCGGCCGCGGTCCGGGTTCCGCGCGACCCGCACCCGGGATCACGGCAGCGTGACGGAACATCCCGGCCTCGGGGCGGTTCCCCTTGCCTACCCCACAGGAAAGGAGCGATCGGAATGGACCACAGCCATCACATCCGCCTGCAGGAGCAGGAACTGACCCCGGACACGCTGACCGGCGCCACGATCTATGGCCCGGGCGACGAAAAGATCGGCCATGTCGCGCATGTCCACGGCAATGGCCGCGAGGCGCAGGTCATCATCGACGTCGGCGGCTTTCTGGGCATCGGCGCCAAGCCGGTGGGCATCCTGGCGCGCGAGCTCGATTTCATGCGCGACACCGACGGCGCCGTCCATGCGGTGACGCGCTGGACCAAGGACGAGCTGAAGGCCCTGCCCGAGCATCGCCACTGATCGAAACGGAGGATACGGCCATGGGTGAGAAATTCGACCCGAAGGAGGAGAACGAAAAGTTCAACGTCCAGCAGAAGGCCCAGGCGCTGAAGATGGGCAATGCCGATCCGGCGCTGAACCCCGGCCGGATGCGCCGCCCCGATGAAGAGGCGAATGCCGGCGGCCAGAACCGCGAGGCGGGCGACCGCAAGGCCCGGCAGAACGACCGCGCCACCAACGGCGGGGAATGAACCCCCAAGGAGGAACGACATGCCAGCCAAGTCCAAGGCCCAGCAAAAGGCGGCCGGCGCCGCGCTCTCCGCCAAGCGCGGCGACACCGCCAAGGGCGAACTGCACGAGGCATCGCGGCAGATGTATGAGTCGATGTCCGAGAAGGAGCTGGAAGAACTCGCCAGCACCAAGCGCAAGGGCAAGCCCGAGCACAAGGATTGACGCCGGCGGGCGGGGCCGCCCGCCCACGGGAACAAACCCCGGCGCCGGCCGTTGAACGGATCATGGCGAGCAGAAAGGGAGCATCCCGCATGGCACGCTCCGATCCATTCCGGGGACGCTGAGCATGGCGCTGGAAACCTATCGCGAGAAGCGCGATTTCACCGCCACGCCCGAGCCGCGCGGCGGCCGGCGCCGCAAGACCGGCCAGGCCTTCGTGATCCAGAAGCACGCCGCGCGCCGGCTGCATTACGATTTCCGGCTGGAACTGGACGGCGTGCTGAAAAGCTGGGCCGTCGCCAAGGGCCCCAGCCTGGTGCCCGGCGAAAAGCGCCTGGCCGTGCATGTCGAGGATCACCCGCTGGAATACGGCGATTTCGAGGGCACGATTCCCAAGGGCGAATACGGCGGCGGCACCGTGATCCTGTGGGATCGCGGCAGTTGGGTCCCGATCGGCGACCCGCATCAGGCCTATGCCAAGGGGCACATGGAATTCTCGCTCGAGGGCGAAAAGCTGCATGGCCGCTGGCACCTGATCCGCATGCGCGGCAAGCCCCGCGAAAAGCGCGAGAACTGGCTGCTGATCAAGGGCGAGGACGAGTTTGCCCGGCCCGAGGACGCCCCCGACATCCTCGACGAGCGCCCGGAATCGGTCAAGACCGGCCGCCAGATCGCCGATGTCGCCGGCGAGGCGCCGGGCTGGTCCTCGAAGACCGGGCGCATCCGCAAGACGGCCAAGCCCGCCGCCAAGCCCGAAACCAAACCCGCAGCCAAGGCGCCGGAAGCCGTCCCCGGTCCGGACCCCGCCGCCGTCAAGGGCGCGCGCAAGGCGGCGATGCCGGATTTCGTGCCGCCGATGCTCGCCACGCTGGTGGCGAAGGCGCCGCAGGGCGAACGCTGGCTGCATGAGATCAAGTTCGACGGCTACCGGTTGCAAGCCCGCATCCAGGCCGGGCGGGTGAAGCTCTTGACCCGCAGCGGGTTGGACTGGACCTCGCGCTTCGGCAAGGCGCTGCCGGCGGCGCTGGCCGACCTGCCCCTGGGCGAGGCGGTGATCGACGGCGAGCTGGTGGTCGAAACCGACGCCGGCGCCTCGGACTTCTCGGCCCTGCAGGCCGATCTCAGCGCCGAGCGCACGGACCGCTTCGCCTTCTACGCCTTCGACCTGATGTATCTGGACGGCCATGACCTGACCGCCGTGCCGCTGGTGCAGCGCAAGGCGCTGCTGGCGCCGCTGCTGGGCGCGGACGGCGGGCTCGTGCGCTTCAGCGGCCATCTTCAGGAAAGCGGCGCGCTGGTGCTGCGCCACGCCTGCCGGCTCAGCCTGGAAGGCATCGTCTCGAAACTGGCCGACAGCCCCTATCGCGCCGGGCGCGGCAAGGCCTGGGTCAAGTCGAAATGCTCGGCCCGGCAGGAATTCGTCATCGCCGGCTATGTGCCCTCGTCGGTGTCGCGCAAGGCCATCGGCTCGCTGATCCTCGGCGTCTATGACGGCGGCCGGCTCGAGCATGTCGGCCGGGTCGGCACCGGCTTTTCCGCCGCCGTGGCCGAGGATCTGTTCCAGCGCCTGGAACGGCTGCGCATCCCCGAAAGCCCCTTCGCCGCACGCCTGACCGCCGAGGAATCGCGCCAGGCCCGTTTCGTGCGCCCCGAACTGGTGGCCGAGGTCGAATTCCGCGCCTGGACCGCCGACGGCCACCTGCGCCACGCCGCGTTCCGCGGATTGCGCGAGGACAAGCCGCCCGAGGAGATCATGCGCGAAGCCAGGCCCACCGCCAAGCCGCCGGCCCCGCAGCGCCGCCGGGTGCGACTGACCCATCCCGACCGCGTCTATTGGCCCGACGAGGGCATCACCAAGGAGGGGCTGGCCGATTATTACGCCGAGGTCTGGCGCCAGATCGCGCCCTGGATCACCGGCCGGCCGCTGGCGCTGCTGCGCTGCCCGAACGGCATCGCGGGCGAGAAATTCTTCCAGAAACACGCCTGGAAGGGCATCAGCCCGCATGTCCTGCAAGTGCAGGATCCCCAGGATCCGCAGGGCGAGCCGCTGATCGCCATCGAGGACCTGGACGGGCTGATGGGCCTGGTGCAATCCGCGACGCTGGAGATCCATCCCTGGGGCTCGACCCTGGCCGACTGGGAACGGCCGGACCTCATCACCATGGACCTCGACCCGGGCGAGGACGTGGCCTGGCCCGCGGTGATCGCCGCCGCGCGGGCCTTGCGCCAGCGGCTGAACGATCTGGGCCTTGCGGCCTTCGTCAAGACCTCCGGCGGCAAGGGGCTGCATGTCGTGGCGCCGCTGAAGCCCAAGGCGGAATGGCCGGCGGTCAAGACCTTCACCAAGGCCATGGCCGATGCGATGGCGGCCGACGAGCCCGAGCTCTACGTCTCGACCATCAGCAAGGCCAAGCGGCGCGGCCGGATCCTGATCGACTATCTGCGCAACCAGCGCGGCGCGACCGCCGTCGCGGCCTATTCCACGCGCGCCCGGCCCGGCGCCGCCGTCTCGGCCCCGCTGGGCTGGGAGGAGCTGGACGAGCTGCCCGGCCCGGCCTGGTTCACGCTTCAGAACATGCCGACCCGCCTGACGCAGCTTTCGGCCGATCCCTGGGACGGCTTTCGCGCCGCCGCCGCGCCGCTGCCCAAGGCGCGCTAGCGGCCCTTCGGCTTCTTTTCCGCCGCGATGCTCTTCTTCAGCGCATCCATGATGTCGACGACATTGCTGCGCGGCGCGGGCTTCTCAGCGGCGGGCTTGGCGCTGCGCTTGCGGGTCTTGGTCTTGGCGGCGATGATCTCCAGCAGCTTGTCCTGCACCGGATCGGCGACCATGGCCGGATCCCAGGCCGTCGTGCGGTCGTCGATCAGCCGCGTCACCAGCTTCAGCGCCGCCGGATCGACCTTGCCGGGTTCGATGCCCGCGAAATAGTCCGCCTCGGGCCGCACCTCGTCGCCATAGCGCAGGGTCCAGAGCACGATGCCCTTGTCGCGCGGCTCCAGCAGCACCGCCCGCTCGCGCCGATACAGCACCAGGCGCGCGATGCCGACCGTGGCGGTCGCGGCCATGGCGTCGCGGATGACGCAGAAGGCCTCTTCGCCGATGGCATCGTCCGGGGTCAGGTAATGCGGCTTGTCATACCAGATCCAGCCGATGGAATCCGCGGGCACGAACATCTCGATGTCGATGGTGCGGGTGCTTTCCAAGGCCAGCGAGGCGATCTCGTCCGCCTCCAGCATGACATATTCGTCCTCGCCCCGGGGATAGCCGCTGACCTGGTCCTCGTCCGCCACCGGCTTGCCGGTCCCGGCATCGACATAGCGGCTGGCGATGCGATGGCCGGTCCTGGCGTTCAGGGTATGGAAACGCACCTTCTCGCCTTCGCTGGTGGCCGGGGTCATCGCCACCGGGCAGGTGACGAGCGAGAGCTTCAGATAGCCCTTCCAGAACGAACGCGGCGCCATCGGACCTTCCTGCGCGGGGGGTGGTGCGGGATCAACGGCGAAGGCGGCGCAATGTTCCCGCCCGGGCCATCGCGTCAGCGTGCAGAGGGTCCGCAGGCGGGCGGCGCGGCCAATCCGCCCAGCCGGCGGATTTCGGCGACGACCTCGGCCACGCCCTCGCCGGTGCGCAGCGAACAGAAGCGCACCGGACGCGCGCCCCGCTGCCGCGCCGCGTCGCGGGCCATGCGGTCGCGGTCGCAGCCCACCGCCTCGGCGATGTCGATCTTGTTCACCACCAGCAGGTCCGAGCGGGTGACCCCCGGCCCGCCCTTGCGCGGAATGTCGTCGCCCATGCCGCAATCGATCTGATAGACGGTCAGGTCGGCCAGTTCGGGCGAGAAGGTGGCCGACAGGTTGTCGCCGCCCGATTCGATCAGCACCACGTCCAGATCGGGAAAGCAGCGGCACAGATCCTCGACCGCCGCCAGGTTGATCGAGCAATCCTCGCGGATCGCGGTATGCGGGCAGCCGCCGGTCTCGACGCCGCGGATGCGCTCGATCGGCAGCGCCTGCACGCGCATCAGGTATTCGGCATCCTCGCGCGTATAGATGTCGTTGGTGATCGCCGCGACCGACAGATCTTGCGACAAGGCCCGGCACAGGGCCTCGGTCAGGCGGGTCTTGCCCGCGCCGACCGGGCCGCCGATGCCGATGCGCAGGGGGCCGTTCGGGCTGGTCATGTGCGATAGATCCTTGGCTGATGGGTTTCGTGGCGAATGGCGCACAGGTCGCCGCGAAAGGCGCAGCCGCCCAGGTCGTCCAGCGTCGCGGCCTGCGCCTCGGCCGCGATGTCGCGGATCAGCGGCATCAGGGCCGACAGCACACGCTGGCCGTCGGTCGGGCCGATGGGCACGGATTTGACGCAGGCCGTGACCAGGTTCGAGGCAAAGGCTTGCAGATAAAGCGCCAGCGTTTCGGCAAGCGGCACCCCCGCGCGGGCGGCCGCCATGCCGATGGCGACGGGATAGGGGGCGGCGGGCAGCGCGCCCTCGACGGCCGAGACGGCGCGGGCGAAGCTGGCCCCCTGCTCGGCCGCCTCGCGGCGACGCTCGGCGCAGCCGGACAGCGCCAGGGCAAGCTCGGCGACATCCTCGCCCCGCCAGGCATGGGCCAAGAGGATCGCGTCATTGCGGCCCGCCCCATGGCGCAAAAGATCGGCGATCCAGTCCTGCACCGCGTCCGCCCCGGTCAGCCAGCCATCGGCAATGGCCTGCTCGATCCCGTGCGAATAGGCGAAGCTGCCGACCGGATAGGCCGGGGACAGCCAGGCGAACAGGCGTTGCAGCCCGGCGATCTCAGCCATGATGGTGATGGTGCTGCCCGGACCCATGCGCATGGCCGTGGTCGTGGCCCATCACCTGCGCCGGACCATAGGCGCCGCCCTCGGGCGTAAAGGGGCGGTGCGCCTCGGCCACGGTCGCGCCAAGGCCGACCAGCATGGCGCGCAGCACGTGATCGGCGCGAATGACCAGGTGGAACGGCGCGATCTGGCAAGGCGTGTGGCGGTTGCCGATATGCCAGGCCAAGCGCGGCAGGTCGCCGGTGACGATCAGCACCGGCTCGGCGGCGGCGGCGATCTCGATCAGCCCGGCCTCGGTTTCCAGGGCATCGCCGTGGGACAGCGCGGTCACTTTCGGCAGGTCCACCAGCAGGTCGGCCCCGGCCACCGTGCGCAGCAATTTGCGGCGCAGGAAGCGGGCGTCGTAATCCAGTTCGACCCGGTCGATGGGCCGGGCGGCAAGCGGGGGGTGAAGGACGGACGTGGCTTTCATCTTCAGAACAGGAAATAGCGCTGCGCCATCGGCAGGGACTCGGCCGGCTGGCAGGTCAGAAGTTCGCCATCGGCGCGCACCTCATAGGTCTCGGGATCGACGCTGATCTCGGGCGTCGCGTCGTTCAGCACCATGTCGGCCTTGCCGATGCCGCGGGTGCCCTTGACGGCGACCGCGTCCTTGGCCAGCCCCAGATGATCCAGCTCCGCGTCGCGGCTGACGAAGATCGCCGCGCTGCGTTCGACCGAGCGGCCGAAGGCCCCGAACATCGGCCGCGAATGCACCGGCTGCGGCGTCGGGATCGAGGCATTGGGATCGCCCATCTGCGCCATGGCGATGGTGCCGCCCAGCAGCACCATCTCGGGCTTCACCCCGAAGAACGCCGGGTTCCACAGCACCAGGTCGGCCCGCTTGCCGGGCGTGACCGAGCCGATCTCGTGGCTCAGCCCATGCGCCACGGCCGGGTTGATGGTGTATTTCGCGATATAGCGGCGGACGCGGAAATTGTCGGCCGGCCCCTCGCCCAGCTTGCCCCTTTGCCGGCGCATCTTGTGGGCGGTCTGCCAGGTCCGGATCAGCACCTCGCCCACCCGGCCCATCGCCTGGCTATCGGAGGAGATGATCGACATCGCGCCCAGGTCGTGCAGGATGTCCTCGGCCGCGATGGTCTCGCGCCGGATGCGCGATTCCGCGAAGGCGATGTCCTCGGGGATGGAGCGGTCCAGGTGATGGCAGACCATCAGCATGTCCAGATGCTCTTCCATCGTGTTGACGGTGAAGGGCCGCGTCGGATTGGTCGAGGAGGGGATCACGTTCGCCAGCCCCGCGACGCGGATGATGTCGGGCGCATGGCCGCCGCCCGCGCCCTCGGTGTGGAAGGCGTGGATGGTGCGGCCGCGGATCGCGGCGATGGTGTCCTCGACAAAGCCGGATTCGTTCAGCGTGTCGGTGTGGATCATCACCTGCACGTCCATCCGGTCGGCGACCGACAGGCAGCAGTCGATGGCGGCGGGGGTGGTGCCCCAGTCCTCGTGCAGCTTCAGCGCGCAGGCCCCGGCGCGGACCTGTTCCTCCAGCGCGGCGGGCAGCGAAGCGTTGCCCTTGCCCGCAAAGGCCAGGTTCATCGGGAAGGCATCGGCGGCCTGCATCATGCGGCCGATATGCCAGGGGCCGGGCGTGCAGGTCGTGGCCAGCGTGCCATGCGCCGGGCCGGTGCCGCCGCCCAGCATGGTGGTGATGCCCGAATGCAGCGCATCGTCGATCTGCTGCGGGCAGATGAAATGGATATGCGCATCCATCGCGCCGGCGGTCAGGATGCGACCCTCGCCCGCGATGATCTCGGTGCCGGGGCCGATCAGCACGCCCACGCCGGGCTGGGTGTCGGGGTTGCCCGCCTTGCCGATCACGGCGATGCGGCCGCCCTTCAGCCCCACATCCGCCTTGTAGATGCCCGAGGCATCGACGATCAGCGCATTGGTGATCACCGTGTCCATCGCGCCCTCGGCCCGGCTTTTCTGCGACTGGCCCATGCCGTCGCGGATGACCTTGCCGCCGCCGAACTTCACCTCTTCGCCATAGGTGGTCAGGTCGCGCTCGACCTCGATGACCAGGTCGGTATCGGCCAGCCGCACCCGGTCGCCGGTGGTCGGGCCATAGATCGCGGCATAATCGGCGCGGGACAGGGTTGCGGGCATCAAAGCGCTCCCATCACGCCGGCGCGAAAGCCGTAGACCCGGCGCGCGCCGGAAAACGGGATCAGCGGCACGTCGCGGCTCTGGCCCGGCTCGAAGCGGATCGCCGTGCCCGAGGGAATGTCGAGCCGCATGCCGCGGGCCGCCGCGCGGTCGAAATCCAGGGCCGGGTTGGTCTCGGCAAAGTGGTAATGGCTGCCGACCTGCACCGGGCGGTCGCCGGTATTGGCGACGGTCAGGGTGACGGCGCTGCGGCCGGCGTTCAGCACGATCTCGCCCTCGGCGGCGATGATCTCGCCGGGGATCAGCGAAGCGCACGTCATCCCTGCACCGCCGCGACCACCAGCCCCGCCGCGGCGGTCGCGGCCCCCAGCCAGCGCACCAGCGCCAGCCGTCCCAGCGCGATGCCGGCCAGGTGCAGCGCCCCGGTGGCCAGGGCGAAGCCCGCGACATAGGCCGCAAACCCGTGGCCCGGCCCCTCGGCGCCATGGGCATAGCCATGCATCAGGCCGAAGACCGCCACGACGGGCAGCGCCAGATGCAGCGGCGGCCGCAGCGCCAGGGCGACGGCGGCCCCGACAAGGATGGTCGAGGCCAGGATCACCGGCTCGACCAGCGGCAGCGCCAGATGCGCCGCACCCAGCGCGCCGCCCGCGACCATCGCCGAGACGAAGGCCAGCGGCAGCGCCCAGACCGCCCGCCCGCCAAGGCTGGCCGCCCACAGGCCGATCGCCACCATGGCCAGCAGGTGATCGCCGCCGCCCCAAGGATGGGCAAGGCCCGCCGCGAAGGGCGTGCCATCCGCATGGCCGGGATGGGCAAGGGCCGCGCCGGGCAGCGCCAGCGGCAAAAGGACGGCAAGGGTTTTCCGCATGGGCATGGCTTTCCTCAGCGAATGGGGTGGTGGACGGTCACCAGCTTGGTGCCGTCGGGAAATGTCGCCTCGACCTGGATTTCGGGGATCATGGCGGGCACGCCCTCCATGCAATCCTCGGCGCGCAGGATCTCGGCGCCATGCGACATCAGCTCGGCCACGCTGCGTCCGTCGCGCGCGCCCTCGACCACGGCATCGGTGATCAGGGCGATGGCCTCGGGATGGTTCAGCCTGAGGCCGCGCGCCTTGCGGTTGCGCGCGACGATCGCGGCCATGGCGACCAGCAGCTTGTCCTTTTCGCGGGGGGTCAGGTTCATCGGAGCCTCAGAGTTGCCAGACGCGCGGCGGCGGTCCCGCGCGGAAATGCCGGATCATCGGGATCAGCGCCGCCCGCAGCGCCTGCGAGCCGGGCGCCAGGAAGCGCGCGACCAGCATGCCCGGCAGCGCGGTGACGCCGGCCACGGCGCCCTCGGGAACCAGGGCGCGGGCCGTCTCGCAGGCGTCTTCCGCCCCCGCGGCGACCAGGACCAGGGTCGCGCTGGCGCCGATCCCGGACAGGGTCGCGTCGCTGGCGGGCATCGCGTCCAGCCGCACCGCCTCGGCATGGATCAGGCGCTGGTCGCGCCAGATCCGCCACTGGTCGCGCAGGCTGAGGTGGCGCAACGTCTCTCCATGCGCCGCGCGCCCGAAAACCAGGCTTTCCAGCGCCAGCAGCGTGGCGCCCGCCGCCATCCGCACGCCAAGCCGCCGCGCCAGGGACGAGCCTTCGTAAAGGATGGTTTCCTGCGGCAGCCAGTCAAGCCGCGCGCCCTGCCCCAGCGTCAGTTCGTTCTCGACCTGCCCTGCCCCGCCCGCGCTGCGATAGACCCGCTCGGCCGCCTGCGTGGTCACGGTCAGCGCCTCGTCGCGGCCGGCCTCGATCCGGACCGCCAGGCGGTCGCCGCCGGTGATGCCGCCCGCGGTGTTCACCAGCACCGCCTCGGCGCGGCCGCGCGGCAGCAGGATCTTCATGCAGCCCTGCTGATGCAGCCGCAGCAGCCGGCCCCCGGCCCGCGCAAGATGAACTGCCCCGAAACTGCGCGGAAGCGCCTGGACAGAATTGGGCTGGTCGAATGCCATGAGCCGGTCCCGGATTTGCCTGCCCCGACCAGGACCGGAATGCCCCCGAGGGTCAATCGGCGGCGCGGCAGGGGCAACGGCTCGCGCCGGATCCGCGGCCGGAACTGCCCGATTTCAAGGTAGGCTGCACGATTTTTGAGCTTTCGCGAAACGGGCGGGCCGGCACGGGCGCCGACCCGCCTTGGCGAATGCTCCCCGCCCTGTTGCGCCCCCAGATCGGGCCAGCGGGAATCCCGCCAGCAGCCGCCCCCTGTCGCCCCCGCCGGCCGTGATCTCTTGCAGCGCAGCCTTCGACGGCACGGCGGCTCCGCTTTGCCCCGGGCCGCGGCCAGGATCGGCGCAGCGACAGGGAACAGCGCGGGTCGCGGCGGCCGCCTTCGCCGCCGTGGCGCGGATCTGGGCATGGACGGCCGTATGCTGGCCCGCGACGGCCAGCATCGGCGCGGCAAGCCGGGCCGCGGCGCCAGAAGCCCAGCCGGCGGGTCAGCCCGGCGACATGCTGGCCCGGGAACAGCCTGTCGCGGCGGGCTTCCGCGCCCGCGACGGCGGCGATGGCATTCCCGGTCGTCCCTTGCCCGAGCGCCCCGGTTTCGGCCCTGCGGCGGGACGGTGCCGGCGCCGGTCTCGGCGTGACGCGGGCGGTCAGGACCGGTCGTGATCGACGGGCCGGGCGATCCTGAAGATCGAAAAGGGCATGATCTTCTCCGGGCCCCCCTGTCGCGGGGCCGCGCCCTGCCCGCCCGCCGGATGATGGCCACGGGGACCGGCGGTCGCCCGCTCTGCCAGATCGACGGCATGGGCCCTCGCGAAATGCAGCGGCAGCGCAGCACCGCTCGGGTCTCGCCTTCCTCGGCCGGGCAAGCGCGATGCCGATCCATTCGTGCACCGCCCTGCCCGACCTGCGGCGGCCTGCCCCGGGGTCGCGCCCCCCTGCCCTCTTCGCGGTCATGCCCGGCATGGCGGACCGGCAATCGGCCGACCCGGCCCGCGCCGCCCGACGCGCGGGCGCTGGAATCACCCGGCGCCGCCCGGCTTATCGTTCCAGCAGCGACTGGATATGCAGCATCAGGCTATCCATCAACTCCGAGTTCAGCGCCTCGCCTTCCAGGCGCAGGATATGCCCCTTGCTGTCGGTGGCGCGGCGAATGGTGATGCCGCTCGAGGTGCGCAGGGTCTTGTCGTCGATCCAGCCATAGCGCAGCGGCGCCGTGGTCCGGGGCCGCCCGCCCCGGCGGGCATCGCGCGGGGACTCGTCCAGGCTGCGGATCACCGGCTCGATCACCGACCATTCGGCATCGGCATTGTCCGGGGCATGGCGCGACAGCGCGTCCCGCAGCGGCCGCTCGGCGCCCCGGCGCAGCGCCATCGCCAGTTGCAGACCGCGCCGTTCGGTCAGGCCTTCGGGACATTGCAGCATGTCGCCCAATTCCTCGAAGATCAGCGCGAAAGAGCGGATCTTGGACCGCTTGGCCTTGGAGCCGCTGGCGAACAGCCGCTCGACCGCCTCCTCGGTATTGGCAAAGGCGCCCTGGCGGGCGGCGATGACCGCGATGCGGCCACGTTCGAAATGGCTCAGCTCCTCGCGGACCTCATTCTCCTCGATCATCGAGACGAAGGCGCCGCCGCTGGACGCGCGCGGCCGAATTAAAGCACGGATATTGCTGTATTTTTCTGCCTGGGTCAGCTCTCTCAGGCCCCGCACCGCCAGCAGGCGGCGATAGCCCGAAAGCAGGCCATAGCACTGGCCCGCCCTGCCCGGCTTTTCCAGCTCGAAGACCTCGATCGGCAGCCGCAGCCCATGCGCCGCGATGGACTGCCGCAGCTCCAAGATCGCCTCCTCGCTCATCACCATGCGGTCGCGGATCATCGCCGCCTCGTCGATCTGGTCCAGCGGCAGCTCGACCATCAGCAGGCCCTGCTCTTGCGCGACATGCAGCCGGGCCGCGTCGGCCTCGATCCGGGCGCGCTCGGCCCGGGCGCCGGTGTCCTCGGGCTGCAACCGGGCCGCCGCCTCGGCCGCGACCTGGGCGATGGGCGCGACGCCGCGCAACGCCGCGGACCGGCCCGAGGTTTCGCTGCGAAACTCCTCCTCGATCCGCGTCAGATCGGCGGTGCTCGGGGCTTCCAGACGCCGGCGCCTAGCCATGGGCAGTCTCCTCGCTTGCGGCCGTCCCGGCCGGTTCCATCTGCAGGTCGCGCCACCAGGCGCCCAGGACCAGCGCCTTGACCTCGGCCCAGGTGCGGTCGAAGGTCTCGCGCCCGCGCATGTAGGTGTCGCGGTTGAATGCGCGATAATCGGCCTCGTGGATGCCGTTCACCTGCTCGCCGGCCTGGCCGATCATCGCCGTGACCTCCTGGCGATAAGGGGTCATGAAATCGCCGAAATAGGCCTGGATCACATTGGCCAGGTCGGTCTGCTGCCCGGCGTCGAAACGGGTGATGATCGCGCGCACCGCATCCCATTCGAAGCGCATCTCGGGCAGGCCGTCGCGGCGACGGGCGGCGTTCTCGCCGTCCTCGACGCTGGCGAAGGTCGAATAGAGCATGTCGAAGAAGCGGCCGGTCGAGTCGAACTCCAGGAAGGTCGCGCCAAGCGGAACCAGCAGGATGTCGGCCGCCGCCAGCGCGTTGATCGTCAGATAGCCAAGCGCCGGCGGCGTATCCAGGATGACGATGTCATACTGCTCGAAGATGCCGTCGTGCCGCAGGCCGTTGGCCAGGGCGTCCCAGAGCGGCCAGCTGCGCAGGGCCATGCGCCAGACCGGCACCTGGAACTCGGCCCAGTAGAGGTTGAGCTGCGCGCCCAGCAGGTCGATGTTCGGCCAATGCGTGGCCTGGATCAGGTCGCGGGCGCCGAGCGTCAGCGCCTCGGCCAGGGTCTCGTCCAGGGGCAGGGGATCCTGGCCCGCCGCGGCCCGCACCCGGTTCTCATCCTGCAGCGCCAGCGCATAGTCCCTGGCCAGCAGCGGGAAGGCGGTCGCCCATTCGTCGGCAACCTTGCCGCCCAGGATCGAGGTCATGCTGCCCTGGCTGTCCAGGTCCACCACCAGCACCCTGTAGCCGTCGAGCGCCGCCGACATGGCCAGATGCGCCGCCGTCGAGGTCTTGCCGACGCCGCCCTTGAAATTCGCCACGGCAATGGTCTTGGCCGGCAGGCCCTGCGGCCGCCAGGGCCGATAGTCCCAGTCCGCGCCCTGGCCGGCGAAATGGTCGCGCAGGCGCAGCACCTCGTCGAGGGTGAACCCTTTCGAGTGGCCTTCGCCCAGGCCCTGCGGCAGGTCGGGAAATTCGCGCAGCACGCGGCGAAAATCCGCCGCCGGCACCGGGATCAGGTAGCGGCAGACCTCCCAGGTGGAGAAGCGGCGCAGCCGCTTGCGGCCGTCGGGGGCATAGCCGCGTTCGGCCAGGTCCTGGCGGCCGCGGGCGGCAAAGGCGGCGGCCTTGGCGAAGCGCGCGGTGTCGACCGGCTCGGAGAGCCCTTCCGCCGCCTTGGCGGGGTCGATGTCGAAATAGGGCGGAAGGGGGTCCTTGCCTGGCATCACACTTCCCTGCGATATACTGCTTCGATGGGCGTTTTGGCCGATCTATCGCACATGAGCCGGCAAAAGTGAATCGCTGATACCGGTTTCGCCGCGAAACCTTGCCGAAAAGGCGGAGGGCGGTGGTGGAGTGCTGAATCCATAAATTTCTATTTATATTCAGAATGTTAAGTCAAATACCGCCGGGCGCGGGCGCCGGCTGCCATGCGGGACCGCCCGACGCTGCTGCCCGGCCGCGTGCCGGCCATGGACCTGTCAGCCCGGCGGCGCCGTCGTCTCGCGCAGCATGAGCTGCGGTTCCAGCCGGGTGACGGCGGCGACCTTTTGGCCGGCGATGGCGGCCAGCACCACCTGCGCGGCCTTGCGGCCGAGGTCGCGCTTGGGCTGGCGGATCGTGGTCAGCGCCGGCAGCAGATGCGAGGCCAGCTCGATGTCGTCAAAGCCCACCACCGACACGTCCCGCGGCACATGCTGCCCGGCGCGGCCGAGGTCGGCGATGAAGGCGCAGGCCATCTCGTCCGAAAAGGCGAAGACGGCGCCGGGACGCTCGGCCGGCGCCAAGGCCAGCCAGTGCCGCGCCGCCGCCTGCCCGGCCTGCAGCGAGAAATCGCCCGGAAACAGCGTCAGCCGCAGGCCCTGCGCCGCCGCCCGCGTGCCGGCCAGACGGGCCTGATGCAGCACGTTCGCCGGCGGTCCGCCGATCACGCCGATATGGCGATGCCCGAGCGCGCGCAGATGCGTCACCGCCAGCGCCGCGCCGCGCTGGTTGTCCAGCACCACGCGGGGCAGGGCGGCGTCCTCGATCCATTCGCAGGCCAGCACCACCGGCGGCCGGTCCGGGCCCGGCGCCAGCTGCGCGGCCGAGGCGCGCCCGTCCAGCAGGATGATGCCATCGGCGCGCGAAGGGTCGAGAAAGCGCCGCAGCGTGGCGGGCAGGCTGTCTTGGTCCTGCGTATCCGCGACCAGAAGGTCATAGCCCGCCGCCGCCAGCTCGCGCCCCATGCCGTCGAGGATCTTGGCGAAGAACGGATTGCCGAGGTTCGGCACCAGCGCCACCACGCAGCCGGTGCGGCCCTTGCGCAGGTTGCGGGCGGCGTGGTTCATCCGGTAGCCGCTGCGGTCCAGCGCCTGCGCCACCGCCTCGCGGGTCGGCGCGGCGACCATGTCGGGATGGGACAGCACCCGGCTGACGGTCGCGGTCGAAACCCCCGCCATCCGCGCCACATCCGACAGCCTGACCCGGCCCTGCGGCCCCGCGTGATTGTCCATCGCGTCAGGCTAGGCGCTTGCCCGACCCGCCGCAAGAAAATGTTTGCAATCGATTGCAGAGCGGTGCAGCCTGCGAAACGGGAGAGAGGGGCGATCATGCAGACCATCAAGGGGCCGGCACTGTTCCTGGCGCAGTTCATCGGCGATGCCGCGCCCTTCGACAGCTGGGACGGCATCACCCGCTGGGCGGCCGGGCTGGGCTATGCCGGCGTGCAGGTGCCGGTGGGTGATGCCCGCATCCTGGACCTGGACCGCGCCGCCGAATCGCAGGGCTATCGCGAGGAATTCCTGGGCATCGCCGCGCAGAACGGCATCGCGGTGACCGAGCTTTCGGCGCATCTGGAGGGCCAGCTGGTCGCGGTGCATCCGGCCTATGACGCGGGTTTCGATGCCTTCGCGCCGCCCGCGCTGCGCGGCAGGCCGCGGGCGCGGCAGGAATGGGCGGTGGGCCGGGTCGCCCGCGCCATCCGGGTCAGCCGGCTGCTGGGTCTCGACCGCATGGCGGTGTTTTCGGGGGCGCTGGCCTGGCCCTATCTCTATCCCTGGCCGCAGCGCGCGCCGGGGCTGGTCGAGGCGGCTTTCGACACGCTGGCGGCGCGCTGGCGCCCGCTGCTGGACCTGGCCGAGGATCAGGGCATCGACATCTGCTATGAGATCCATCCGGGCGAGGATCTGCATGACGGCGCGAGCTTCGAGATGTTCCTGGACCGCATCGGCCAGCACCCGCGCGCGAACCTGCTTTACGACCCGTCGCATTACGTGCTGCAACAGCTTGATTATCTTCAGCATATCGACATCTATCACGATCGCATCCGCATGTTCCACGTCAAGGATGCCGAGTTCAACCCGACCGGGCGGCAGGGCGTCTATGGCGGCTTCCAGCCCTGGGCGCAGCGCGCCGGGCGCTTTCGCAGCCCGGGCGACGGGCAGGTGGATTTCAAGGGCGTGTTCTCGAAGCTGACGCAATACGGCTTCGACGGCTGGGCGGTGGTGGAATGGGAATGCGCGCTGAAGCACCCCGAGGACGGCGCCCGCGAAGGCGCGCGTTTCGTGCGCGACCACATCATCCGGGTGACGCCGCATGCCTTCGACGATTTCGCGGCCAGCGCGGTGGACCGCGCCGCCATCGACAAGGCGCTGGGGTTATGAGGCGGATCCGGCTGGGCATGGTCGGGGGCGGGCAGGGGGCCTTCATCGGCAGCGTCCACCGCATCGCCGCGCGGATGGACGGGCAATATGAATTGGTCGCCGGGGCGCTGTCCTCGGACCCCGCGCGGGCGCAGGCCAGCGCGGATGAGCTGGGCATCCGCAGCTATGCCGATTTCGCCGAGATGGCGCGGGCCGAGGCGGCGCGGGCGGACGGGATCGAGGCGGTGGCCATCGTCACCCCGAACCACATGCATGCCGCCCCCGCCGTGGCCTTTCTGGAGGCCGGTATCCATGTCATCTGCGACAAGCCGCTGGCGGCGACGCCCGAACAGGCGGCGGCGATCGCCGCGGCCGCGCGGGCCAGCCGGGCGCGGTTCTTCCTGACGCATAATTACTGCGCGCTGCCGATGGTGCGCGAGGCGCGGGCGCTGGTGGCCGAGGGGGCCCTGGGGCAGCTGCGGCTGGTGCAGGCGGAATACCTGCAGGGCTGGCTTGCCGATGCCGCGCAGGGCAAGCAGGCGGAATGGCGCACCGATCCGGCCCGTGCCGGTGCAGGGGCGCTGGGGGACATCGGCACCCATGCCTGGCAGCTGGCGGCTTTCGTGACCGGCGCGGTGCCGGCGCAGGTCTCGGCGGATCTGTCCAGCATGGTGCCGGGCCGCATGGTCGACGACGACGCGCGGGTGGCGCTGCGCTATGCCTCGGGCGCCAAGGGCGGGCTTTGGGCCAGCCAGGTCGCGGTCGGGCAGGAGAACGGACTGTCGCTGCGGGTCTTCGGCAGCGAGGCGGCGCTGGAATGGCGGTTGCAGGATTGCGAGCGGTTGCTCGTGACCCGCAAGGACGGGCCGGCGCGCATCCTGACCCGGGCGCAGGACCGCGGCGCATCCTCGCGCACGCCGCCGGGCCACCCCGAGGGCTATCTGGAGGGGTTTGCCAATCTTTACAGCGACATCGCGCGGATCATCCGGGGCGATGACAGCCCGGCCGACCGGGTGCCGGGGCTGGCGGACGGGCTGTCCGGCATGGGGTTCATCGCCGCCGCCCAGGCCTCGGCCGCGCAGGGTGGCGCCTGGGTCGAGGTGGCGCCATGAGCGTGCTGGCGCTGGAGAATGTCGGCAAGAGCTTCGGCCCGGTCACGGTGCTGCACGGCATCGACATCGCGCTGGAACCGGGCGAGGTGCATGCGCTGATCGGCGAGAACGGCGCCGGCAAGTCCACCATCATGAAGCTGCTGGGCGGGTTCCTGGACCCGAGCTCGGGGCAGGTGCTGCTGGACGGCCGGCCGGTGCGCTTTGCGAGCGGCCCCGAGGCCGAGGCGCAGGGCATCGTGGTCATCCACCAGGAATTCAACCTGGCCCGCGACCTGACGGTGGCCGCCAATGTCTTCCTGGGCCGCGAGCCGGGCGGCTGGCGGCTGGATCACGCGGCCATGCGGCAGGCGACGGCGGCGCTGCTGAAACGCCTCGACAGCCCGATTTCGCCCGATGCGCTGGTCGGCGATCTGTCGGTGCCGGACCGGCAGATGGTCGAGATCGCCAAGGCGCTGTCCAGGAACGCCCGCGTGCTGATCATGGACGAGCCGAGCGCGGTCCTGACCCATCGCGAGGTCGGCGCGCTTTACGCGCAGATCGAGCGGCTGCGGGCCGAGGGCGTGGCGGTGCTTTACTGCTCGCACCGGCTGGACGAGGTGGCGCATCTGGCCGACCGCATCACCGTCCTGCGCGACGGCCGCGTCGTGCGCCGGGCGCTGCGCGGCGAGCTGACGCAGGACGGCATGGCCACGGCCATGGTCGGGCGCGAGTTGCAGGATTTCTATCCGCCGAAGGGCCGGCCCGGCGACGAGATCGCGCTGGAGGTGCGCGGCCTGTCGGTGCCGGGCCGGGTGCATGACGTCAGCCTGAGCCTGCGCCGGGGCGAGGTGCTGGGGCTGGCCGGGCTGGTCGGCTCGGGCCGCACCGAACTGGCCGAGGGCATCGCCGGGCTGCGCCCCGCCAGCGGCGAGATCCGCATCGACGGGCGGCCGGTCGGCATCCGCTCGGCCGGCGACGGCTTTGCCAATGGCCTCGCCTATCTGACCGAGGACCGCAAGGAGGCCGGGCTGCTTCTGGAAAAGCCGCTGCGCGAGAACCTGACGCTGGCGGCGCTGGAGCGTTTCGGCCGCTGGCGCATCGACCGCCGCGCCGAAGAGGCGGCGCTGGACCGCGCCACGCAGGATTTCGACATCCGCGCCCCGCGCCGCGACATGGTGGCGGGCAAGCTGTCGGGCGGGAACCAGCAGAAGCTCCTGCTGGCCAAGACCATGCTGACCGATCCGCGCATCCTGATCATCGACGAGCCGACGCGCGGCATCGACGTGGGCACGAAAAGCCAGATCTATGCCTTCATCCGCCAGCTGGCGGGGCAAGGGCTGAGCGTCATCGTGATTTCCAGCGAGATGCCCGAGGTGATCGGCCTGGCCGATCGGGTGCTGGTCATGCGCGAGGGCCGGCTGGCCGGCGAATTGCAGGGCGCGGCCCTGACCGAGGACAATATCGTGCGCCTGGCCATGGGCGTGAGCGAGGCGGCATGAGAAAGATCGACTTCCACACCCTGGGCCCGCTGATCGCGCTTGTCGCGCTGGTCGTGCTGGGGGCCAGCCTGAACAGCGCCTTCCTGGCGCCGGCGAACATCACCAACGTGTTGGCGCGCTCGGCCTTCATCGGCATGATCGCGGTGGGCATGACCTTCGTCATCACGGCGGGCGGGCTGGACCTGTCCGTGGGCTCGATGGCCGCCTTCCTGGCCGGAATCGCCATCATCGCCATGAATGCGCTGGTGCCGAACCTTGGCACGCATTGGGGCACCATCCTGATCGGCATGGGGGTGGCGATCCTGGGCGGGCTGGCCGCCGGATACCTGAACGGCGCGCTGGTGACCAAGGCGCGGATCGAGCCCTTCATCGTCACCCTGGGCACCATGGGCATCTTTCGCAGCCTGGTGACCTGGCTGGCCGATGGCGGCACGCTGTCCCTGGATTACGCGCTGCGGACGCTGTATCGCCCGGTCTATTACGGCGGCATCGGCTGGATCACCTGGCCGATCATCTGCTTTGCGCTGGTCGCCCTGCTGGGCGAATGGATGATGCGCCATTCCCGGTTCGGCCGTCATGTCGAGGCCATCGGCTCGAACGACCGGGTGGCGCGCTATTCCGCCATCGACGTGAACCGGGTGCGGCTGTTGACCTATGTCCTCTTGGGCCTGCTGGTCGGGCTGGCGGTGGTGCTTTACGTGCCGCGGCTGGGCTCGGCCTCGGGCTCGACCGGCGTGTTGTGGGAGCTGGAGGCCATCGCCGCCGTCATCATCGGCGGCACGGCGCTGAAGGGCGGGCGCGGCCGGGTCTGGGGCACGGTGATGGGCGTGCTGATCCTGTCGCTGATCGACAACATCCTGAATCTGGCGAACCTGGTCAGCCCCTATCTGAACGGGGCGATCCAGGGCGTCATCATCGTTCTTGCTGTCGTGTTGCAGCGGGAAAAACATGCCGCCGGCGAGCGGTGACCTCTGGGAGGAGAAAGACATGAAACGCAGAAGCCTGATGCAGGGCGCCGCCATGGCGGGGCTGCTGGCGATGACCTGGGGCAGCGCGGCGCTGGCGCAGGAGGGCGAGAAGACGGTGATCGGCGTCGCCATCCCTTCGGCCACGCATGGCTTCATGGGCGGGCTGAACTGGCACGCGCAGGACACGATCAAGCGGCTGGGCGCGGCCTATCCGAACCTGGAATTCGTGCTGTCCACCTCGGGCGACAGCGCCAAGCAGGTCAACGACATCGAGGACATGATGGCCACGCGCGACATCGACGCGCTGGTCGTGCTGCCCTTTGAATCGGAACCGCTGACCGCGCCGGTCAAGGCGGTGAAGGACGCGGGCAAGTTCGTCACCGTGGTCGACCGCGGCCTGTCGCAGGAGGGGATCGAGGATCTGTATGTCGCCGGCGACAACACCGCCTTCGGCCGGGTCGCGGGCGAATATTTCAAGGCGAACCTGAAACCCGGCGCCAAGATCGTCGTGCTGCGCGGCATCCCGACCACGCTGGACAACGAGCGGGTCGAGGCCTTCCAGAAGGCGCTGGAGGGGTCCGAGATCGAGATCCTGGACATGCAGCACGGCAACTGGAACCGCGACGACGCCTTCAACGTCATGCAGGACTATCTGGCGAAATACCCGCAGATCGATGCGGTCTGGGCGGCGGACGACGACATGGCGGTCGGCGTGCTGGAAGCCATCGCCGCCGCCGACCGCCAGGACCAGATGTGGGTGATCGGCGGCGCCGGCATGAAGGAGATCGTCAAGCGCATCATGGAGGGCGACAAGCAGCTGCCGGTGAACGTGACCTATCCGCCGGCGCTGATCTCCTCGGCCATCGAGATGACGGCGCTGCATTTCGTCTCGAACGCGCCGATGACGGGGCGGTTCATCATCGGCAGCCAGCTGATCACGCCCGAGAACGCCGAGAAGTTCTATTACCCCGACAGCCCGTTCTGATCTCAGGCGGGCTGGCGCGCCAGCAGCGCGCGCAGCTCGGGCCGGCACGAGCCGCAGCTGGTGCCGGCGCCCAGGGCCTCGCCGATGGCCTCGACCGAGGCGAGACCGCGGCTGATGCCGTCGAGGATGGTGTTCACGCCGACGCCCAGGCAGGCGCAGACCACGGCGCCCCCGTCGGGGCGGTCGCCGCCGGGCCGGCCGGCCAACAGGCCGGGCTCGCAGGGGTTGCCGAGCGCCGCGGCCAGGTGGCTGCGCGACAGGGCGACGGGGCCGGGCGCCACGAACAGCGCCGCCTGCACCCTTCCGCGCCGCGCGAAGGCCAGCCGCAGGATGCCGCGCCGGTCGTCGCGCAGGACCTGCGGCGGGTCGTCCAGCCCGAACAGGCGCTGCGCGGCTTGCGCCCAGTCCTCGGGCGGCGCGGTCCCGGCCAGCTCGGCCTGGAAGCCGCCGGGCAGGGTGGCGCTGGCCCAATAGTCGCAATCGGGCGTCATGGCGCGGGTCGAGACGGCGAAGCCGTACCAGGCCGCCGGGAACGGCCGGATCGCGACCGCGGCGGATTTCAGCGCCGGCTGGCCCGAGATCGGGTCGGCCAGCCCCGGCACCAGCGCATCGACGCGGCCCGAGGGCGCGGTCTGGCCCGTCCAGTGCATCGGCGCGAAGGGATGGCCGGGCGCCACGCGGTCGGTCACCAGCACGCGCAGGATGGCGCGGCCCAGCGGATTGGCGATCTCGGCCAGGGTGGCGGGTTCCAGGCCCAGGCGGGCGGCGTCCTGCGGGTGCAGCTCCAGAAAGGGCTCGGCCAGGTGGCGCGACAGCCGCGGCGCGCGGCCGCTGCGGGTCATCGTGTGCCAATGGTCGCGCACCCGGCCGGTGTTCAGGCGAAAGGGATGCGCGGGGTCCGGGGCGGGCAGGGCGGGGGTCACGGCGACCATGCGCGCCCGGCCGTCCGGGTGGTGGAAGCGCCCGTCGCCGAAGAAGCGGCCGCCGCGTTTCCGCGCCGATTGCGGCCAGAGGAAGGGCTGCATCGTCTCATAGCCGTCGGGCGTGATGCCGGCATGGTCCGAGATGTCGAAATCGCTGCCCAGAGCCCCCGCCACGCCCGAAAGCGCGGCATGTTCGGCAAAGACCTCGGCCGGGCCCTGCCAGGCGAAAGCCGCGCCCCAGCCCATGCGCGCCGCCACATCGGCCAGGATGCGCCAGTCGTCGCGGGCCTGGCCCGGCGCGGGCAGGGCGCGGCGCTGGCGGCTGATGCGGCGTTCGGAATTCGTCACCGTGCCGTCCTTTTCGCCCCAGCCGGTGGCGGGCAGCAGCACATGCGCCAGCCGCGCCGTGTCGGTGGTCGCGAACAGGTCCGAGACCACGGTGAAGTCGCAGCCGGCGATGGCGCGGGCCACGCGGTCCGCCTCGGGCATGGTGACGGCGGGGTTGGTGCAGATGATCCACAGCGCCTTGATGCGCCCGGCCTCGACGGCGCGGAACAGGTCCACGGCCTTGAGGCCCGGCTTCTCGGCCATGCGCGGGGCGGCCCAGAAGCTCTGCACCGCGGCGCGATGCGCGGGGTTTTCCAGCGCGAGGTGGCAGGCCAGCATGTTCGCGAGCCCGCCGACCTCGCGCCCGCCCATGGCGTTGGGCTGGCCGGTGACGCTGAACGGACCCATGCCGGGGCGGCCGATGCGGCCGGTGGCAAGGTGGCAGTTCAGGATCGCATTCACCTTGTCGGTGCCCGAGTCGGACTGGTTGATGCCCTGGGAATAGACGGTGACGACCTTGTCCGAACCGCACCACAGGTCGAGGAAGCGTTGCAGGGCGCTGTGCGGCAGGCCGGTGGCGGCGGGGGTGGTGGCGCGGGCGGCCGCCAGGGCCTCGGCCAGGCCCTGCGGCGCCTGCGAGACCAGGCCGCGCCGGTCGATGTCCGCCAGCAGCAGGTTGAACAGCGCCGCATCCGCGCCCGGCGCGATGGCAAGATGCAGGTCGGCGATGTCGCAGGTGGCGGTGCGGCGCGGGTCGATGACGACGACCCGCGTGCCCCGCGCCGCGCGCGCCGCCGCCAGCCGCTGGAACAGCACCGGATGGCACCAGGCCAGGTTCGAGCCGACCAGCACCACCGTATCGGCCTGTTCCAGATCCTCGTAGAGCCCGGGCACGGTGTCGCTGCCGAAGGCCCGCCTGTGGCCCGCGACCGAGGAGGCCATGCAGAGCCGCGAGTTCGTGTCGATATTGGCGCTGCCGATGAAGCCCTTCATCAGCTTGTTCGCGACATAGTAATCCTCGGTCAGCAGTTGCCCCGAGACATACATCGCCACCGAATCCGGGCCATGCGCGGCGATGGTGTCGGAAAAGCGGCGCGCGACCAGGTCCAGCGCCGCGTCCCAGCCGGCCTCGCGCCCGTGGATGCGCGGCGCCAGCAACCGGCCGTCCAGCGCCACGGTCTCGCCAAGCGCGGCGCCCTTGACGCAGAGCCGGCCGAAATTCGCCGGATGCTCGGGGTCGCCGGCGATGCCGAGACCCCCGAGCCCGTCCGGCGTCGCCAGCACGCCGCAGCCGACGCCGCAATAGGCGCAGGTGGTGCGGATGGCGGGGCGGGGCGCTGCCATGTTCATGGCGTCACTCGGCCGCGACGGCGGGCGCCTGCGGCGCCGGCTGGTGGGTCGGCGCGCGGTCCAGCTCGGGCCGGGTCTTGTGATGCGTGGCATAGATCACCCCTCCGACGAAGGTGATGCCGCCGACCATGTTGCCGATGACGGTCGGGATCTCGTTCCAGATCATGTAATCGGCGATGGTGAAATTGCCGCCCAACAGCAGCCCGGCCGGGAACAGGAACATGTTCACGATGGAATGTTCGAATCCCATGTAGAAGAACAGCAGGATCGGCATCCACATCGCCATGATCTTGCCCGAGACGCTGGTGGACATCATCGCCGCCACCACGCCGGTCGAGACCATCCAGTTGCACATGACCGCGCGCACGAACAGCGTCAGCATCCCGGCCGCGCCATGGGCGGCATAGCCAAGCGTGCGGCCCTCGCCGATATGGCCGATCTTTTCGCCGACGGCGTTCGGGGCCTCGGACCAGCCGAAGGTGACGATGATCGCCATGAACAGCGCCACGGTGAAGGCGCCGGCGAAATTGCCGGCAAAGACCAGCCCCCAGTTGCGCAGCATGCCGCGCAGGGTGACGCCGCACCGCCGGTCGATCAGCGCCAGCGGCACCAGGGTGAAGACGCCGGTGAGCAGGTCGAAGCCCAGCAGGTAGAGCATGCAGAAGCCGACCGGGAACAGCAGCGCGCCCAGCAGCGGCTCGCCGGTGTTGACGGTCACGGTCACGGCGAAGGCGGCCGACAGCGCCAGGATGGCGCCGGCCATATAGGCGCGGATCAGCGTGTCGCGCGCGGACATGAAGACCTTGGCCTCGCCGGCGTCGATCATCTTCTTCGCGAAATCGGCGGGGGGAACATAGGACATGGGCTGGCTCCTCAGGCGGCGTTGCGGGAACGGATCAGGCTGGCGTCGATCAGGACGCGGCCCTGGTCGACGCGGACGGGATGGGTGCGGACCCGGCCCTCGTCGGCGCCCTGCGCGGCGCCGGTGTTCAGGTCGAAGACCCAGTTGTGCAGCGGGCAGGTGACCGAGGTGCCGTGCACGATGCCCTCGGACAGCGGGCCGCCCTTGTGCGGGCAGCGGTCGTCCAGCGCGAAGACCCGGTCGTCCGCGGTGCGGAACACCGCGACGCAGCCCTGCGCGGTCCTGACCAGCCGCGCGCCCTGGCGCGGAATGTCGTCCAGCGATCCGATGTCGACGAAGATGGTCATTCCGCAGCCTCCAGCGTCAGGTCGGCAAGGGGCGCCCAGCGGGGCGTCTCGGTCGGGGTGGAAAGCTCGGCCCAGGGATCGCGGCGATAGACCGACTGGCTGATCTCGAAGCGCTCGACCAGGGCGGCGCGGGTGGCCGGGTCGTCGATCTGCGCCTTGATCCAGTCCAGCCCGACCTTGTCCATCCATTTCCAGAGCCGGTCGAGATAGCGCGCGTTTTCGCGGTAAAGCTGGGTCACGGCCAGGATGATCGCGATCGCCTCGTCCTCGGAGGGGGTCGAGGCCAGGGCGACGGTCTCCTTGACCTCCATCCCGGCGGCGCCGCCGATCGAGATGTTGTAGCCCGAGTCGACGCAGACCACGCCGATGTCCTTGCAGGTCGCCTCGGCGCAGTTGCGCGGGCAGCCCGAGACGCCCAGCTTCAGCTTGTGCGGCGTCCAGGACCCCCACATCCGCTTTTCCAGCTTGATGCCGAGGCCGGTCGAATCCTGCGTGCCGACGCGACAGAATTCCTTGCCGACGCAGGTCTTGACCGTGCGCAGCCCCTTGGAATAGGCGGCGCCCGAGACCATGCCCGCCGCGTTCAGGTCGTTCCACATATGCGGCAGGTCCTCCTTGCGCACGCCCAAGAGGTCGATGCGCTGGCCGCCGGTGACCTTGACCATGGGGACGTTGTATTTCTCGGCCGCGTCGGCGATGGCACGCAGCTCGGCCGGCGTGGTCACGCCGCCCCACATGCGCGGCACCACGGAATAGGTGCCGTCCTTCTGGATATTGGCGTGGTTCCTTTCGTTGACGAAGCGCGACTGGCGGTCGTCGCGGTATTCGAGGGGCCATTCCGCCAGCAGGTAATAGTTCAGCGCCGGGCGGCAGGAATGGCAGCCGCCCACGGTCTTCCAGCCCAGTTCCTGCATCACGGCGGGGATCGACTTCAGCCCCATGCTGCGGATCAGGCGGCGCACGTCCTCGTGGCTGTGGTCGGTGCATTTGCACAGGCCGGCCGGGGTCTCGGCCACCGCGCCGCCAAGCGCCAGCGCCATGACCTGCTGCACGAGCCCGGTGCAGGTGCCGCAGGAGGCGCTGGCCTTGGTGCAGCTTCGCATCGCATCGAGCGTATGGGCGCCGCCCTGCGCGGCGGCCATGATGGTGCCTTTGCAGACGCCGTTGCAGCCGCAGATCTCCGCCTCAGGCGGCAAGGCTGCAACGGCCGCCATAGGGTCCAGGCTGGGCCCCCCCTGGAAGGCCGGGCCGAAGATCAGCGTGTCGCGCATCCCGGACACGTCGGTGCCGTCCTTCATCAGCCCGTAGAACCAGCTGCCGTCGGCGGTGTCGCCATACATGACCACGCCGGCGATGCGGTCGTTTTCCAGGACCAGCCGCTTGTAGATGCCGCGGCCGGGGTCGCGGAACACGATATCCTCGCGGCCCTCGGCTTCGGCGAAATCGCCGGCGCTGAACAGGTCGCAGCCGGTGACCTTCAGCTTGGTCGCGGTCTGGACCGGGGCGAAGACCGCCGCCTCGTCCATCAGCGTGCGGGCCAGCACCTTGGCCTGGTCGTAAAGCGGCGCGACCAGGCCGAAAAGCTGGCCGCGATGCTCGACGCATTCGCCAAGCGCGAAGACATGCGGGTCGCTGGTGCGCATGGCGTCGTCGACGACGATGCCGCGCTCGACCTCCAGATGCGCGTCATTGGCCAGCCGCGTCTCGGGGCGGATGCCGACGGCCATGCAGACCAGATCGGCGGGATAGACGGTGCCGTCCTCCAAGAGCACCGCCTCGGCGCGGTCGTGGCCCAGGATCGCCTTGGTCGCGCCCTTGCAATGCACGGTGATGCCGCGCTTTTCCAGGTCGCGTTGCAGCAGGTAGCCGGCGGCGGGATCAAGCTGGCGCTCCATCAGGTGGCCCATCAGGTGGATGACGGTGACGCGGGCGCCCCGCGCCGCCATCCCCGCCGCCGCCTCGAGGCCCAGAAGGCCGCCGCCGATCACCACGGCGTCCTTGCCTTCGGTCGCCATCATCGCCTGCGTGTCCTCGAGGTCGCGATAGGCGACGACGCCGGGCAGGTCCTTGCCGGGCACCGGGATGATGAAGGGCGCCGAGCCGGTGGCGATGACCAGCGCGTCATATTCGGCGCTGGAGCGGTTGGAATGCACCACGCGCCCCGCGCGGTCGATGCGGACCACCGGCTCGCCGAAGCGGCAGGTGACGCCATGCGCGGCATACCAGTCGGCATCGTGGGTGACGATCTGTTCATAGGTCTTTTCGCCCGACAGCACCGGCGACAGCATCAGCCGGTTGTAATTGCCGCGCGGCTCGGCGTTGAACAGGGTCACGTCCCAGGCATCGGGCGCGGCGTCGAAAAGCTGTTCCAGCATCCGGCCCGAGGCCATGCCGGCACCGATGATGACGAGTTTCTTCTTCATGGCGGACCTCAGGCGGTTTGCAGGGCGGGTTGCAGGCGGCGGATCGAGGCGTGCATCCACAGAAGGCAGGCCGCGACCAGCAGGAACAGCACGGCAAAGCAGCTGGACCACAGCCCGGTCTGGTCCTTGAGCCAGCCGAAGAGCAGCGGCAGGGCAAAGCCGCCCAAGCCGCCGATCATGCCGACGAGCCCGCCGACGGCGCCGACATTGCCGGGGTAATAGCTGGGGATGTGCTTGTAGACGGCGGCCTTGCCCAGGCTCATGAAGAAGCCCAGCGTGAAGATCGTGACCAGGAAGCCGGCGACCGTCAGGCCGGGCAGCAGCGTCAGGATCGCGGTCGCGGCCAGCGAGACGGCGAAGGTCGCATACATCACCCGCCGCGCCCCGATCCGGTCCGACAGGTGCCCGCCATAAGCGCGAAACACCGAGGCCGGGATGGAATAGGCCGCGCCGACCATGCCGGCGGTGCGGATGTCGAAGCCATAGACGCCGATCAGGTAATGCGGCAGCCACAGCGCCAGCGCGACGAAGGCGCCGAAGCTGAAGAAGTAATAGGCCGCGAAGCGCCAGACCTGCAGGCTCTTCAGCGGCGCGAACTCGGCGCGCAGGCTGCGCAGGGGCAGGCTGCCCTGGCGCCGGGCCGCGGTCAGCGGGTCGTCCCTGGAAAAGACCCAGAACAGGATCGCGGTCAGCGCCAGCGCCGCGGCCCAGATCTGCGCCGTCGCCTGCCAGCCCCAGGCCAGCATGACGAAGGGGGCCGCGAACTTGGTCACGGCGGCGCCGACATTGCCCACGCCGAAGATCCCCAGCGCGGTGCCCTGCCGATCGGCCGCGTAGAAGCGCGAGACATAGGCCACGCCGACGGCGAAGCTGCCGCCGGCCAGGCCGACGCCAAGCGCCGCCAGCAGCATCTGCGGATAGCTGTCGGCCCAGCCGAGCAGCCAGGTCGCGGCGGCGGCGGCCAGCATGGTCAGCGTATAGACCGCGCGGCCGCCGATGCGGTCGGTGGCGACGCCAAGCGCGACCCGCACCAGCGAGCCGCTGAGGATCGGGATGCCGACCAAGAGGCCGAACTGGGTCTCGGTCAGCGCGAGCTGCTGCTTGATCTGGATGCCGATGATGGAAAAGATCGTCCAGACCGCGAAACAGACGGTAAAGGCCGCGGTCGACAGGCAAAGCGCGCGGCCGGAATCGGGATGGGTCGGGGGCATGGCGGACATGGGTGCTCCGATGGCGAAACTGGGGTCAGTGGCTGTCGGAAAGCGGCGCAGGCAGAGATGCTGTCCCGTGGGACAGACGGCAAACCGCAGCGGATCGCTTTCGGAAAGGTTGCCGCATCGTTGCGAGCGGGCCGGTGGCGCGCCATTGCGCCGGGCCATGTCCAAGGAATTGCCGGAGTGCCGCGACGATGCAAGCGCGGCGGTAGAGTCCGGGCCGGATTTCGCGGTCGCTGCGCTGCGGCGCATGATTTTCATGCGGCTGCGGCGGCGAGTGCCTGCAAATCGGTCAGTTCCGGGACGGCAGCGGCGGTTCGAAGGTGAAGCCGTCGAAGAAGCCGTCGGCGCGCAGAATCATCTGGCCCTTTTCCGCCGGCACCACGCGGTCCTCGACCAGCGCGCCCTCGATCCGGGCCGAGGCGCCGGGCAGCGCCGCGCCGGCCGGGCGCAGGTGCTGGCGATACAGATCGGTGCGGAAATGCCGCATGGCCGTCAGCATCGCGGGCGTCTCGGGCAGGCCGTGGCGGCGGGCGATGCGGCCGGCGATCAGCGCGGCGATGCTTTTCCACGGGAAGCTGGCCGCGCCGGCGTGGAAGGCGACGAAATCCGGCGCCGCGCGCATATGGCCCGCGGCCGAGATCATCAGCCGGCCCGTCAACCCGCGCTCGGCCAGCACCGGCGGCAGGTCGAGATATTCGGCGCGCGACAGGATCTCGGCGGCGGTGCCGCGATGCTCGGGCGCGTCCAGCCAGCGCCCGGCCCGCCACAGCGCCCGCATCAGGGCGCCGGTCTCGTCGGGGCGGGTCTCGGCGAAATCGCGGCGCAGGACCAGGCCCTTTTCCGGCGGCGCGCGCCAGATCGCGGTGCCGGGCAGCAGCAGCGCCGCGACCCCGCGCAAGGCGGCGACGCTGGCCCAGGGCTCGCCCACGCAGAAGGCATCGACCTCGCCCGAGGCCATGGCATCGGCCATCATCGGCGGCGGCAGGGTGACGAGCTCGACCGCATTCGGGGCGAAGCCGCTGGCGTTCAGCCACAGGCTGGTGAGCTCGAGCTGGGTCGAGAAGGGGAAGGGGACGCCGACCCGCAGCCGGCCCGCCACCACGGCGCGCAGCGCGCGGCCCGCCGCGCCGGCGTCGCGAAAGGCGAAATCATGGCCGGCGTCGCGCAGCCGCGCTTCCAGCGCGCGGTTGACGGCGATGGCCTGGCCGCCATGCGACAGGAACATCACCAGATCCATCGCCGGCAGCGCCGGACCCAGCCCCAGCGCCTGGCCCAGCGGCATCGGCACCAGCATATGCGCCGCATCGACCAGCCCGGCGCCCAGCATGTCGCGGATCTGCGCCCAGGCGCCGAAGGCCTGCAACTCCAGCGTCAGCCCTTCCTCGGCGGCGAAGCCCAGCTCGCGGGCCATGACCAGCGGCGCGGCGTCGATCAGCGGCAGATAACCCAGGCGCAAGCGTTTCATCGGCCCAGAAGCCCCGCCGCCATGACCAGCTGCTGCGCGATCTCGGCCATGCGCTTGCCCTGGTCCATCGCCGTCTTGCGCAAGAGCGCATAGGCGGCCTCTTCATCGAGGCCGCGCGCCGACATCAGGATCGCCTTGGCGCGGTCGATGACCTTGCGTTCCTCGAGCGCGGCGCGGGTCGCGGCCAGTTCGGCGCGCATCTGCTGGAAGACGTTGAAACGGGCGATGGCGGCGTCGAGGATCGGCTTGATGCGTTCGGGGCGCAGCCCGTCGACGACATAGGCCGAAATCCCGGCCTCGATGGCGGCGCGGGTCAGGGGCTCGTCCGAGCGGTCGACGAAGACCGCGACCGGGCGCTCGGACGGGCCCGAGGCCAGCGCCAGTTCCTCGAGGATGTCGCGCGAGGGGTTGGCGATGTCGATCAGCACGACGTCGGGGCGCAGCTCGGTCACCTGCCGCGCCAGGCCGGATTGCTCGGCGATGATGCGGATGTCGTGATCGCCGGCAGCGCGCAGCCCCTCGGCGATGGGCCGCGCGCGGTCCGGGTCGGGTTCGACGACGACGATGACGAGCTTTTGCTGCATGGCGGCCCTGCTGTTCGTCCCGCGCTGGCACGGCGCCGGGCGCGGGGCAAGCCGTCAGGGCAGCGCGCGCGACGCCATGCCGGCGCTGCCCGGTTTGCGGGCATCCGCGCGGCGCATCTGCCTGCGCGGCAGCCGGGCGCGGAATCGCAGCCGGTTAAGCCCTTGGTCGCAGAAACGCCCGTCGGGGTTTGATCTGGCGCGCGCCCGGGTCAAGCTTCCCGTCAGGGAGAAAGACTATGTCACATATGGACCACGTCGATGCGCAGGCCGTGACGCATCTGGCGGCCAGCGTCGCGCAGGGGCTGGTCGGGCACGAACGGCTGGCCGAGCGGCTGGTGATCGCGCTTCTGGCCGGCGGCCATGTCCTGCTGGAGGGGCCGCCCGGCATCGCCAAGACCCGCGCCGTCAAGCGGCTGGCGGATTGCCTGTCGGGCAGCCATGCCCGCATCCAGGCGACGCCGGACCTGCTGCCCTCGGACCTGACCGGCACGCAGGTCTATCGCGCCGGCAGCGGCGGCTTCGACTTCGTGCCCGGCCCGATCTTTCATTCCCTGGTGCTGGTGGACGAGATCAACCGCGCCCCGCCCAAGGTGCAATCCGCGCTGCTGGAGGCGATGGCCGAGCATCAGGTCACGACCAGCGGCGTCACCCGGCCGCTGCCCGATCCCTTCATGGTCGTCGCCACGCAGAACCCGATCGAGCATGAGGGCACCTTCCCGCTGCCCGAGGCGCAGATGGACCGCTTTCTTCTGCACCTGCGGCTGGAGCTGCCCGATGCCGGGGCCGAGCGCGGCATCCTGGACCTGGTCGAGGCCGAGGGGCTGGCGCCCGAGCCCGGCCCGATGCAGCGCATCTCGGACGGGCAGATCCGGGCGGCGCGGCAGCAGGTGGCGGCGGTGCATCTGGCGCCGGTGCTCAAGGATTTCATCGTGCGGCTGGTGATGGCGACCCGGCCGGGCGGGGCGGTGCATGAATGGGTCGAGCACCCGGTCTCGCCGCGCGGCACGCTGGCCTTGGCGGCGGCGGTGCGGGCGCGGGCCTGGATGCAGGGCCGCGACCACGGCCTGCCCGAGGACGCCGAGGAACTGGCCGAGGACGCGCTGGCGCACCGGCTGATCCCCAGCTGGCGCGCCCAGGGCGAGGGACGCAGCGGCCGCAGCCTGATCGCCGATGCCCTGCGCGCGGTGCGGCCGTGGTAGGGTTGCCCGCCGCGCTGCCCGCCGCGCTGGACCGGCCGGGCCTGCGGCTGACGGCGGCCGAGCTGATGGCGCTGCGCCCGCCGGCGCGGATGCAGCGCCAGCGTCCGGCCAGCCGCCGCCCCGGCGCCATCCCGGCGCGGGTGGCGGGACAGGGCATGGACCTGCGCGAGATCCGCGCCTTTGCCGAGGGCGACGACCTGCGCCGCATCGACCCGGCCGCCACCGCGCGCACCGGGCAGTTGCACGTCCGCAGCTTTCACGAGGATCGCGACGACAGCACGCTGCTGATCGCCGATTTCCGCCCCGCCATGCTGTGGGGCACCGGCACGGCGCTGCGCTCGGTCCGGGCGGCGCGGCATCTGGCGATGCTGGGCTGGCGGGCGGTCGGGCGCGGCGGCTCGGTCGGGCTGCTGGTGCTGGGCGCCGGCGCGGCCCTGGCGCTGAACCCGGCCGGGGGCGTGGCGCAGATGCAGGCCGTGGCGCTGGCCATGGCGCGCGGCCATGACGCGGCGCTGCTGGGACGTGCCGCCGGGGGCGCCGATGCCCCGCCTCTGGCTCCCGCGCTGGCCCGGGCGATGCGGATGCTGGCACCGGGCGGGCGCGTCCATCTGGCGACGGGCCCCGAGGGGCCGGCCGGCGCCGATGCCGCCCTGCGCCGCCTGGCGCAAAGCCGGCGGTTCGAGCTGCACCTGGTGCTGGACCCGGCCGAGACCGCCCCGCCCGCCGCCGCGCTGGCGGTCAGCGACGGCAGCCGCAGCCGCCACGGCCGGCTGTCGCGCCATGATCCGCAGCCGCTGCTGGCGCATCTGCGTGCCTTGGGCGCGCATCCCCGGTTGGTGACGGACGATGACGCCGGCTGAGCTGGTGGCGCAACTGGCGCCCTCGCGCCTGCCGCCGACCATGCAGGCGCCGGGCTGGCCGGAATACCTGGCGCTGTTCGGGCTGGGCCTGCTGGCCGGGCTGGCGCTGGCCTGGCTTTTGTCGCCGCTGCTGGGCCGGCGCCTGTCGCGGGCCGAGCGGATCCGGCGCACCCGGGGCCTGCCGGCCGGCGAAAGGCTGCTGGCCATCGCCCGCATCCGCGGCGGCCTGCCGGCGGCGCTGCGCCCGGCCGCCTATGGCGCCGCCCCGCCGCCGCCCGACGCCGAGATCGAGCGCATCGCCAGGCGAGGTCGCTGATGGGTTTCGCCTTTCCGCTGGCCTTGGCCCTGCTGCCCCTGCCGCTGCTGATGCGGCTTTTGCCGCCGCGCGCGGCGCAGGGCGGGCTGCTGGTGCCGGCGCATGTGCTGGCCGGCACGACCGGCGGCGCGGCGCGGCGCGGCTGGGTGCTGGCGGCGCTGGCCTGGGCGCTGATGGTTCTGGCGCTGGCCGGGCCGCAGATGCAGCGGCAATCGGCGCTGCTGCCGGCCTCGGGCCGCGACATCGTGCTGGCGCTGGACCTGTCGGGCAGCATGGAGAAACAGGATTTCAGCCTGGACGGCCAGCCGGTCTCGCGGCTTCAGGCGGTCAAGCGGGTCGCCGCGGGCTTTGTCGCGGCACGCAAGGGCGACCGCATCGGGCTGGTGGTCTTTGGCGACCGCGCCTATGTCGCGCAGCCGGTGACCTTCGACGTCGAGGCCGTGGCCCGCGCCATCGAGGAGGTGCAGATCGGCATTTCCGGCCGCGCCACCGCGATCTCGGACGGGCTGGGCCTGGCGATGCGGCGGCTGCTGGACAGCGATGCGCCCACGCGGGTGGTGGTCCTGCTTTCAGACGGGGTTGCGACCTCGGGCAAGGTCGGCGCGGTCGATGCGGCGCGGCTGGCGGCGACGCATGGCATTCGCGTCCACACCATCGCGCTGGGTCCCGACGACCTGGAAACCCGGCCGAAGTCGCGCGACGCGGTAGATGCCCGGATGCTGCGCGAGATGGCCGAGGCCTCGGGCGGGACCAGCTTCCGGGTGCGCGGCATGGAGGATCTGCGCGCCATGGCCGCGACGCTGGATCGGCTGGAGCCGAACCCGGCCGAGCGCCCGCCGCTGCGCTTCTGGCAATCGCTCTGGGCCTGGCCCGCGGCGCTGGCGCTGGCGCTGGTCGCGCTGATCGGATGGAGGCGCGGATGATCCTGCTGCGCCCCTGGTGGCTGGCGGCGCTGCCGCTCGTGGTGCTGGCGGCGTGGCTGCGCTGGCGGCGCGGGCCGGATGCCGGCGGCTGGCAGGCGGTGCTGGCGCCGCCGATGCTGACGGGGCTGGCGGCGCTTGGCCTGATCCGCGCCGCGCCGGGCTGGCTGCGGCTGCTGCCCTGGGGCGGCGGGCTGGCGCTGGCGCTGGGTCTGGCCGGGCCCGCGGTGCCGCGCGCCGATGCGCCGGTCTTTGCGCAAAGCGACGCGGTGGTGATCGCGATGGACCTGTCGGATTCGGTCCTGCGCGGCGGGCTGGCCGATGCGCAGGCGGGCGCCGCGCAGGTCATGGCGGCGCTGCCGGGCCGTCCGGTCGGGCTGATCCTCTATGCGGGCGAAGCCTATGCCGCCGCCGCGCCCACCGCCGATCCGCGCGTGCTGGAAAGCCTGCTGGCGGTGCTGGACCGCGACACCATGCCCGACAAGAGCAGCAATCCCGCCGCCGCGCTGGCGCTCGCCGGACAGATGCTGGCGGGGCTGGCGCGGGGCGACCTGGTGCTGATCTCGGACGGCGGCGGCGTCGATGCGGCGGCCGAGGCCGAGGCGCAGCGGCTGCGCGCCGCGGGGGTGCAGGTGCAGGCGCTCAGCGTCGCGGGCGATCCCGCCGCCGATGCCGGGGCGCTGACGCGGATCGCGCGCCGGGTGGTGCCGGCGACGGCGCCGGGGCCGGTGGTGGCGGCGCTGTCGCGCTCGGCGCTGGGGGACGACCCGGCGATGCGGGCGCTGCAATACCGCGACCTTGGCCCCTGGATCGCGGCGCTGGCGCTGCTGCCGCTGCTCTGGCAATTCCGGAGGCAGGCATGAGGCGGCTTATCGCCGCTGCCGTCGCGCTGGCGGCTCTGGCGCTGGCCGGGCCGCAGGCGCTGGGACGGGTGGCGCTGTGGGCCGGGCTGCCCGGCCTTGCCGCCCCGCTGCTGCCCGACCCGGCCGAGCGCGGCGTGGCGCTGTATCGCGCCGGCGCCTATCCGGCCGCCGATGCGGCCTTTGCCGCGGCCGGGCGGACGCAGACCTATAACCGCGGGTTGAGCCTGGCCGCCACCGGGGAATACGCGCTGGCGCGGGCCTATTTCGACGCGGTGCTGTTCGCCAATCCCGCCGATGCCGAGGCGCGCCGGAACCGCGAGGCGGTCAATGCGCTGATCCCGCCCGAGCGCGGCGACAGCAGCGTGCCCGGCCGCATCGCCGGCGCCGGCGGGCTGGGACCGGCCGGGCCGACCGAGACCACGACCTCGGGCGTGCTGATGATCAACTGGAAGCGCGACGTCGAGGCGCGCGGCATTGCCGCCAGCGACGAATGGCTGGCGACGCTGGCCGACGATCCGGGCGCGTTCCTGCGCCTGCGGCTCAAGGCGGAATACGACCGCCGCGCCGCGCTTGGCCTGATCCGCCCGGCCGAGGGCGAGCCATGGTGAGGCTGCTGCTTCTGCTGCTGCTGCTCATCGCCGCGCCGGCCGCCGCGCAGGACCGGTTGCGCATCGAGCTGCCCGAGGCCCACCCGGTCGTGGGCGAGATGATCCGCCTGACCGTGCGCGGCGAATATACCGGCTTCGTGGCGCTGGAAGAGATGAGCTTCCCGGACTCGCCGGCCTATGACTGGATGCAGCTTCTGCCCGACGACTGGCGGCAGGAGCGGGTGAACGGCCTGCCGCGCCAGGTCTTCGAGCGCCAGATCGCCGTGTTTCCGCGCCAGCCCGGCAACCTGGTCATCGGTCCGGTCACGCATCACCTGACCAAGGCCGATGGCGCGGCCCGCAGCGTGGTCGATGTGACCGCCCCGGCGGTCTCGGTCGCCGTGGCGCCCTATCCGGCGCCGGGGCTGCCGCTGGCGGCGCGCAACCTGAAGGTCACGGACGAGCTGTCGGACGACCCGGCGCGGATCCGCGACAACCAGACCATCCGCCGCCGCATCACCATCACCGCCGAGGACACCATGGCGCATCTGCTGCCGAAGCGCCCCGACCTGCGCGAGGCCTGGCTGATCAGCTTCACCGCGCCCGAGATCCGCGAGACCCGGCTGACCGAGCGCGGCCCGCTGGCCTTCGTGCAATGGGAATGGAGCCTGCGGCCGATCACCGGCGAACAGGGCACGCTGCCGCCGATCCGGTTTTCCTGGTTCGACCTGGCCAAGCGCGAGCTGCGCGGCGCGATCACCCAGCCGATCATCTTCGGCTATGGCTATGTCGGGGCGAATGTCGGCGGCGGCGCCGGGGTGCCCGGCCTGTGGCTGGGCGGGGCCGCCGCCCTGGCCGGGTTGGCCGTGGCGCTGGCCTGGGCGCTGCGCGGCCAGGGGCTGCGGGCGCCGGACTGGCGGCGCTGGCTGCCGAACCCGCATGCGGCGGCCTTGCGCCAGGCGGCGGCCGCGGGCGATCTGCTGGCGCTGCGCCACGCCGCCCGCGCCTATGCCGACCATGCCCGCCGCGCTGGCCGGCCGGTCGATGCGGCGGCGCTGGAGCGGCTGGACCGGGCGATCTTTTCGCCGGGGGCGGGCGGTTTCGACACGGCCGCCTTCCTGCGCCAGATCAGCAAAGGTTAAGCCGGCGGCTTTCGCCGTTTACAAGAACATTCCGCGAACATACCATGCCGCCATGGCACGGCGAACTCTGCAGCAGAAACTGGCGATTCTTTCGGATGCGGCGAAATACGACGCCTCCTGCGCGTCGAGCGGCACCACGCGGCGCGATGCCCGCCAGGGCGGCATCGGCTCGGCCGGCGGCACCGGCATCTGCCACGCCTATACGCCGGACGGGCGCTGCGTCAGCCTGCTGAAGATCCTGATGACGAATTTCTGCATCTACGACTGCGCCTATTGCGTGAACCGGGTCAGCAGCAATGTCGAGCGCGCCCGCTTCTCGCCCGAGGAAGTCGTCGAGCTGACGCTGGAATTCTATCGCCGCAACATGATCGAGGGGCTGTTCCTGTCCTCGGGCATCATCCGCAGCCCGGACCAGACCATGGGCGACATGGTCCGCATCGCGCGGATGCTGCGGGTCGAGCACGGCTTTCGCGGCTATATCCACCTGAAGACCATCCCCGAGGCCGCGCCCGAACTGGTGGCGCAGGCCGGGCTGCTGGCCGACCGGCTGTCGGTCAATATCGAGCTGCCGCAGGACCAGAGCCTGCGCCGGCTGGCACCGGAAAAGCGGCCCGAGACGATCCGCGCCGCCATGGCCGACATGCGGCTGGCGCGCGAGGCGGCGGGCGAGACCTCGCATCGCGGCAAGCGCCCGCCGCGCTTTGCCCCGGCCGGGCAATCGACGCAGATGATCGTCGGCGCCGATGCGACGCCCGACCGCGAGATCCTGCGCACTTCGGCCCGGCTTTACGCGGGCTATGACCTGAAGCGGGTGTATTATTCGGCCTTCAGCCCGATCCCGGATGCCTCGGCCACGCTGCCGCTGGTCAAGCCGCCGCTGATGCGGGAACACCGGCTGTATCAGGCCGACTGGCTGATGCGCTTCTATGGCTTCGAGGCCGAGGAGATCGGCGCGGCGCGGCCGGACGGCAACCTGGACCTGGCGCTGGATCCGAAGCTCGCCTGGGCCCTGGCGCATCGCGGCGACTTTCCGCTGGACGTGGCGCGGGCCTCGCGCGAGCAATTGCTGCGCGTGCCGGGCTTTGGCACCCGCACCGTCGCCCGCATCCTGGCGGCGCGGCGCAACGGGCCGCTGCGCTACGCTGATCTGCTGCGCATGGGGGCGGTGATGTCGAAGGCGCAGCCCTTCGTCACCCTGCCCGACTGGCAACCCGGTGCGCTGACCGACAGCGCCGGGTTGCTCGCGCGTTTCGCGCGGGCGCCCGAGCAATTGTCGCTGTTCGGATGATCCGGGTCGAGCTGCCGCGTTTCGACCGGCTTGCGGCCTGGCGCGAGGCCGCCCGCCGCTTGGCCAGCGCCCGCATCGAAC